>CAMDAQ010000084.1 GCA_945888705.1 Singulisphaera sp. GP187
GGCTGCGACATGATCGCCGCGATGCGCGACCGGCTCGGGGTGCCCTCGACGACCGACATCCACGAACCGCACCAGGCGGCGCGCGCGGCGCAGGCGGTCGACATCCTGCAGATCCCGGCCTTCCTCTGCCGGCAGACGGACCTGCTGCTGGCCGCAGCCGAGACCGGTCGCGCCGTCAACGTGAAGAAGGGGCAGTTCATGGCCCCCGCCGAGATGCGCAACGCCCTGGCCAAGGTGCGCGAAGGCGGAGCACGGCGCATCATGCTGACCGAGCGCGGGACCTTCTTCGGCTACCACCGTCTGGTGAACGACTTCCCGGGGCTCCAGGACATGGCCGACCTGGGCGTGCCGGTGTGCTTCGACGTCACCCACAGCACGCAGCTTCCCGGCGCCGAGGGCGCCATGACCGGCGGCCGGCCTGATCGCGCCGCCCTGCTCGCCCGCGCCGCTGTGGCCGCGGGCGTGGATGCGGTCTTCCTCGAGTGCCATCCCGAACCCGCCCGCGCGTTCAGCGACAAGGCGACCTGCCAGCCCTTGGCGGCAGCCACGAAACTGCTGGAAGAACTTGCACGGATCCGCTCGGTGGTGGTCGATGCATACACTTCGTGACGATGAAGTGTGACCAGTGCGACAAGCCTGCCGTCGTGCACGAGACGGTGATCACCGCCGGCGTGCAGACGACGGTGCACCTTTGCGCCGAGCACGCCGCAGCGCAGATGCACCATGTGCCCGCCAGCGCGCCCATCGCCGAACTGCTGGCGGCACACCTGACCGGCCAGCGTCACCAGCCTGCCTGCGGCGGGTGCGGCATGACGCTCGCTGAGTTCCGAAAGCACAACCTCGCCGGCTGCTCGGCCTGCTTCGACGCCCTGTCACCGGTGATCGACCAGGCCATCCAGCGTGCGCAGGGTGGGGCCACGGCGCATTGCGGCCGCGCACCGGCCCGCCGAGATGATGCAGAGGCCCGGCAGGCCTATCGCGCGCGCTTGCTGAACGACCTTGAGCAGGCCGTCGCCGCCGAACGCTACGAAGTCGCCGCCCAAGTCCGCAACGCGTTGCGCGAGGTGGATGGCATCGCGGGGCAGCAGGCATGAAGCCGATCGAGAACGGCGGGCCGTGGCTTGGACCGCTCGGTCGCGATGCCGACGTCGTCGTGGCCAGTCGTGTGCGGCTGGCCCGGAACCTTGCTGGGTTCCCCTTCACCAACAGAGCCTCCACGACCCAGCGACGCGACGTCGTCTCGATGGTCCGTGACCGCGCGCAAGGTGCGGCATGGGGCCGCATGCTGGGATGGATCGACCTGCAAGCGTGCCCTGCCGAGCAGCGCACGCAGATGGTCGAACGGCACTTGGTGAGCAAGCAGTTCGCGGCTTCGGATGCCCCGCGTGCCGTCGGCATCTCGGCCGACGAGACGCTCTCGGTCATGGTCAACGAGGAAGACCACCTCCGCATCCAGGCGATGTACTCGGGCCTGCGCATCGATGAGTGCTTCGCCGCAGCCACCGCCTTCGACCGAGGGGCCGAGTCGGCGCTTGACTTCGCGTGGCACCATCGATGGGGCTACCTCACCGCCTGCCCCACCAACGTCGGCTGCGGCATCCGCGTCAGCGTGATGCTCCATCTGCCGGCCCTGCGCCTGACGTCCGAACTCGATCGTGTGCGCCGCGCCGCCAAGGACCTGCACCTGGCGCTGCGTGGCTTCCACGGCGAGGGCTCCGAGCCGATGGGCGACTTCTACCAGCTCAGCAATCAGATCACGCTCGGCATGCGGGACGAGGAAGTCGTCGGCGAACTGCGCGATCGCATCATCCCGCAGGTGATCCGCTACGAACGCCTGGCTCGCGAGACCTATCGCTCGAAGGCCCCCGCCGCAGCGCGCGACCGGTTCATCCGCGCCGCAGCGCTGCTCACGCACTCGCGGCTCATGCCGCTCGACGAAGCGATGAAGCTCCTCGGCCGGCTGCGGCTCGGCATCGCCAGCGGCCTGACGGAAGCGATCGACTCGACGCTCGTGCATCGCCTGCTGCTGCAGGTCCAGCCGGCCCACTTGGCCCTGGCACGCCCGAGCGATCCGATGGAGACGCTCGAGCAGCAGTCGGCCGCACGGGCGACGCTCCTGCGTGATGCCCTCGCACCGCTACGGGCCTCGATCGGCTGAGCACGTCGCCCATCGACCCGGCGCCCGTCGACCTGGCGCGCATCAACCCCGCGCCGATCAATCCGGCGCCCCCGACTGATCGGGCGCGACAGCGACTTCGTCAGCGTTGCTTCAGCGACGCCGCGGCCGCGTCAGCGTGCGCTGCGAAGTCGGCATCCTTGACCGAGATCCCGCCGACGTCGTGCGTCGACAGGCTCAGCGTGACCTTGGACCATCGCACGAGGATGTCGGGATGATGCTGCACGCGCTCGGCGTGCTCCGCGATACCGTTGACGAAGGCCATCGACTGCACGAAGTCGACGAACGTGAAGGTGCGCTGGATGCATTCGCCGACGCGCGACCATTCAGGAAGCCGGCTGAGCGCTGCGTCGATTTCGGCGTCGGAGTAGCGGTGCATGCAAGGACTATATTCGTCGTCGATGGCACCGACCGTCACGCGCCTGGCGCCGAGCCCGACCGGCCACCTGCACCTGGGGCATGCCTGGAGTTTCCTCTGCACCTGGGCCCTCGCACGCACCCACGGATGGTCGATCAGGCTGCGCCTGGAGGACCTCGACGCCTCGCGGGCCTCGGCCGAGGCACGGACCGACGCGCTCTGGTGCCTGCAGTGGCTCGGCGTGGATTGGGACGGTGAGCCCGAGCTGCAGTCGGACCACGCGGATCGCCATCGTCGAGCGATGCATGCGCTTGCGGCCCGCGGCCTCGTCTTCGAGGCGCCTCACTCGCGTGCGCAGGTTCGAGCGGCCAGTGCGGCGACCGCCGAACCCAGTGAAGCCAACGCGCCCAACGAGGGCGATGCCGTGCTTCGCTTCCCGCCGTCCTTGCGTCCGCCCTCGGGCGCAGCGTGGGGCTTCCGGAGCGACGCGTGCAACCATCGATTCGCCTGCCCGGCCGGACCGCGCACGATTCATGACGAACTGCACGACGATCGCACGCTCGATCCCTCCCTGGTCTGGGGCGATCCCCTGATCTGGATGAAGGCCGGCGTCCCGAGCTACCACCTCGCCGTGGTGGTCGATGACCTTGCCGCCGGCGTGACCGAGGTCATGCGCGGCGAAGACCTCCTCGACAGCGCGGTGCTGCAGTCCGTCCTGATCGAGGCCCTAGGCGGCACGCGCCCCCGCTGGTGGCACCTGCCGCTGGTCGTCGACGAGGCCGATCGTCGACTGGCCAAGCGGCACGATGCACTCTCGTTGCGCGCGCTCGCTGCTGCGGGCGCGACACCGGGGCGCGTGCGCCAGCTCGTCCGGCACTGGTGCCGGGCCGCCGAACTGCGCGGCGAGTCATCGCCGGCCGAACTCGCTGGCACCGTGACGCCCGATGCGCTGCGCGCGCTCGTGGCGATGAAGGCACGCCTTCGGGTGACGCCGGATATCGTCCGGTGGCTATGCCACGGACCGTGACGCTGATCGTGCTCGCCCTGACTGCCCTGCTCGCCGCGTGCGGCGGCTCCGATCCCGGGCGGATCGAGATCAAGGGCGAGGTCTTCAACCTGACGATCTCCGCCGACGACGCCACGCGCGCCCGCGGCCTCGGCGGCGTCGCCGAGATCCCCGAGCACGGTGGCATGATCTTCGCCTTCCGCTCGCCGGAGCCGCAAGGGTTCTGGATGCGCGACTGCATCACCGACATGGACATCCTCTACGTGGATCCGCAAGGGTTCGTCGTGAGCGCCTACACGATGGTGGCCGAGGCGCCACGCGCCGAGGGCGAGAGCGAGCAGGCGTACTTCAACCGCCTGCGCCGCTACCCCAGCGGTAAGCCTGCGCAATTCGTCATTGAGCTGAAGGCGCGCACGATCGATCGACTCGGCATCGTGCCCGGCACGAAGGTCACGCTCGATGCCAAGGCGCTGAAGGACCTGGCCAAGTGAGGCCGCGCGCCGTCACGGTGCTCGCGGCGCGCGACGGCGCCACCGCAGCGGCGGTCGCCCGCACCCTTGCTGCGATGGGATCGTTCACCTGTGAAGGCGGCGATGCCTACGCCGCGCAGGCCGGAAGCCGCGTGCGGCGCGCCGAAGCGGTGCTCGTGCTCGGTTCCGCGAGCGCCGATCCGCAGGTGCGCGGTCTCGTCGAGGACGCCCTCTCGCGCCATGTGCCCGTGCTCTGCCTGGGGGCCGATGATGCGGGTGAACCCATCGTCGCGCGTGCGCCCGCCGATGCGCCGCCGGAGTTCGTTGCGGGCATGCTGCTGGGCCTCCTCGAGCGCCAGGTCGACCTTGACCGCATGCGTCGCGAAGCGATCGCCGCCAACGCGAGCAGCGGCGACCTGCGCGCCGAAGTGAACCGGATCACCGACGAGCTGCAGCTGGCCTCGAGCGTGCAGCGGGACTTCCTCCCGCGCTCGCTCCCCACGCTCGGCTCGGTCCGCATGGGTGCGCTGTGGAAACCAGCGGAATTCGTCAGCGGCGATCTCTACAACGTCATGCGGCTCGACGAGCACCGGCTCGGCGTCTTCATCACCGACGCGGTCGGTCATGGCGTTCCCGCGGCGCTGATGACCCTCGTCATCGGCCGCGCCCTACCGACCAAGGACATCGCGGGCAACGCGTACCGGCTGCTGAGCCCGGCCGAAAGCCTTGAGCGGCTCAACGCCGAGATGCTCGCTCGGTCCGAGCACGCCTCGCGCTTCGCGACCGCGGTGTATGCCGTCATCGATGTGCAGACCGGCCACGTGCGGTTCAGCTGCGCGGGCCACCCGCCGGTCTTGCTCGCGCGCGCCGGCGGCGGCTTCGAACCCCACGGCACCACCGGCGGGCTGCTGGGCGTCTTCGAAGGCACGACCTTCGGCGAAGCGGAGCTCGAGCTCGCACCCGGCGATCGCCTGCTGCTCTACTCCGACGGCTTCGAGCAGGCGTTCCCCGATGCAGCCGTCCTGCGGCAGAAGCACCGGCTCCCCAACGATCGCTACCTGCAGTCGTTCGCCCGCCACCGCAGCCTGACCGAGGCTCAGGCGTTCTGCGACGCCGTTTCGCGCGAGACCGACCAAGCCTGCGCGGGCACGCCGCTGCACGACGATGTGACGCTCGTCTGCATCGATCGGCAGTGATCAGCCGTCGCGACCGGAGGGCGACGGACGCAGGGCCATCTGCCGCGCCACTTCACGCGCGATGAGCTTGGACAGGTGATCCGCCTCGATGTTGACGGCATCGCCCACCACCAGTGCGGCGAGCGTGGTGCGTGCGAGCGTCTCGGGAATCAGCGCGACCTCGAACCACGCGCCGTCCGTGGCGGCATCGGCGACCGTGAGCGACACGCCGTCGACCGCGATCGAGCCTTGCGCGACGATGAACCGTGCGGCCTCCTCGGGCGGCTCGATGCGCACGCGCCACTGGCCGCTGGTCTCGACCGAGGCCACACGCCCCAGGCCATCGACGTGCCCCTGCACGATGTGGCCACCCATCGGCGTCGACGCGAGCAAAGCGTGCTCGAGGTTCACGCCGCGCGCTGCGGCCACCGAACCGAGCGTGGTCCGCGCGAGCGTCTGCGGGATGACATCAAAGCTCCACGCGCCGGGCCGAGCCTCGACGACGGTCAGGCACGTGCCCGAGACCGAGATCGAGTCGCCGCGCGCGGGCTCATGGGACCAGCCGCAGGGATCAAGGGTCAACCGCACGCCCGCAGGGGTCGGGGCGGCGGCCGTGATGCGGCCCACGTGCTGGACGATGCCGGTGAACATGCGGGGTCGATGCGGTCTGCCGAGGTGCGTGCCACGATGCCCGCGGCCGCGCTACCACGCGCGCACGCAGCGAGCCCCGGGATAGTAACGCTCAAGGATCTGCTGCCAGCTCTTGCCGGCCTTCGCCGTGGCCTGCGCACCGTGCTGGCACATGCCGACGCCGTGACCGAAGCCACGGCCGGTGAAGACGAAGCCCTTGGGCGTCGACGCCACCGTGAAGTCGTCGCTCTTGAGCGTGCGCGATCCACCTTCGCCGGGAATGCCACCGTTGATCGCCTCGCGCAGCCGCGCTGCCGGGATCATCACGGGATTGCGCTCCTTGAAGCGAAGCCGGTATTCGACCGGCCGCCCGTTCGAAGCGGTCTGCGAGGCCTCGATCGCGATCGGCACGTCGATGCCGGCCCAGGTCGGGAACCCGTTGCGCTGGCCGAAGCCGCGGATCGCCTGCTGCACCGTGGCCGCAGGCAGCGTGGCGGTCCAGCGATAGTGCGCGGAGGCCTTGAACGACGACGACTCGCAGCAGCCCGTGCGCGCAGGCTGGTCGCCCGAACGCACCGGCGCGATGTCATGGTTCGGATTCAGGGTCACGCTGCCGAGCGCATTCGCGCCACGGCCGCCGCAGGAGCTGGAATAGAACGCCGGCACCACACCGCCTTCGAAGACCAGCACCATCCCGCGCGTGGCGGCGACTGCCTCGCGCGCGCGCGCGTTGCGCGTGTGGCCAGCCCACGCCTGGCTCGACTCGCCGCTCGTGACGTCGTAGTGGCGACGACCCTCCCAACGCGATTCCTCGACGAGCACCCAGCTGCGCGCAGCGACCGCCTGCGCGCGGAAGGCATCCTCGTCCCACTGCGGGTAGAGCTCCTTCGCGAGCACTCCAGGCAAGTACTCCTCGACCCCAACCTCCATCACCACATCGAGTCCATCAGGCAGCGCAACCAGCGTCACGACGCCTGGCCAGCCCGTGCCATCCCATTCGATCGAAGCCTTGCCGATCGGCCGCAGCTCCAGCGGCCCGACGGCGAAGGAACGGGCGCTGCCCTTGGCGGTGACTTGCCAGCCCGTCGCCGTGGCAGCCACGCGCAGCGGCGCAGCGGCCGTCCAGCGCTCGGCTCCGGAAAGGACCGTGAACTCGCCCGATGGGCAGGTGAACGACTGGGGCTTGCGCAGTCGCGTGCCCACGCGCACCCGAACGGTCGGTTCGACCTTCGGCGGAGCGGGTCGCGGTGGATCGAACCGCGGGGCGAACGCCGGTGCGGGCGCCGGCGCGACCGGTTCAGGCGATGGCGCCTCGACAACCTCGACTGGAGCGGTCGGCGGCTCGCGGTCCACGCTCGAAGGCGGCGCGGGCTTGGTGGGCGATGGCTCCGGCGGCGACGAGCACGAGGCCGCCACGACCAACGCGCCTGCGGCCACGAGGATCGAGCTCATTCGCGCGACCAGACTCCAACGACCTGCGATGCCACTCCTCAATGCCACACCTCCGTGCGACATCGGCGTGCCGCCAGGGCAGGGATCGACAGGCCGCGGGAAACCGCTTGAGAATCGAGGACGCTCGGAGCGATCAGCCTTCGAGCGTGCGCAGGCCGAGGCCGTGATCGGCCAGGCGCTCGCGGATCTCGTCAAGGCTGGTCTGGCCGAAGTTCTTCACGCCCATGAGCTCGGCTTCGGTGCGGCTGGCCAGATCGCCCAGCGTCTGCACGCCGAGCATCTGGAGCGCCTTGCGGCAACGCACGCTGAACTCAAGCGACGCGACGGACTTCTCGAGCACCTCGGCGCCGACCTGCTCCTTGAGCTTCTCGTAGATCTCGTTGCGCACGCGTGCGTAGCCGGCGCCTTCGAGGCCCTGACCCAGGCGCAGGCCCTTGGCCGCGAGCATCTGCTTGATCTCGATCAGGCTGGTCTCGCCGAAGTTCTTGTAGGCGAGCAGCTCGCTCTCGGTGATCTTGAGCAGGTCGCCCAGCGTGCGGATCTGCATCTTCTTCAGGCAGTTGCGCGCACGCACCGAGAGCTCGAAGTCGGTGACCGGCTGGTCGAGCATCTGGTTGCGCTTGGCATCGTCGCGCGCCTGATCCTCGTCGTAGAGGCAGTCGCGGCTGGCGAGCACGTCCTTCAGGAAGAGGCGCGCGCGCTCATGCGCGGGCTCGGTCTCGAGCACCTTGCGCAGGCAGCGCTCGGCGCGCAGGTAGTCGCCAGCGTCCTCGTACATGATCGCCAGGTTCACGAGCGCGTTCATCGGCGGCGTCGGCATGCGGCAGACGCGTTCGAGCAGCGAGATGGCCTCTTCATCCTCACCGACCGACTCGAGCATGGACGCCAGGCGAACGGCCAGTGCGGCATCCTCGCCGGTGGTGGCGATCGGACGGAGTAGATCGATGGCCTTCATGCGATGGCCGGTCTTGAGGAACTGCTCGGCCTGTTCAGCGATCACGGGATGGGTGGTGGCGGCCACGGTGGCGGTGGGCATGGGTCGGAGCTCCTCGAGATGGTTCGTGCGGCTCCGGGCGTCCGGAGCCGAGCCCGGGGATCATAGCGGGACCCGGGCGACGCTCAAGAACCGCTGCCGACGCTGCCGGAACCGCCCGGTTCGAGCCCCGGCGCGGGCTCGGGAGCCCCACCCAGCAGCTTGATCGATCGCCAGCGGCCACTCTCAAAGCGCCAGGCCATGAAGAGCCCGTAGATGACGATGTACGCCGTGGCCGCAAGCCACGGCCCGGTGCTCTCCCATTCGGGGAACCAGGCCACGAGCGCCAGCCCCCCGCCCACGATCAGCCCCCAGCTCAGCGTGACGGTGGCGATGCCGGGCACGAGCGTGTCGCCGGCGCCGCGCAAGGCACCGGTGTAGATGATGCCCAGGGCATCGAAGGTCTGGAAGACCGCGGCGCAGATCATGAGCGTGCCGCCGATCGCGACGATGCGCGCGACCTGCTCCGCCGGCACGTCACCTGAGTCCGCGAAGATCCCGACCATGTCGTGGCGCCACACGAACATGACGATGCCCCACAGGGTCATGTAGGCGAGCGAGACCGTCAGCGCCGCGTGCGTCTGGCGCACGGCGTCGTCAGGCCGGCCCGCGCCGATCGACTTGCCCACGAGGCTTGCCGTCGCCACGCTGAAGCCGACCGCCGGCATGAACGACATGTGCATGAACCGCAGCACGCTCCAGCCAGCCGCCAGGTGATCGGTGCCGAAGCGGCCGACGAGCGTGCTCATGAAGAGCGCCCAGCAGATCATCTCGTTGCTGAACTGGATCCCGTTGGGCACACCGGTGCGGATGAGCCCGCCAAGCATGCCCCACTGCGGCCGCCAGGCAGTGCGCGTGCCCAGCTCGGCGTGCAGCTTCGGGCCCAGGAACACCACGAACGGCACGAGGAATTCGACGAAGGTCCCGATCACGGTCGCGATCGCGGCGCCAGCAACGCCGTACGCCTGTGTGCCCGGGATCCCGGGCAGGCCCAGGCCCGGCAGGCCCCGCTCCCCATAGATCAGGATGAAGTTCCCGACCACGTTCACGACGTTTCCCAGGATCGCGGCAACGGTCACCACCTTCGGCCGGTGGATGCCGAAGAAGAAGTTCGACATCGCCTTCCCGGCGAGTGTCGCCAATCCGCCGCCTACGAGGATCCCCGCGTACTGCGTCTCCAGCTCCTCCACGCGGGGCTCATGCCCCATCGCACCGAACAGCGCCGGCAA
>CAMDAQ010000085.1 GCA_945888705.1 Singulisphaera sp. GP187
GCGACCGGATCCACTTCGCGAAGCTTGACGGCGACCGAGCGGCCGATCTCAGCGCTGTCCACTTCGCGGGCGAATCGCCGATGCAGTTCGTCCTCGACCAGCGTGGCGATCCGTTCCATGATGGCGGCCTCGATGGGCCGCTTCGAGCACGCCTGCTGGATGCCGGCCAGCACGCGTTCGCCGTCGAAGGCCACGCGCGAGCCGTCGCGCTTGATCACCATGAGCCGCTCGGCGCGCTCGATGCGCTCGAAGGTCGTGAAGCGCCGGCCGCAGGCCTTGCATTCGCGGCGCCGCCGGACCGCGCCGCCTTCCTCGGCGGGGCGGCTGTCGACGACGTTCGTATCGACGGCGGTGCAGTCGGGATTCGGGCAGCGCATGCTCAGGCCTCCCGGCGGTGGATGGGCGGATGGCCAGTCGGCACCCGCATGATGCTCAGATCTCCTCGATTTCCGCGACCTTCTTCGCGGCCATCTCGTCGATGCGCGTGGTGTACTGCTTGGTCAGGTCGTCGACGGATTCCTTGGCGCCCTTGGCCTGGTCCTCGCTGACCTTGACCTTCGGATCGGCCTTGGCCAGGTCGATGGACTTGTTCGCGTCGCGGCGTTCGTTGCGGATCGACACGCGAGATTCCTCGGCGAGCTTCTTCACCTGGCCCGAGAGCTGCTTGCGGCGGTCAGCCGATGGTGGTGGCACATTGATGCGGATCTGGTTCCCCTCGGCTTGCGGGTTGAGGCCCAGGCCGCTCGTCTCGATCGCACGGATGATCGCGGCCTTCGCGCTGGGATCGAAGGGCTTGCAGAGCAGCTGCGACGCTTCGGGCACGCTGATCGCCGCCAGCTCGCGCAGGTCGGTCATGCTGCCGTAGTACTCGACCTTCACGTATTCGAGCAGGGCCGTGCTGGCCCGGCCGGTGCGCAGGCCGCGCAGTTCCCGCTGCAGGTAGTCGACCGACTTCTGCATGCGTTCCTCGCACTCGAGCAGGATGGTGTCCAGATCCATGGTGTTCCTCGTGGTCCTTGGTGGTGATGCCGTGGCTCGGGCCCTGATTCAGGCCCTGACCAGCGTGCCGATCGGCTCGCCGCGCACGGCGCGCGTGATGTTGCCCGGCACCTTGTAGTCGAAGACGATCAGCGGCAGCTTGTGCTCCATGCACATGGTCAGCGCCGTCAGGTCCATCACGCCCAGCTGCTTCTCGACCGCTTCGCCGAAGGTGAGCGATTCGTAGCGCCGGGCGGCGGGGTCCTTGCGCGGATCGGCGGTGTAGACGCCATCGACCTTGGTGGCCTTGAGCAGCACGTCGGCGTTGAGTTCGATCGCGCGCAGGCTCGCGCAGGTGTCGGTCGTGAAGTAGGGGTTGCCCGTGCCCGCGGTCAGGATGACCACGCGGCCCTTCTCGAAGTGGCGCAGCGCCCGGGGGCGGATGAATGACTCGGCCACCGAGGGCAGCAGGATCGCGCTCATGACGCGGCTCTCGACACCGACGGCGGCCAAGGCTTCCTTGAGCGCCAGGCCGTTGATGACGGTGCCCAGCATGCCCATGTAGTCGGCGGTGCTCTGGTCGAACTTGCCCGCGGCGGCGAGCTTCGCGCCCCGGATGATGTTGCCGCCGCCGACGACGACGGCCAGATCGAAGGTCGCGGACTGCTTGGCCGCGGCGATCTCGGCGGCGATGACCGCGAGTTCGCTCGGCGAGATCCCGAACTGGCCTTGCTCGGCCAACGACTCGCCGCTGATCTTCAGGAGGATGCGCTTGTAGGGGCTCGCCATGGGTGGGGATCCGATCGGAGCGTACTACAATCCTTCGTGTCCAACGGACGAGGAGGAAGCGCGTGCAGTCGGCTGCAGGAGCACGGCAGGAGAGCGGCGCGCCACCCGTGCGTGCGCCCCGGCTGTTGCGCGCCATCCTGCTCGGGGTCGCCTTCAGCGTGCCGTTCCATCTGCTGCTCGTTGGTGTGCTGGCGCTGATCCCGATCCTTCGTCCCGTCCCGACGGAGCCGGAGTTCGAGGTGTTCGACGTCGTGCTCGCCGCGCCCACGCCTCTGGAGCGTCCCGCCGAGCCTTCGACCGAGTTGGCTGATGACATGCCGGCGCTCCAGTCCTCGGGCGCAGCCGAGCCCGTCAGCACCGAGGCGATGCCGCTGCCCACGCAGGGCTCGCCGGTCCCGATCGAGAGCGGATTCGGTACCGGGACCGGCATGGGCGCCGGCGGTGGCGGCGGCGAAGGGTTCGGTGGCGGCGGTGGGGGCGGGACCACATTCTTCGGTGTGCAGGGGACTGGTCGCCGCGTCGCGTTCATCGTGGACAAGAGCGGCTCGATGTCCCGCGGCAATCGCATGGATCGCGCGCGGGCCGAAGTCACCGCTGCCGTGTGGGCGCTGCCCGACTACGCCAAGGCGTGCGTGCTCTTCTACGACACGACCGTCATCTCGCCGCCGGGCTTCGATGCCTTCACCCGCCTGCGCGGCGCCTCGCGCGATGACTTCGTGGCCTTTCTCGCCGGCATGCGTCCCTCGGGCGACACGTCGCCGATCGGCGCGTTCCGCCGCGCGTTCGGACAGGGTGAGCGACCGGATCTCGTGTACTTCCTCAGCGACGGTGAGATCAATCCCGAGGAAGTCGATGCGATCCTGGCGCTGAACGCCTCGGGGCGGCCCGCGGTCATCCACTGCATTGCGCTCGGGAGCGATGCCGGCAAGGTGCAGCTCCAACGTGTGGCCGCCGTGAGCGGGGGCAGTTTCACCTTCGTGCCCGAGGGTCCGCCGTGATGGCGCCCGTGCCCATCGTGCTTGCGGCAGCCATGTTTGCCGCCGAGGCGATCGAGTGCACGCCGTGGGGCGGCGCACCGGTGCGCGGCACCGTGGCTCGTGCCGATGCCTGCGGCATCGTCATCGTGCTCGAGGGAGGCAAGGCCAACATCACGCTCCCCTGGACAGAGGTTCGAGCGATCGCGCCTGCTGATCCAACGTGGTCCCCATGGATCGAAGCTGGCGATGCGGCCCGGCGCGGCGAGCAGCGGCTGGCCCGCGGCGATGCGGCACTCGCGGCCGAGGCGTTTGAGCGCGCGACCACGCTGCTGGCTGGCGCGCGCGGTGCTTGCGTGCAGTCGGCGTGGTTGCAATGGGCCCGATCGTTGCAGGCATGCGGCCGAGGTACCGCTGCGTCGCTCGCGCAACTCAGGGCGATCGAGCTCGCCGCGGAGGATGCGCTCGCTCCCTGGCCTGCGGATCTCTGTCCTGCGTACAGCGACCCCAAGGAGGCGCGCGAGGCCTGGACGGCGTTCGATGGCGCGCCGTCGACCGCTCCGCGCGCGGCGGCATGGAGCGCGCTCCTGCGCGAAGTCGCGGCCCGTCAGGCAGGCGTGGCGCCGAAGGCACTGCCGAAGACCCCGCGCGGATCCGCGAAGGATGACGTCATGCGTCGCGAGCGGCTGGTGCTCGAGCAGTGGATGGATGCCCTCGCCGACGCATCGAGCACGCGGCAGCGTGCGCGCGAAGCACTCGCAGACATGCTCGTCCGCACCGAGACGCCCGTGCGTCACTGGTGCCGCGCGGCCATCGGCCAGTCGCTCCTGCTCGAGGCCCGGGGCGCCAAGGCCGGTTCGGCCGATGCGCGCCGTCTGGCCCTCGATGCGGCGGAGCAGTTCCTGACCGTCGTCGCGTGCGATGACGCTGCGATTCCCATGCTGTCTGCGACCTGCGCCGCGCTCGGCGCGCAGGCGCTTGATGCCGCGGGCGATGCTCGCGGCGCGACCACCGTCCGGACCCGATTGCTCCAGGAAGGACCCTCACCGTGATGCACGCGCTCCTCGGCCTCGACTCCATGCCGCTCCTTGCCCAAGAGGCCTCGGCCACCTACCTGCGGTACATCACCGGCGGTGGTGTGGTCGGGTACGTGATCCTTGGTCTGAGCGTGATCGCCGTGGCGCTCGGTCTGGCGCAGCTCGTGCACGTGCGCGCGGCGTCGCTGGCCCCTGCATCGCTGATGGACGACGTCAACACGATGGCCTCGCAAGGGCAGTTCGGCCGCGCGCTCGAGCGTCTCAAGCTCGCCGATGCCGATTGCTTCGCCGGCCGCGTGCTGCGTGCGGGGCTCAAGCGTGCCAGCCAGGGACCGCTCGGTCCGCTCGAAGCCCGCAGCGCCATGGAGGATGCCGGCGGCGAAGAATCGATGCAGCTCGAGCAGCGGCTGGACTGGCTTGCGGCCATCGCGAACATCGCCACGCTGCTTGGCCTGCTCGGCACCGTGCAGGGCATGATCGGTGCCTTCGAGACGGTGGCGTCGAGCGCCGTCAACGATTCGGGCTACTACCAGCGGCTCGCCGAGAACATCTCGATCGCGCTGATCACCACGTTCCAAGGGCTCTGCGTGGCCATCCCGTGCATTGCGCTGCATACGTTCCTGCGCACGCGGCTTACGCGGATCGTTGCCCTGGTCGGTGATGAGTGCGACCGCGTCGTCGCCGAGCTTGAGCGCCATGCAGCCAAGGGCCGCGGGGGCCGTGCATGAGGTTCGCGCGTCGCATGGCGGCCGAGGGCGGCGTCGACATGACGCCGATGATCGACATCGTCTTCCAGTTGCTCATCTTCTTCCTGACGACGGCGGCGATCGCTCAGGCCACGCGCGTGCAGCTCGACCTGCCACGCGAAGCCGGCGCGCCCGATCCCACACCGACGGGGCCGGGGCTCGTCGTCTCGCTCCGCGCCGATGGGAGCTGCGAGGTGGCGGGTCGTTCGGTCACGATGGACGAACTGGGTGCAGCCGCGCGTGCCTCGTTGGCCGAGCGTGGTCGCCATGTGCCGGTCGTGCGTGCCGATCGCAGCGCGCCGGGTGCGCGCCTGAATGACGTCATCGACGCGTGCCGGCAGGCAGGCTTCGATGGGATCCGCCTGGCGACCACGCCCGGAGGCGGCGGATGAGGTTCGCTCGGGGCGGGCGCCGAGGTGGTCGCATCGTGCTGGGCATGACCAGCATGATCGATGCCACGTTCCTGCTCCTGGCCTACTTCATCTTCACCACGGGCGTCGAACGGCGCGAGGAGCAGCTCGCTGCGGCACTGGCCGCGCGCGCCGCGTCGACGGCCACCGAACTGCGCCCGCAGGTGATCGAGGTCCGCGGCGGCAGTGCTGCCGCCTTCACCGTTGGCAGCAATGCTGTCGTGTCGCGTGATGAACTCCGCGCGATCCTCGAGCGGCTGCCGAAGGAGGCGGGCCTGCTCGTGCGTGGACACGACAGCGCATCGGTGGCTTCGGTGGCAGCGGCGATGCAAGCCGCGAGCGATGCAGGATTCGGAGAGGTGGCGTATGCGCCCGCGCGGTGATGTCGTGGGCATGCGTCGCTGGATGCGCTGGTCCGCGCGGTCGCTGTGCGGCATGTGCGTGGCGATGTTCGTCCTGATGGCCGCCATCGCCCGGCCAGCGCACGCCGATCAGGAGCGTCTGGACGCCGATGCTGCGGCGCTCGAACGATTGTCGGGCTCGCTGCGGCTCGATCGGCTCTCGTGGCATGTGGCCGAACGTCGGTTCGACCAGGCCGCTACGCCCGAAGCACGCGAGGCCGTGGCGCGTGATCTGGTGCGAGTCATCGAGCCGATGGCGGAGGCGGCTGACCCGGATCTCGCCGAGGCGCTGGCGCAGCGGCTGGAGCGCATCCTCGATCAGTTCGCCAGCGTGCACGTGGATGCGCCGGGCATGGCGTGCGTGGCGCGGCTGCTCGAGGCGAGCAGCCAGGTCATCGGTCGGCTCCGGGCAGGTGATGAGGTTCCAGCTGCTGAGGTGGCCAAGGCGATCGGCTGGGCTGCACGGGCTGCATCGCTTGCAGAGGCGATGGTCGACGATCTTGGTTCGCGCACGCCGGCGGGCTTCGAGCAACTGCTGCGTTCGCGCCTGGCGTGGTCGCGGCTGCAGGGTGCGTGGCTGCGCGCGCAGGGTGAAGGTCGTGGCGTCGAAGACCTGGCCGAGTCGGCGATCCGACCCTTGGCCGAGGTCCTCGAACTCGACGGCCGCACGCCGAAGCCTGAGGACGTCAGCGTGGACCTGCGCTCGAACGAGGTCTATGCGTGGGCGATCGTCGGCATGGCGCAGGCGCGTGCACTGCTTCCGCGCGGCGGTGCGAGCGATGCCATGCGCTGGCTGGAGCTCTGCGATGATCCGGTCACGGCTCAGGCCGTGCGCACCGCTGCCATGGAGTGGCGGCTGCAGGTGTGCCTTGATGCGCGCGACTGGACGCGTGCCCGAGTGCTGCTCACTGGCGCCGGTCAGGTTCCGCAGGGTTTCGAGCCCGCGCTCGCACGCGTGGCGCGACGTGCGGCACGGCTCGGTGCGAGCGATCCGGAAGCGCTGCGCGTGGTCGAAGCCGCGCTGCCGATGCTGCTTGCTTCAAGTCGCGGCGACTTGGTCTCGTGGGTGGCGCAGGCGCTCCCGCCATCGGGGGCGAGCGGTCTCGTGCAGGCGCTCGGTGCGCTCGCCACGGCATCGGGTGATCGTTCGGCCACGCCCGATGCCTTGCGCAGCGCGGCCGAGGGCGCGCTCGGTGTTGCGGCGAGCACGAAGGGCTCGGCGGCGAGCACGCTGAAGCTCGAGGCTGCCCGGCTTCTCTTGCGGGCCGGCGATGCATCACGCGCTGCGGTCATCGCGGGCGAGTGCCTTGCGCAGATGCGCGAGCCCGCGCCGGCCGTGCAGTGGCTCCGCCTGCAGGCACTTGCGGCCGCGAAGGAACCCGCTCTGCGCGACGAGGTGCTCGCGTTCGTGGCGGGTCCGCCAGCCGGCGAGTGGACCACGCGCGCGGCGATCCTCGCTGCGACACAGGGCATCGATGACGATGCCGTTCTGCTGGCGCTCGAAGCCGTGGACGAGTCCGATCCGTCGTGGCGCAGGGCGCAGGACGCGCTCGGCGCGGCGGCCTACGAGCGGATGCGCGCAGCCGCTCCTGCCGATCGACGTCGCTTGGCCGAACTGGTGATGCGTGCCGTACCCGCGCCGGGATCGGCGTGGCCGGACGGACGCATCGATCCCGTGGTCTTGCGCCAGCTCGTGACGGCCACGCTCCCGTGGTTCCGTTCACCGGCGACGGTGGCGCGCGCAGCTGGCTTGCTCGATGAGATTGCGGCGGCGCGGCCGCAGGAGGCGCTCAATGCGACGGAACGAGCCGTGGTTGCAGAAGCCACGGTCCGTGTCGCGTGCGCGCGCGGGTTCCCCGAGCAGGCCCTTGCGGCGATGAGCGCCTTGGACGGGGCGCAGCGCGCCAAGGCAGCGCGCGTTGTCCTGGATGCCTCGTGGGAGGTGATCCGTACCGGAGCGATCGACGCCGCGCGGCGAGATCGACTGGCGATCGACGCGGCGATGGCCGCGCAGGATGGCATCGATCCACCCGTCGATCCGGCCCTGGCGCTCACGTGGGTCGAGGTGGCGACCGTGGCGGTTCGCGCTGGCGAATCGTCGCTAGCGCCGCAGATGATGAGCGTGGCGACGGCGCTGGCCGATCGATCGCCCGATCGTGGCACGCTGCTGCGCGTGCTTGCTGCCGCCCGCGCCGCCAAGGACGATGCGCGCGCCGTGGCATGGGCAACCCGTCTCGCCTCGGGCCTTGCCTCGGATGATCCAGAGCGGGCGGCCGTCGATGTGATGCTGATCGATTCGCTCTCGAGGGTCGATGCCGAACGCGCGCGCACCGCGCTGCGGCAGCTCTTCACGCTCACGCCCGGATGGAAGCAGGGGCCGCAGGCGCAACCGCTGGCTGAGCTCGCGCGCAGGCTGGGGGTGGAAGGATGATCGACGCGATCCACGCGTGCTTCGGCGTGGGCCCCCATGCGCCGCCGCACGAACTCATCGGCGTCGCGCCCGATGCCTCGCGCGAGGAGATCCTCGAGCGCGCGACGAACAGGCTTCGTGCGATCCATGCGCGGTTTCCCGAGCACGACCCGGCGTTCATCGCGGCGCGCGCACGACTCCGTGCAGCGGCACGCGACCTCGTGGAGCGATCGACCAATGCGGCAGACCCCGATGGCCTGCGCGCCCTGATCGCGAGCTCGGGTGGTTGGAACCGCAAGGCTCGCGCGCGCGCGCTGCGTTGGGCCGCAATGCATGGCGTTGATCCCGCTGCGCTCGTTGAACTGCTCGGCGGGCCGTCGAGTGATCCGGTCGCGCCCTCGTCGGCTGGGGGCGCGGCGGCTGCCCAGGCAGCGCGCCGTGATCGCGACCGATCGTGGTTGCCGTGGGTGATCGGGTCCATGGCGGCGATCCTTGCGCTTGCTGCGACAGCCACGCTCACGCTGGCGGTGCTCGATCGGGGGCGTGCGGAGGAGCCGATCGCCAAGGCCCCGAAGCTGAAGGATGAAGCACCGTCGACGACCACGGAGCATGCGAGGGATCGGCAGCCAGCAGCGGCACCAGTCGCGCCCCCATCCGTGGTTCCGCCGCACGTGCCCAACGCCGTGCCGTCGATCCCGGAGGCAACACCCACCACGCGCGAACGCGCACCTGCGCCGTCGACCGACTGGGATCAACTCGCTGCGCGCTTGGAGGGGTCACGGCTCTCCGCCGGTGCGGGCGTCGATGCGGAACTCTCGCTGCTTGAGCGCGTGCAGGCGTTGACCGAGGCGGCGCTCCTGCTTGAGGCAGGTCGCGTGGCCGACGCGCGGCTCATCCTCGATGGCATGCCCGAGGCGTTCCGAGCGCCCGAGCCGGCTGTGCAACGCAGGCGCTCGGTCAGCGACGGGGGCTTGGCCGTGGCGATCGAGCGTGCCGACGGTCCCGAGGCGCGCGTGCTCGCCCTCAACCGATGGCTCGGTGCGGCCAACGAGATCGGCCCCTCCGATGCACGCACGCTGGCGTCGCTCGCGTGCGGCCCGGAAGACGGGCTCTCCAGGCGCGCACGCGCCGTGACGCAGGCGCGCTTCGCCTCGAGCGCCGAGATGGCGATGGGTTGGCTCGACGTTCTGGCGGTTGCCGACGCGGGAACGGCGTCGACCGCGATCGGTGCGTGGCTCGGTCGAGCTGGGCTCGATGCCACCTCGACCGACGGCGCCATCCGGATCCGTCAGGCGCTCGTGGAGCGCGCGATCGCGCTGGCCCAAGGCGAAGCCGACTCGATCCGCCAGCGCGTGGCGGCGTGCCAGCTCTCGTGGGAGCGCATGGCGCCGCTCCTGGGCGCCGTGCCGGCGCGAGGCAGCGAAGGGGATCTGGGCACGGCCTCGATCGAGGCCATCGTGCAGGGCAGCATCGGCACCGAGCCCGCGCGCGCTGCGGCGGCGCTGCGGCTTCGGGCGGCCGACAGCGAAGTGGCGCGCTTCATCGCCTGGCAGGCTGCGCTGCTCGATGCACTGGCGCTGCCTGCACAGGGCGCATCGCGAGCCGAGCGTGCCGCCGCCGAGCGTGCGCTCGATCTGGTCGCGGAGTCGCGTGCCGGAGCGATGAGCGCCCTCGAGCAGGCGATCGCCAACCAGCGCGCGATCACGCGTGCCGTCGGCGTGCGGGCGGGGCGGTGGACATGGTGAGGTGCATCGTCATC
>CAMDAQ010000086.1 GCA_945888705.1 Singulisphaera sp. GP187
CGCGCCGCCGGCACCCGGCGCTGGAACGTGCGCATGAGCTCGTCCCATTCGCGTACGCGCGGCTGCGCTGCATAGCCCTGGTAGTCGCGGGCGGGATCGAAACCCTCGGGCGCGTCGTAGGTCATGAAGAGCCGCGTGCCACTGATCCAGATCCGCATGTTGCAGAGGCCGAGCTCGCGCAATCCGGCGGCCACCTCAGGCCAGATCCGTTCATGCAGCCGTCGGTACTCGGCGATGCGCGCGGGGTCATCCACCAGGTCGAGGCACTGGGCGAAGGTCGGCATGCAGGGAGCGTAGTGGTGGCCACGCCGTAGACTCGCGCGCATGGGCCCGGTGTTCGACCTCGTCATCGTCACCGCGTCGAATGACCTTCAGGCGCACGGGTATCGGCTCGAGCTCGCGTGGCGTGCGGAGCGCGGCCAGCTGCCGGGGATCGCGCAGACCCATGTGCTCCCCGATCCCCTGGGCCGCCGCGCCGGCAGTGGCTCGAGCACGCTGCTTGCGATCGATTGGGCCGCACGTCGCTTCGGCGCAACGCGCACGACCGGCATCGCTCGCGCCCTGGCCGGTCGCCGCATCGCCATCGTGCACTGCGGCGGGGACAGCCGACGGCTGCCGGCCTTCAGCGCCCATGGCAAGGTGTTCGCTCCCATGCCCGGCGCACCGGGCTCGGACGACAGCGTCTTCGCGCGACTCATGCGCGATCTCGTCTCGATCGTCCCGCGCCCCGGTCAGGTCATCGTCGCTGCCGGCGACATGATGCTGGGCCTTCACGGCCGTGCGATCGACCTGTCGGGCCCTGACATCACCGTGCTTGCCAGCCCGCAGCCGTTCTCACGGGCCACGCGCCACGGTGTCTTCGTGGCCAAGGGATCGCAGGTGCGCACGGCACTCCAGAAGCCATCGCGCGCAGCCGCACGCTCGGCCGGAGCCATCGATCGCCAAGGCATGTTGCTCGTCGACACCGGGGTGATCGCCTTCAGCGCCATCAGCTGCCAAGCGTTGTTGCGCGCCACCGGCCCCGCGCTCCTGCAGAGGATCGCACGCGGCGATGCACCCGCCATCGACCTCTACGACCACCTCATGCGCGCCGCCATGCCGGGGCTTTCCAAGCAGGCGTTCGCAGCGCCGTACCGCGCTGCCGGGCAGTGGAACGATGACCTGGCCCAGCTCCACCGTGGCCTTCGCGGGCGCCACGTCCAAGCAGCGCTTCTTGCCCCCTGCTCGTTCGATCACGCTGGAACGTCAAGGGAGTACGTCGAGCTGCTGGGGCGCTTCGCCGGCACCACGCAGGTCCGACTGCATTCGCGCGCGGCGCACGACCATGTGGGTGCTGGCCGCACGGCGCTGGTCGAGTGCCTGCTGGACCGAGCGCGACTGGATGGGAACAACCTGCTCCTGGGGCTTGGCCAGCTCGGTCGGTCGATCACGCTGCCCAAGGGCTGGTGCGCCTTCGAGGTGCCCGTGCGCGGGCGGCGCGCCGTGCGCGTGCTGCACGGACTCGACGACGACTTCAAGACCGCTCTCGAGGATGGCGCCACGTTCGGCAGCCATACCCTGACGACCTTCCTGCGTGAACGGGCCATCGATCCGGGCGATGTCTTCGATCCGGGCACGGTCGTACGGAGTCTCTGGACCGCTTGTCTCTGGCCAGTCGTGTCCACCACCGAGGCCGCCAGCGACCCGCGCCTGATGGAACGCCTGCTGGGATGGATGCTCCGGACCAACGCACGGCCTAGCGCAGCGTGGCGAGCGAGCGCACGCGTGAGCGCGGCCGATCTGGCCACGCGTGCCGATGCCCGTGCCATGGTCGAGCATCACCACGCCTGCGTGAAGGCCTCGCTCGTGAACGACTTGCCTTCATGGATCGCGCGCGAAACCACAGCCTGCCCGCTTGCCGCTCACGGCGTGGTGACCGACACCCCAACCGCGCTCGAACTGGCCACGGGCTACGTCGACGCCGCACGCAACGCCCGTGACCCCCTCGATCGTGCGCGCGTGCAGATGGCGCTCTCGAACCTGACCGCCCGTCACCTGCCGGGCACCGTCCCTGCGAACGACCTTCGCTCCGCCGCCATGCGCAGCGTGGGCGAGGCGGTTGCGCAGTCGATCGCGCTGCCGGATCGCCCAGCACGCGCGGCCATCCGCACGGGCCAGACCGTGCACGCGCACGCGCCAGTCCGGCTTGACCTGGCCGGCGGCTGGAGCGACACGCCACCGATCTGCAACGAAGTCGGCGGCACCGTGCTCAACACCGCACTGCTCCTGCACGGCACGCACCCGATCAAGGTCGTGGCACGGCTGACGGCCGAGCCCGTCATCACGATCCACAGCGTCGACCAAGGGCATGCCGTCACGATCCGTGACACGGCCACCGCGCTGGACTTCGCCGATCCACGGCACTGGGATGCCTTGCCGAAGGCCGCGCTCGTGCTCGCCGGCATCGTGCCCAACGATCCCTCCCGCGCGCTGCATCAGACCCTGCGCAGATTCGGCGGCGGCGTCAGCCTCACGATCTTCAGCGGCGTGCCCAAGGGCAGCGGCCTGGGCACAAGCAGCATCTTCGGTGCAACGATGCTCGCCGCCCTCGCCGCCATGGTCGGCGAAGACTTCTCCGCGCGTCGCGCCGAGGCGGACCTTCGCCGGCGCAGGCGCAGCGCCATCGAGAGGCTCGTCGTGCGCACCAGCCTGCTTGAACAGATGATCGGCACGCGCGGCGGCTGGCAGGACCAGGTCGGCGGCCTCGTCGGTGGCTTCAAGATCACGCGCACCGATCCCGGCCGCGGTCAATGGCCTGCGGTCGAGCGACTCGCGCTCGACCAGCGCACGATCGATGCCTTCCACGAGCGCTCAGTCCTCGTCTACACCGGCCTTCAGCGCATGGCCAAGGACATCCTCGAGACGGTGGTCGGTGGCTGGCTCCTGCGCGATCCACGCCGCGTCGCCGCCGTGGAAGGTCTCAAGTCTGGCGCAGAGGCCATGCGATCCAGCCTCCTCGACGGTGATCTCGATGCCTTTGCCGAGCGCCTTGCCGAGTACTGGCGGCTCAAGCGGGTCATGGACCCGGCGAGCACCAACGATGCCATCGAGGCCATGATCGAGCCGGTCGAGCGCGACCTCGCGGCGTGGACCTTGGCCGGCGCCGGCGGCGGCGGGTTCATGCTCTTGGTCGCCAAGGATGCCCGTGCGGCGGATCGCGTGCGCGATCGGTTGCGCCACCGTCCGCCCGCCCCCGGCGCGCGCGAGGTGGATCTGCAGGTCGCGCCCAGCGGACTGGACGTCACTGTCCTATAAACCACAAACCCCACTTCGAGAAACTTTTCACGAAGTATCCGCCCCCGCCGACCCTTGGGCTCGTGCCAATCGTCACGAACCCAGTCCTTCCTTGCCGATGCGAAGGGGTCCGGTACACTCCGCCCCCTCAAAAACGCGGCGCCTCACGGGGCCGCCCCCGTCCTGAACACGGAAGACACGAACCAATGAAGCTCTCATCGTTCATCGTTCCCGCCCTGGCGGCCTTCGCCGCCACTGCCTCGGCCATGGCCGGCGAGGCCGACCTCAAGCTGCCGGATGTCAACACCGTGACCTTCGGTGGCGACCTCACCGGCAAGCACCTCATGATGGGTGGCCTGGTGGTCGCCGTCCTGGGTGCTCTCTTCGGCCTGATCCAGTACAAGCAGACCGTTGCCCTGCCTGCCCACAAGAGCATGCTGGCGGTCTCCAACATCATCTGGGAGACCTGCAAGAGCTACATCATCCAGCAGGGCAAGTACCTGTCGGTGCTGTGGATCCTGATCGCCGGCGCGATCATCTTCTACTTCGGCTACCTCGAGCACAAGAGCTTCCGTGACGTGACGGTGATCCTCGCCGCGTCGGTGCTCGGCATCCTCGGCAGCTACGGCGTGTCGTGGTTCGGCATCCGCATCAACACCCAGGCCAACAGCCGCACCGCCTTCGCCAGCCTCAAGGGCTACCCGCTGCCCGTGCTGGGCATCCCGCTCAAGTCAGGCATGTCGATCGGCATGCTGCTCGTGTCGGTCGAGCTCTTCTTCATGATCTGCATCCTCTGCTTCCTCCCGGCAGAGCTCGTCGGCCCCTCGTTCATCGGCTTCGCCATCGGCGAATCGCTCGGTGCGAGCGCGCTGCGCATCTGCGGCGGCATCTTCACCAAGATCGCCGACATCGGCGCCGACCTGATGAAGATCGTCTTCAAGCTCCCCGAGGACGACCCGAAGAACCCCGGCGTGATCGCCGACTGCACCGGCGACAACGCGGGCGACTCGGTCGGCCCGACCGCCGACGGCTTCGAAACCTACGGCGTCACCGGCGTCGCCCTGATCGCGTTCCTGGCCTACTCGCTCGGCAACGAGGGCGCTGCCGGCGAGATGTGCGGCAAGCTCATCGTGTGGCTCTTCGCCATGCGCGCGCTGATGATCGTCACCTCGCTCGCGAGCTACTTCATCAACGAGACCATCAGCAAGGCCAAGTACGCCAACCTGAAGGACTTCCACGAGGAAGCCCCGCTCACCTGGCTCGTGTGGATCACCTCGATCATCTCGATCATCGTGACCTTCATCGCCAGCAAGTGGCTGCTCGGCGGCATCGAGTACAACGGCCAGAAGCTCGAGAGCCTCTGGTGGGCGCTCAGCATGATCATCAGCTGCGGCACCATCGCCGGCGCGCTGATCCCCGAGTTCACCAAGGTCTTCACCTCGACCAGCTCGGGCCACGTCGACGAAGTCGTCAACGCCAGCAAGCAGGGCGGCGCGTCGCTCAACATCCTGTCGGGCTTCGTCGCCGGCAACTTCTCGGCCTTCTGGAAGGGCCTCGTCATTGCCGGTCTCATGGCGATCGGCTGGTACTTCTCGACGAACAAGGACGTCGCGGCGCTCATGCCCGAGGCGTACTCGTTCGCCGGCCCGATCTTCGCCTTCGGCCTCATCGCCTTCGGCTTCCTCGGCATGGGCCCCGTCACCATCGCGGTCGACAGCTTCGGCCCGGTGACCGACAACGCCCAGTCGGTGTACGAGCTGAGCCGCATCGAGGCCCAGCCCGGCATCAAGGACGAGATCAAGCGCGACTTCGGCTTCACCCCCGACTTCGAGAGCGCGAAGTACACCCTCGAGAAGGCTGACGGCGCCGGCAACACCTTCAAGGCCACCGCGAAGCCCGTGCTCATCGGCACCGCCGTCGTCGGTGCGACCACGATGGTGTTCGGCATCATCCTCGCCCTCATCAAGTCGGTCGCCCCGCCGGATGCCACGGTCGCGCAGCTCAAGGAAGCCTCGACGTTCGTGATCGGCAAGCTCTCGATCGTGACCCCCGAGATCCTGCTGGGCCTGCTCATCGGCGGCGCAGTGATCTACTGGTTCACCGGCGCGGCCACCCAGGCCGTCGTCACGGGTGCCTACCGCGCGGTGGTGTTCATCAAGGAGAACATCAACCTCGACAAGGCCGAAGCCAGCATCGATGACGCCAAGAAGGTCGTCGAGATCTGCACCGTCTACGCGCAGAAGGGCATGACGAACATCTTCATGGTCGTCTTCTTCTTCGCGCTTGGCCTGCCCTTCTTCGACCCCTACTTCTTCATCGGCTACCTCGTCGCCATGGCCTTCTTCGGCCTCTACCAGGCCATCTTCATGGCCAACGCCGGCGGCGCCTGGGACAACGCCAAGAAGATCGTCGAAGTGAACCTGCGCGCCAAGGGAACCGACCTGCACGCGGCGACCGTCGTCGGCGACACCGTCGGCGACCCCTTCAAGGACACCAGCTCGGTGGCCCTGAACCCCGTCATCAAGTTCACGACCCTCTTCGGCCTCCTGGCCGTCGAGATCGCGATCGCGATGAAGGACCACCCCGCCAAGATGTGGATCGGCCTAACCTGCAGCCTGATCGCCTGCTTCTTCGTGTGGCGCAGCTTCTACGGCATGCGCATCCCGACCGACGCGAAGTGATCGCGCCGGAGCAACCTGCTTGACCTTGAAGGCCGCCCCCACGGGCGGCCTTCTTTCGTTTGGGCTGAACGCGCCGTCCCTATACTCCTTCCGTGCGTGCCGCCCTGCTTGTCGCCCTTGCCTGCGTCGTCCTCCCCGAGGCCGACGCCGCGTCGGGCGGCATGCTGCGCGAGGCCGGTGCGTGGCTCGCCAGCAACGGCGCCCTCGCCATCTTCATGGCCTTCGTCCTCTGCGGCATCGGCCTGCACCTGAGCGAGGACTTCATCCTGATCCCGGCGGGGATCGGCACGGTCACGGCAGCCGGCACCGTCGACTGGGCGCTCTTCGCCGAGTACGGCATCGCGGCGTGGGCGGGCATCATCGTCGGCGATGTCGGCTGGGTCTGGATGTGCCGGCACTTCGGCGCGCGGCTCATCGGCAGCCGCCGCGTGCTCAAGCTCATCGGCCCGCGCACGCTGCTCGAGGTCAAGTGGCAGATGGACAAGCGCGGCGCGATCGCGCTGCTCATCGCACGGTTCATCCCGGGCGCGCGCACGCCGATGATCACCGTGAGCGGGCTCATGCACCTGGCGTGGTGGAAGGTGCTGCTCGTCGAGATGTGCGGCGTGGCGATCACCGCGCCTGCGCAGATGCTCATCGGCGTCGGCGTAGCCAAGCTTGGTCGGCAGTTCGAGTCCGATGCGCATCGATGGATGCTCTACATCGCGGCCACGCTGGCCGTGGCCGCCCTGATGTTCGGCATCCACCTCGTGATCGCCCATCGCGCCAAGGGCAAGGACAAGCCGCGCGTGAGCGTGAAGTGGCTTGATTCGCTGCGCCAATCGGTTGCCCGGAAGCCCGCCGCGAGGTAGGATTCCCCCCCCCGCAGTCGTGCGCGGGCATGACATCCTGTCGGGCGAATACTCAAGTGGCCAACGAGGGCAGACTGTAAATCTGCTGGCTTATGCCTACGGGGGTTCGAATCCCTCTTCGCCCATTCGTCGGTTTCGCACGTGGTTGCAGGGTCTCGCAAGGACTCGCGCAACCACGCAGCGTTTCTGGGGTTAGCGCCGATCGTTGCGAGAGCGTGCGATGGGGCGCGACGTCCTGCTACGCCACCCTGTACGCCATTCTGTACGCCACTGGGTACGCCACTGTGTACGCCACTCTGTACGCCACCTGCGGCGGCATCCGTGGTCGTGATCCAAGGGCCGTCGCCGGTGACGGCTCTGAAGTTGTGGTCCGAGGGCTGCAGATAGTGCGACGCAGCGATCAGGGGGCTGTGGCCCATGAACCGCGCCGCTTCGTGGTTGGGCAATGCCTGGGCGAAGTCGGTGGCGCAGCTGGCTCGGAGGTTCTGAAAGAGTCGCTGCCACGGCTTCAACCCAGCCCGGCACACGATTCGCTCGAACCTCGTGCGCAGGTTGCAGGTCTCCGGACGGACGAGCTCGACGACATGCTCGGCATCGGGCCTCGAGACCTGCTTCAGCGCCCACAGGAGCGGTTGCAGCGCAGGGCTCACCGGCACCGTTCGAACAGCATGCGTCGCCTTGCCGGCGGTCTTCGGGCTGCGGACCAGCATGAGCTTGCGGACCCAGTCGATGTCGGACCATCGGAGCTCCCTCACCTCCGAGGGACACCGCAGGCCGGCGTATCGCGCCAGCCCGACGATCACTCTCCATTCATCATCGGGGCATGCGGCCAGCACCAGTCTGGTGTCGTCGAGGCTCACGTAGTGCGCACGCTCGGCGTTCACCTGGCTGCCGCTCTGCAGGTGGGCGAACGGGCTCTCGGGCACGAGTTTCCAGACGGTCGCCTTGGCCCACAAGCACTTGGCGATGTTCGTTCGCTTGGCGACGGTGGCAGTCGAGAGTGACCGCGGTCCCTTCTTCTCGCGCACTCGGCCTGAGCGAGCGATGGCGCAGCGCCACGCATCGGCGTCGGCTGGCGTGACTTGATCGATCGGCGTGTCCTTGCCGAGCTCCTTGATCAGGCTGTCGGTGCATTGCTTGTATGCGGCGGCTGTCGATGCCTTGACGTTTTGGGTGCGCATGAATCGTTCGACGAGTTCGCTCACGGTGATGGACTTCGTCCTGCCCTCCACCAGGTCGAGCTTGACCAGGCGCTCATGCATGCTTGCGGGCAACCGGGCCACCCACTCAGCGAGCGCTGCCGAGTGCGGAACGCCGAGGCGGCGGTCCTGCAGGAGCTGCTCGATGCGTGTGCGGGTCGACTCGGCGGCCTTCAGCGAGCACTTGCCCAGCCGCAGGGACCGATGCTTGCCGTGGTGATCCACGAAGGCGATGCGTTTGGTTCCGTTCCTCTCGTTGCACAGACTGGCCATGGATCAGACTCCTCTGGTGCGAAGGCGAGACGCTTGACGACGATGCTCGATGTAGGCATCGAGGTCCGTGAGGGCGTAGCGCTTGACGTTGCGACACCAGATAGCAGGAAGGTCGCCGTCGTCAGTAATTGCCCAAAGAGTGCGCGGGCTGATGTCCAGGTATCTGGCTGCTTCTTGGGGGCTGAGCAGCGCTGCTCGCTGTGGCTGCTCGTACTCGTTCGATCGCATACGTACTCCGTTTCGTGTGAGGCCATCGGGCAGACCATCTGCGCGCTGGCATCCTTGATGGCAGGGAACGTAGGAGTCAAAAAATGCCGTTAATAGAGGCCGCTCCGCGGAATCCATGATTCTTGCCCAGCTGCGCTCGATGGTGATTTTTCAACATTTGGCCGAGGCTGCCGTGGCAGCCGGCGACGAATCCCCGTTCCAACCCGCCCCCGCCCTTGGAGCCCTTCCGGTCGTGGGCTATGGTGTGTGCTCAGGAGCACACTATGAAGACCGGGTTGAACCACGCCGTCCGAGTGACCGTCGCCGCGCTGTCGATCGTGCTGGGGCTGGGTGCTGCCGTGCCGGTAGCTGGGCAGTGCCCCGGCGACATCTCAGGCAACGGCTTGGTGAACGGCGCAGACCTTGGCTTGGTGCTTGCGGCGTGGGCGAGCGACGGCACGGATGAGCCGGGCTCGGATGTGAATCAAGATGGCATCGTGAATGGGGCGGATCTTGCGTATGTACTGGGTGCCTGGGGTAACTGCCCAGCTGGCGGCAGCGTCAGGGCGTGGGGAGAGAACTCCCACGGCCAGTGCACCATCCCCACCGACCTCGGTCCCTGCACCGCCATCGCGGAGGGCGGCTACCACACCATCGCGTTGCGTACTGACGGTACGGTCAGGGCGTGGGGACGCAACTACGAAGGCCAAACCAACATCCCCGCTGACCTCGGCCCCTGCACCGCCATCGCGGGGGGCGGTGGCCACACCAGCGTCATCCAACGATGACGGCTTTGCAACCGCAAGCGGCACGAGATCGCCGCGACTGATCGACCCTCACCGCCTCGTCACCACAACCAGGAACACCCAACATGAAGAACCTGTCCACTGGAGCCGGGTTGAACCACGCCGTCCGAGTGATCGTCGCCGCGCTGTCGATCGTGCTGGGGTTGGGGGCTGCGGTGCCGGCGGCTGCGCAGTGCCCGGGGGATCTGACGGGCAACGGGCAGGTCGACG
>CAMDAQ010000087.1 GCA_945888705.1 Singulisphaera sp. GP187
GAGCTCGGTCGGCGCGGCAAGACGATCCTGCTGTCGAGCCACCTGCTCGCCGACGTCGAGGACGTCTGCACGCGCATGGTGATCCTGTACGGCGGACGCATCCGTGCTCAGGGCACCGCTGGCGAACTGCTCAGCGACACCGAGCACACCATCATCCGGTTGCCGAAGCTCCGGTCGGCCACGATCGGTCACATCGATGAGCTCGTCCGCCGCGAGGAAGGCGTAGCCGTCGAGTCGGTGCAGCCCGCACGCCAGCGGCTCGAGGAGTTCTTCATGGGCCTCGTCGCCAAGGCGCAGGCTGAGCAGGCGGCCACGAGCGGTGCGCTCCAGGGTGGACAGACGGCGCGCTTCCTCGGAGCCGGCGTCGATCCCACGACGCAGGCAGAGGGTCGCGAACTCCTCGACGATCTCAAGCGTGGCGAGGAGCGAACGGCCCCGGCAGCCACGGCGAAGGCTGCCGTTGCTGCGACTGCACAGCAGGATGTGCTTGCGGAGCTGAGTGGTGCGCCGGCTTCGAAGCCAGCGTCGGCAGCAACCGCACCGGCGACCGCTGCGCCAGCCCACGCTGCATCCGCTGAGAGCGCGAAGGAAGCTGTGCCCACGGCCGACGCCGCGTCGACCGGCAAGGGCGCCAACAAAGGCGCGGGCGCGTCCACGGGCAAGGACGTCGACCGCTCGATCATCGAGGGCCTGCTCGGTGACGACTCCGATCGATCGAAGGGGAAGCAGGGCTGATGTTCTCCCTTCGGTCCAGGCTCGATCGCTTCGCCGGCTTCGCGCAGACGCGCCGCGGCAAGCTCGTGCTGTCGATCCTGGCGGCACTCGTGATCGTCGGCTCGGCCATGCCGCTGCTGCTCGCGGCGGTCCGCGCGCAGGGGCTTCGCGCGCAGATGCAGTCGGCCCTCGCAGCCATCGACCTTGATGAACGCTCGCCCGAGGCGATCGCGCTGCTTGATCGCGGCGAGCTCACCATCGGCGAGTTCACCTATGGCGGCCCTCGTGTGAAGGCGATGGTCCCCCGCATGGCCGACCCGCAAGGTCGGCTCGTCGGTGTGGATGACCTGGCTCGCGTTCTCGTCTCGCCCACGCTTCCCGCGTGGGCGCCGGCGGGGCTGGTGCAGAGCCTCGAGAATTGCATCGGCCTGGTGGTCGCGCTGCTGGCGCTCGCGCTTGGCTGCATCTGGTCCGGCCTCGCGATGCACCTCATCGTCATCGCCGCCCTGTCAGGGACCGCGGGCGCGCTGGCCGTCTGGTTCGGCGAGGTGCCGCTTGCCTTGGCGCTCGTGGGCATCGGTGCCCTGGCGCTGTCGTTCCTCCTCGTCGTCGGCATGCTCGGCGCGCTGCTCTCGGGTGCCTCGCCGGTCTTCGCGATCGCGGCCACCGTCATGCGCGAGGCGCAGCGCCAGCGCATCAGCGTGGCGTTCATCGGGCTCCTCCTCGTGGTGCTCCCGATCCTTCCGCTCTCGATCGATCCTGCGTCGCCGCTGCGCTACCAGATCCAGACCTTCATCAGCCGAGGGTGCGGTCTGGTCTTCAGCGTGGCGTCGGTCATGACGCTGCTGCTGGCATGCTCGACCGTGGCGTTCGAAATGCGTGACCGCCAGATCTGGCAGCTGCTGACCAAGCCGGTCTCGCGCGCCCAGTACATGCTGGGCAAGTGGCTTGGGATCATGGCCGTGAACACGAGCATCCTGCTCGTGGGTGCCACGTGCATCGTGGCGTACGTGCAGTACCTCTCGCTGCGGCCCGCGGCCGATCCGCTCGATGCACGCGCGGTCCGCGAGGAGGTGCTCGTCGCCCGCCAGGGGCAACTCGCCGAGTACGAGTCGCTGCAGCCCGATCGCCTGGTGGAGATGGTGGACCAGGCCATCGAGAGCGACCCTGTGCTCAAGTCCGAGATCGAGTCGGGTGAGCGCGACCTCTACGAGACCCGCATCAAGCTCGCCGAGGAGCGCATCACCGCCTTCGGCAGCCAGCAGCGCGCGGTCCCGGCGGGGCAGGGCAAGGCGTTCACGTTCCGCAACGTTTCCGTGCCACGCGGCACCGAGCAGGTCACCCTGCGCTACGAGTTCCACCTCGGCCAGGACGACTCGCACGAGCAGCATCCGGTGATCTTCCGCTTCGCCGATGGGTCCTGGGTCGACAAGCAGTTCGTGCCGGTGCAGGCCAACGTGCTTCCGATCCCCGCCAACCTCATCGACGCCAACGGCGACTTGTCCGTCGAGATCATGTCGCTGGGCTTCGATGGCACGAACTTCACGCCGGGCGAGGGGACGATCGTGTTCGATCCCGATGGGATCGAGATCCTCTACGCCGTCGGGAGCTTCGGCGGCAACTTCGCGCGCGCGATGGGCGTGCAGTGGACGAAGCTCGCCTTCCTCGCCATGCTTGGTGTGGCGAGTGCCACGCTGCTGAGCTTCGGCGTCGCCTGCTTGTTGGCGTTCACGATCTTCGTCGCTGCGCAGCTGGCGCCCTTCATCCAGATCAGCGTCGAGCAGTACCGCATCGCCGAGGAGACCCCGGTCGTCCTGCAGTGGGTGCAGCTGGGGGTGAAGGGCATCGCCTTCACGAGCCAGTGGCTGCTGGGTGCTTTCGGCGCGACCAAACCCGTCGATGCGCTGGTCGACGGACGCTCGATCGGTGTCAACGCACTCGTTCAGTCGGCGCTCTTCATCGGCATCGGCTGGACCGGTCTCGCGCTCGCACTCGGCTGGCTTGGGTTCCGCCGCAAGGAACTCGCGATCTACAGCGGAGTGGGCTGAACGATGCGTGACCGCCTCATCCAGCTGGCGTGCGTGGTCCTGGCCATCGTGGCGCTCCTCGGCGGCGGTGCGCTCCTGCCGCGGATCGTCGCCGTCAGCGACGAACGTGGCATGCGCTACACCGATGTCTCGGTTGAGGGGGCACCGCCGATCGTCGCGCTCGGCACGGCCATCGGCACCCTGCGCGGCATCATCGTCGACTACCTGTGGATCAAGGCGACCTGGCAGAAGCAGGCAGGTCTCTTTCATGAGGCCATGGCCGACGCCGACCTGATCACCAAGCTGCAGCCGCGCTTCGGCGAAGTGTGGGCCTTCCACGGCCACAACATGGCCTACAACATCTCGGTCCTCACGAACACGCCCGAGGAGCGCTGGTCGTGGGTGAAGGCCGGGATCGACCTCGTCCGCAACCGCGGCATCCGCTACAACCCCAACGACCTGATCCTCTACAAGGAACTGGCGTTCTGGTTCGCGCACAAGGTCGACAGCTACTCGGATGATGCGCACCTGCACTACAAGCGCGAGCTCGCGCGCGAGTGGCAGATGCTGCTGGGCACACCGCCGGTGCCGATGGACCAGCGCATCGCGTGGATGGCGGCGATCAAGGATGCGCCCGACACGCTCGAGGAGGCCGAGGCGAAGACCCCGGGCGTGAAGGCGCTGGTTGACCGCCTGACCAACGGCCTGTCGGGCTTCGACAAGCGGTTCCAGTTCGCGCTCGACCGTCAGTTCCTGCTGAACCACGGGCGATGGGCCGCCGTGAAGGAAAGCCCATACGCCAAGCTGCTGCAGCTCGACGAGCGCTACAAGGCGAACGATCCCGTCTACGCCGAGTTCGACCGGGTCTTCTCCGACCCCGCCAACGAGGCCGCCCTGCGCACGATGATCCTCTTCCTGCGCAAGAAGGTGCTGCGCGACGACTACAACATGGATCCCACCGTCATGTGGGAGTTCACGCGCGATGCTGGCCCGCTTGACTGGCGTCACCCCCAGGCTCACGCCTTCTACTGGGCAACGCTGGGCCAGAGGATCGCCGAGAAGCGCTCCAACACCGACGATGACGTCTACAAGATCGTGAACAACGACCGAGTGTCGATCCAGGCCATGCAGGCCATGGCGCGCAGCGGGCTCGTGATCTACGACCCGTTCAGCGGGGACAATCCCGGTCGCCTGACCGATCCTCGCTGGATCAAGTCGATCGACCGCTACTTCACCACGCTCTACGAGAAGCACTACGGTACGCGTGGAGCGGGTGGTGACTCGTTCTGCGACTTCTACGAGAACTTCATGTCGAGCGCGGTGTGCGAGCTCTATCACATCGGCGACTACGAGGGCGCACAGGCGATCCTCGACCGGCTCGACCGGCTCTTCGGCCGCACGGGGCTGATCCCCAACAGCAAGTACGAGTCGCAGCTCGACACCTTCGTGGTGAACACCACGCGGGGCGAGTACGAGTACCAGCCCGAGTTCGCGCGCCGCGACGTCTACGGCTGGCTCGAGCGCGGCTTCCGCGAAGGGCTCCTCTTGAACCGGCCGAAGATCCTCGAGGACGCCATCCGCGAGTCGCGCAACCTGATTGAGTTCTTCCAGGGCAACCGCTACTACGACTTCGTGAACCGATTCGGCGAGAAGCGCATGGCCGATCTCGTGAGCGACCTGCGCGACAGCGTGCGGTTCGTCTTCCAGAAGGTCATGCTCGATGCCTCGCAGCCGATCTACGACCGCCTGACGATGTACAACAAGGCGCCCGAGGAGCAGCGGCGCCTGGTGTACGACGACATCAAGGCACCTCTCGCGGCTGAGTACGCGGCGAACCCGCTTTCGCAGATGCTGCCCATCGAGCGCGCGTTGCCGGAGCCGTCGGGCATGGAAGAGTTCCGCGCGGCCCGTGCTGCCGAAGCGGCCAAGAAGGCCGAGCAGCCCTCTGGCGGACGCAGCAGCGACGCCGAGACGAAGTGATCGCGGGGAAGCCAAGACGAAGCCATCGTGGCGGCTTGGCGAAGGTGCCGTGACGAAGCGATCGCGGGCGCCGTGGACCTACGCTAGCCTCGGCGCCATGCAGCGCCCCCCGGCCATCATCGCCATCGGCAAGAACTACCTCGATCACGCCACCGAGATGGGCGGCAAGCCGCCCGAGCACCTGATGGTGTTCACCAAGAATCCTGCATCCGTGGTGGGCGATGGCGAGGCGATCCGGATCCCCGCGATCTGCCGCACCAACGGGCCGCAGGTGGATTGGGAGGGCGAGCTCGCCGTGATCATCGGCCGCGACTGCAAGGATGTTCCGGTCGAGCGCGCGCTCGAGGTCGTGTCGGGCTACGCCGTCGCCAACGATGTCAGCGCACGCTGGTGGCAGCTGAAGGGTTCGGGCGGCCAGTTCTGCCGCGGCAAGGGCTTCGACACCTTCTGCCCGCTGAGCGCGCCGATCCCGGCTTCGGCGGTGCCCGATCCGCAGGCCCTGCGCATCGTCACGCGCGTCAATGGCACGATCATGCAGGATGCCGGCACGGATGGCATGGTCTTCGGCGTGGCGCGGATCATCAGCGATCTGTCGCAGGGCACCACGATCCTCGCAGGCACCGTGATCCTGACCGGCACGCCTGCCGGTGTGGGGGCAGGGCGCACGCCGCCGCTCTTCCTCAAGCATGGTGACGTGGTCGAGGTGTCGATCCCCGGCGTGGGCTCGCTGCGCAACCCGGTCATCGAGGCATGAGCGAGTCCGGGCCCGGGTGCAGTTGCGAGCGGTCGTCGCAGCACGCGCGGCTCGGCGCAGCGACCCGTGTCGGCATCGCTCTCATCCGGCTCTATCAAGTCTCGCTCGGTCATCTCATCGGAGGGCAGTGCAGGTTCCAGCCCTCGTGCTCGCACTACGGCCTTCGGGCGCTGGAAGTGCACGGCGCGTGGCGCGGCAGCTGGCTCACGGCCCACCGCATCGCGCGGTGTCAGCCGTGGGGCGGCTCGGGCTTCGATCCAGTGCCCGGTGACAGCCGCTGCGCAAGCCGCGACGACGCACGCACCAGCACGCCCTCGTAGTCGCCAATCGGCCTGAAGCCATGCGGCCGGCCCACGACGATCAGGTCGATGCCCGGGGCGAGCTCATGCTGCCTCAGCCGGAATGCCTCGCGCAACAGGCGCTTTAGGCGGTTGCGCACGACGGCGCCACCGACCTTGCGCGAGATGCTGAGCCCCAACCGCGCGTGGGGCAGGCCGTTGGGACGGCCGTACACCACGACCCAGCGTGCATCGTCGCGCACGCCCGCCTTGTAGGCCTGCGCGAACTCCGCGCCTGACTTCACGCGCATGGCGGCGCCGAAGCGCAGCCTCGCGGCGGGTGTGCCTGCGCTGCCCGGTTCAGGCGTCGCTGTCATGGCTGTAGGCCTCCAGCACCGTCGTGCGCTGCACCACGCCAGAGCACTCGCCGCTCACGCGATCGACCACCGGCAGGCTCGCGCTCGAGGTCCGTCCGAACTTGCGCATGCAGTCATCGAGGCTGTCCGAGGCCGAGACGCGAGGGACGTCACGGCGGACCAGTTCCTCGATCGTCAGCAGCGGGGCGATCTCGCTGAACGCGACGATCGGCCGTACGTCGGCATCGAGCACCATGCCCTCGTAGCGGCCATCCGGGCCGAGCACGATTGCATCGCCCGGCAGGCCGGACTTGATCCTGGCGATGATCGCATCGGCGGAGTCGCTGCGCGAGACGCGGATCGGCTCCTCGAGCATGAGGTCGGCGACGATCGTGCGTTCGAGGCGGTTCCAGTCACGCTGGTGACCCAGGTTCAGGCCGTACGTGATCAGGTCCTCGGTGTACAGGCTTTCGCGCTTGAGCGCGCGGGCCACGGCCAGCGACGTGACGACCGCGAGCATGAGCGGCAGCATCACGGTGTAGTCGCGCGTGATCTCGTAGGAGAGCATCAGTCCGGCGAGCGGCGCGTGCGCACCACCGGCCACGAAGGCGCCCATGCCGGTCACGACGCAGAGCGCAGGGTGGATGTCCGGCAGCGCATCGACGGAGTTGGCGATCGCCGCGACCAGCGCGCCGATCAGGCCGCCGCACACGAGGCTCGGCGCGAACAGACCGCCCGAGCCGCCCGAGCCCAGCGTGAACGATGTCGCCACGATCTTCAGGGCCAGCAGCGAGGCCAAGAACAGCACCAGCCAGCCGGTGGCGTGGCCCGCCTGCATCACGCCGGAGCACAAAGATTCAATCAATCGATATCCGTTGGAATAGAACGGCGGCTGCCCGGACGACTCGCCGACGATCTGAAGCCACGCGGCGCCGAGCGCCGCCAGGAGCAGCGCGCCCACGGCCGGCACCACCAGCCGCGGCAGGGGGATGCGGCCGAATACGATCGCCGAACGTCGCAGCACGATCGAGAACAGCACGCTGCAGGCACCGCATGCCGCGCCGACGAGGACGAACGCCGGCAGGTCCACCAGACCGAAGCGGGCACCGGAGTAGACCTCGGGATCGACGCCCATCACGGGGGCGTTGGATCGCAAGAGGGACTGGGCGGTCGTCGCGCCGAGCACGCTCGCGAAGACGACGGGTGCGAACGTGCGCAGCGAGAAGTCGCGCAGCAGGACCTCGAGCACGAAGAAGACGCCCGTCAGCGGCGCACTGAACACGGCGGCGAGTCCGGCCGCCGCTCCGCATCCCAGGAGCAGCGTGCGCTGGGCCGGATCCGCCCGGATGAGCTGCGCGACATTGCTGCCCACGACGGATCCGATCGTGACGATCGGGCCTTCCGGGCCTGCCGATCCACCGGAGCCGATGGTGGCCGTGCTGCCCAGCCACTGGCGCAGCGCCAACGGCAGGGGGAGTCGGGATCGATTGCGGGCAACCGACCAGATGACCTGTGACACCCCGTGTCCACGGAACGGGTTGGGCACCAGCGCCAGGATCACGCCATTGGCGAGCGCGCCTGCCACGGGTGCACAGACGACCAGCCACGGCAACGAGCCACCCAGGAGGGCTTCCCGTTCGAGCCAGTCTTCGAGCCAGTGAATGGGAGCCATGAAGCCCACGGCCGTCAAGCCCATCAGGGCACCCATGGCCCCGGCCGCCACGAGCAGTGGCCAGCCATCTCCCAGGCGGAACCGCCAGAGGACCCGCTGCAGGACATGGCGGCGTAGGGTCTGGAGCATGGGTGGAACCCTTGCGGCGGCAAGGGGTTTCCCCTATCGTACGGAACTCGCCGCCTGCCACAGGGCGGCCCCAAGGAGCCACCATGATCGAAGCCCTGAAGAGCGATGCCATCGTCGAGAAGATGGGAGGTCGCTTCAAGCTGACCGCCCTCATCCAGCGCCGCCTTGGCGAGCTCATCGACGGAGCGCGCCCACTCGTCGAGCGTGGCAGCATGAGCGACCTCGAGGTCGTGATCGAGGAAATCCTGCAGGACAAGATCACGATCGACTACGAGGCCAGCAACCTGCCCGAACCAGGCAGCCGCTGAGCACCGCTGCCACGCTGCCCCGTGGCCGTGCTGAAACGGTCGGATCGGCCGCAACGATGGCGTTGATCACGTGGACTGGCTGATAGCCGGACCGTTTGACCGACCGCACCATGCAGGGCATACTTCGCATCCTTCAGGAGAGGTGTCCGAGCGGTTGAAGGAGCTAGTCTCGAAAACTAGTAGCGGGCTTGTCCTGCTCGTGGGTTCGAATCCCACCCTCTCCGTTGTCAAGGCCTGCCGCGCGAATCCGCTCGGCAGGCCTTGTCCTTCCATGGCGTGCCGCGACTGATGCGGCAGGAGGTCCTGATGCGCGTCGCGTGGATCGGTACTGGCGTGATGGGTCGTTCGATGGCCCTCCATCTCATCAACGCGGGGCATGAGCTGCGCATCACCACGCGTACGCGAGACCGCGCCGCCGATGTGCTGGCCGCTGGCGCAACGTGGTGCGACTCGCCTGCAGAAGCCGCTGAGTCGTGCGACGTCGCGATCTCGATGGTCGGCTACCCGAGCGATGTCGACGCGGTGCATCGCGGCGAGCGCGGCACGCTGCGTGCGGCGGTCCGCCCGCGCACGATCATGGACATGACGACGAGCACGCCGACGCTCGCGCGGGAACTCGCCGCGCATGCAGGCTCGCTCGGCGTGGCATCGATCGATGCACCGGTCTCCGGCGGCGACGTCGGTGCACGCAACGCGGCGCTCAGCATCATGGTCGGAGGGAGTGGCTCGGCGATCGATGCGGTGCGGCCGTTGCTTGCATCGATGGGCAAGACGATCGTGCATCATGGCGATGCCGGAACGGGCCAGCATTGCAAGATGGTGAACCAGATCCTGATCGCGAGTTCCATGCTGGGGCTCTGCGAGGCGCTGGCGTACGCACAGGGCAGCGGCCTCGACCCATCCAAGGTGCTCGAGAGCGTGGGCGGTGGTGCGGCCGGCAGCTGGAGCGTCAATAACCTCGGTCCCCGCATCCTCCGTGGTGACTTCGCGCCGGGCTTCTTCGTGGAGCACTTCTGCAAGGACCTCAGGATCGCACTGGACGAGGCTCAGGCGATGGGGCTGGAGCTTGAGGGGCTCGCGCGTGCCGAGCGGCTGTACGCGCTGCTGCGCGACCGAGGACACGGCCGCTTGGGCACGCAGGCGCTCTGGCATCTGTTCTCGGCCACTG
>CAMDAQ010000088.1 GCA_945888705.1 Singulisphaera sp. GP187
TGCCGTGGAACTCAAGCGCCTGCGCGGGGCGGGCGCGCTGCTGGATGACCTGTCCGTGCTGTGTGCAGGCCGTGGCGGACGACCGCCTTTGGGCGTGGATGGTGCCGCACGCTGCGTTCGGCTGGTCATGGACGGTGACGTTGCCGCAGAGCGCCTTCGTGCAGCGGCGGCGCTTGCTTCGTGCATGCGCGTGCAGGCAGACGGACTGCCGGGTGCCATGCCTCAGTTGATGGGCGCCATCCTCAGACGCAGCAGCAAGGACCGCACTGCGCTCGTTCAGTGGCTGGCCGATGGTGCGGGGAACGATTCACCTGCAGGAGCCATCACGGCGGCCGAGCGGGCAGCCGAGGACCTGTCGCTCCTGGAAGGTGCTGCGACGACCATCGGTCGAGCGGCCGCCCTGGGGGCGCGCGCGCAGCAGGCCGCGCTTCGATCGGCTGAGCGAGCCGGCGACGGACTCAGGCTTGATCGAACGCGCGATGCGGCTCGAAGCAGCTTGATGGCCTTGACGAAGCGCGTGGACCGTTGGCTTGAACTGCCGGGAGAGCGCGACCTGAGGGCCCCCCAGTCGGCCGTCGCCACCGTGGCCGGACCGATGTCAGGCAGGCTCGCGGCGCGCATCGATCGCACGCGAGCGCAGTGGACAGCGTCGCTGGGTCGACCGGAACAGGCATCGCTCAGGGAGATGGCCCTGCTCGAACGCGTCATGGTCCAAGCCGATCGACTGTCGCGGCTGGGGCCGAATGATGCGGATCTCCTCGCCACGAGTGCATCCCTCGCCCGATGGGCCGCATGGTCGCCTTCGGCCGAGGGCGTTGCAGTGACGCTCGCTCCACTGCGACCGCGGATCTCGCTGGCCTGCGCCGCAGCGGCCGAGGGCGAGTGGGATGAATGCGAACGCACGCTGGAAGCCGTCGAACGCGAGTTGCCCTTGGCTGAGTTCGTGGCCATGGTTCAGAGCCGGATCGGAGCCTCGCTCCCCCGGACGGAACCCGATGTCAGCGCAATGATCCGCTCGCTTGGCGCGCCCGCGCACGATGGATCGTGGCTGGCTGCGGATCGCGCGCGGCTGGCCACGCTGGCCCGCGCGTGGAGCGAGCTCCGCCATGCGACCGCGAACGGTGCTGCGGACCAGGGCCAAGCATGCGCTGCCGTGGCGACCCAGGTCGCGCGCGATCTCCTGGATTCGCTCGCGGCGATCGGACCGGATACGGTGGCGCCATGAAGGTCCTGATCTTCGCGCCGCATCCCGATGATGCCGAACTTGCCATGGGCGGCACCATCGCCAAGTTCATCGCCAACGGCCACGCCGTGACGGTGTGTGACCTGACCGACGGAGAACCCACGCCGTTCGGCTCGCGCGAGATTCGCGCCCGCGAGACCGCAGCAGCCACGGCAGTGCTTGGTGTGCGGCGACTCAACGCGGGACTGGTGAACCGCGAGCTGCGTGATGACCTCGCCTCGCGGCGCGCGCTTGCCGGGATCATCCGTGCGGAGCAGCCGGAGGTGGTGTTCTCGCCATACCCCCGCGATGCGCACCCCGATCACATCGCCGCCACGGCGCTCGTGCGCGATGCACGCTTCGAAGCGAAGTACGTGAAGACCGACCTGCCGGGGGCCCCCTGCTACCCGCGCTGGCACATGCACTATTTCGCCACGCACCTGCGGATCGTGCCGCAGCCTGACTTCATCGTGAACACGACCGGATTCACCGAGCTGAAGCAGCGCTCCATCGCCTGCTACGCCAGCCAGGTCAGCGCCAACCCCGCGAACCACCGCCTGCCCATCTGGATCGCGGCGGCTGACACCTACTTCGGCAGCCGCATCGGTGCCGAGTCCGGTGAGCCGTTCGCCTGCGAGGAGCCGCTCGACCTGTCGACCCTCGGGTGGCTCTGATCGACGCCACCTCGTTCGCTCACGGGTGACTGCGGACCGCTGACTACGATCCCCCCATGAACCTGCCGGTGCGCATCGAATGGAAGCGGCTTTCGCCGCTCGCACGCATTCCCGCCTACCAAACGAGCCTGGCTGCGGGCATGGACGTGCATGCCGCCATCACCGAGCCGATGCTGCTGGAACCCAACCGCGTCGTGCTCGTGCCGACCGGGTTCGCCCTCGCGATTCCCGAGGGCTTCGAGGCGCAGGTCCGCCCGCGCAGCGGCCTGAGCACCAAGCACGGCGTGACGGTGCCCAACGCTCCCGGCACGATCGATGCCGACTACCGCGGCGAAGTGATGGTGGCACTGATCAACCTCGGACGATCGGACTTCACGATCGAACCCGGCATGCGCGTGGCCCAGCTGGTCTTCGCGCCGGTCGCTCGCGCGGACATCACGGAAGTCAGCGAACTGTCGTCGACCGAGCGAGGCACTGGGGGCTTCGGCAGCACCGGCCACTGAAGCGGTGCCGTCCAAGAGTTTGATTGGCGGCGATGCTCGGGTGGCACGCCAGACGACGCATCGTGGCGCCTTGGCGCCAGGCGCCTTGACGCATCACAGGGACTGCCCGAGACCCTACGCAGGTGCGATGCGCGGCGGGCGGCTCGGGTGGCGCGCCACCTCGGGCGTGCGCCAGCAGCCGACCCAGCGATTGGGGCTGACTTCGACGAGCGCGTAGGGCCGCGATGGATCCTCGAGCGCCGGTCGCTGCGATTGGTCCATGAAGGGCCACCACGGCACGACCGGGCCGGCTTCGCTGCGAAGACCCTGGTACTCGCGAGGATCGGCCACGACTTCCTCGACGGTCACCAGCCGATTGCGAAGTTCGGACAGGCCGGGGATGCAGCGGAAGAGGCCGCGCGTGTACGGGTGCAGCGGGCGATCGAAGAGCTCGGTGACTGGCGCGTACTCGACGACGCGACCTGCGTACATGCAGCAGACGACATCGGCGTTCTCGGCGACGACGCCAAGGTTGTGCGTGATGAGCATCATGCCCATGCCGGTCGAGTGCTGCAGGCCGCGGAGCAGCTCGAGGATCTGCTTCTGGATCGTCACGTCGAGCGCGGTCGTGGGCTCGTCGGCCAGCAGCAGTGCCGGCCGGCACGCGAGCGCCATCGCGATCATCACGCGCTGGCGCATGCCGCCGGAGAACTGGTGCGGGTAGGCGCGCATGCGACCCTCGGGGTCGCGGATGCCCACGTCGGCCATCGCCTTGATGGCGATGCGGGCCGCCTCGTCAGGCGAGACGGCCTGATGCAGCAGCACCGCCTCCATGATCTGGTCGCCGATCGTGTAGACGGGGTTGAGGCTCGTCATCGGCTCCTGGAAGATCATGGCGATCTTGCCGCCGCGGACCTTGAGCATCTCACGCTCGGGGAGTTCGAGCAGGTTGCGACCCTCGAACATGATGCGGCCCGAGTCGAATCGCCCCGGCGGTCGCGGGATGAGCTGCATCGAGCTCATGGCGGTCACGCTCTTGCCGCAGCCGGACTCGCCGACGACCGCCAGCGTCTGGCGCGGGTAGACGCTCATGCTCACGCCCGCCACGGCTTGGATGCGCGGGCCCGAGCCGTTGTCGAAGCTGACCGCGAGGTCCTCGACGCTCATCAACGGCTCGATGGGCTTCGATGCCGTCGTGACGATCGTGTCGTGGGCCGCCATCAGTGCGCCGCCTTCCTGAGCTTGGGGTCGATCGCGTCGCGCATGGCCTCGCCGAGCATGTTGTAGGAGAGCACCGAGAGGAAGATGGCCAGCCCGGGGAAGACCGCAAGCCACCAGACGAAGGTGCCCGTCGCGGCGGTCGCGCTCGAAAGGAGCTTGCCCCAGCTCGCCTGGCCATCAGGCCCGAGGCCGAGGAAGGAGAGCGTGGCCTCGATGGTGATGGCCGCGGCGATCGCAAAGCTGGCATCGACGAGGACTGGCGTGATGCCGTTGGGCAGCATGTGCCGGAAGAGCACCGCGCGCACGGGAAGCCCAGCAGCCTGCGCGGCCTGGACGAAGTCCATCTTGCGCAGCTTGAGGAACTCGGCTCGCGTGAACCGCGCGGCGCCCGTCCAGCTGAAGAAGCCAATGATCGCCATCATGACGTAGGTGTTTCGGGGCAGCACGCCCGCCGCCACGATCAGCACGAAGAGCGTGGGCACGCTCATGAAGATCTCGACGACGCGATAGAGCAGGAGATCCACCCACCCGCCGAAGAAGCCCATCAGCGCGCCGATCGTGACGCCGAGCACCACGCTGATGCCGGTCGAGACCAGGCCGATCGAGATCGACAATCGGCACGCCCAGAGCATCTGCCCCAGTACGTCGCCACCGATCGCATCCGTGCCCAGGAGCACACGGCGCTCGCCGAACGGCGTGCCCTTGAACGAGGCGGTCTTCTCCCAGTCGGCCACGCGGGTGCCGGGCGGGATGCCCACCATGTCGCTGCGCGTGTACTGGCTTGACCATGGAATCAGCGTCCAGGTCGCGCGGACCTTGCCCGCCGCCTCGTCGAGGATGACCTGTTCATGGTTGACGAGCGACTGGCCGCCGGCGAGCCACGAGAGCATGAAGCCCAGCGTGGCGGCACCCAGGATCGGGCCGATGCGGCGGGCCAGCGGTGCGGCGATCGGCACGGCGATCGCCACGACCGCCGCGATGATCGCTGAGGCGAGGACGAGCGGCCACGGGCCTGACTCAAGCCGCGTGAGCCGCTCGAGCGACTCGATGCCCGAACCCTCGGCCGCCCAGACCAGGAGCGCAGCGAGCACGATCGTCGCACCAGCCTGCATGGTGAGGCCAATGAGGACACCGATGCGGCCCGAGCGACCGAGTCGGCCGGCACCGAAGAAGACCCACGGCACGCCGAACGCCGTGGCGATCATCAGCAGCCAATCGGTCGGGCTGAGGTAGGCAAAGAGCGGCCAATCGACCGCCAGCACCTGGCCGTCCGTACCGAGCCGCTCGAGGCGGATCGGATGGGCATTGGCGATCAGGGGCGCAAAGACGGCGAAGAAGCCCATCACCGCGATCCACGCCATGCCGAGCATGGCGCCTGGACGACGACGGACTCGATCCCAGGCATCGGCCCAGAAGCCCTTGGCCTCCTGCGCGCCGATGCCGCGCATGACCTCGACGCCGGAGACGGCTGCCGGTGCGGATGGTCGCGGCTCAGTCATAGGCCACCCGCGGATCGCACAGCGCGTACAGGATGTCGGCCAGCAGCAGCGCGAGCAGGCTGACCGACGAGATCATGAAGGTGTTCGCCAGGATGAGCTCGCGGTCGCGGAGGTTGATCGCCTCGATGACCAGGCTGCCCATGCCGGGAATGGTGAAGATGCGCTCGACGACCACGCTGCCACCGAGCATGGCCGGGAAGATGCCGACGAACATCGTGATGAGCGGCAGCAGACTGTTGCGCAGCACGTGGCTGATGATGACATCCCGCGACGGCACGCCCTTGGCGCGCGCCGTGCGAACGTAGTCGGAGCTGAAGTTCTCGAGCATCGCTGCACGAGTCTGCTTGCTGAGCACTGCGAAGCCGGCATAGACCAGGCACAGCACGGGCAGCGCAAGATGCCACACCATGTCCAGCAACCAACCTCGGTGCCACGTGCCGGCAACATCCGTATACGGCATGAAGGTCATCGTCGCCGCGGCGCTGTCGTGCAGCCCGCTCACCGGGAACCAGCCCAGGTACTGGTTGTTGGCCAGGAACCCGATGGCGAAGACGCCCGTGAGCACGACCGGCACCGAGTAGAGCAGCAGGAACATCAGGCCGCTGATCACGTCGAACGCGCCGCCGCGTCGAACGCTGGCCAGGACGCCCGTGGGCACCGCCACAAGGTAGATGATGGGGAACGCGATGAAGTTGATGAGGATCGTGACCGGCAGCGCCGTGGCGATCAGGTCCCACACCGGGCGGTTGCGCGAGAACGCCACGCCGAAGTCGGGGGCACCGAGCGAGAACGCATTCGGGATGATCTCGAGCCCCGCCGCGGGATAGGGCCGGGCGAGGAACGCGATCGTGGCTCGCTGCCGTGCGGCCTCCGCCTCAGTCCACGATGCATGCATGGATGCCGCGGCCGCACGAAGCTTGACGAGCGTGGGCGCATCACCATCAAGCGGGAGGTCGCGGAAGCGCTCGGGATCTGCACCGCCCTTGGGTTCGAGCCGCGCGGTCCACGGCGCACCGAGGGCGCGCACATGGTCGGCAAGCGCGTCCTTCATGCCCCGTACCGACCCGACATACGTTCGGCGCGTGCCTTCGGCATCGCGCTGCAGGCGCTTGAAGTCCTCGACGAGCTCATCGCCCGATGGCGCCGTGTACTGCACCATGAAGGCAGCGGGCGCGGGGAACGCCCACGTCATCACCGGCTCGGGCAGGTCGCGCGGCTCGCGCACCAGATCGCCGGTCGGTGCCACCAGCGGCGTGGTGCCGAACTTGAGCGGGCTCACGCGGCCCAGCCATCGTGCGTACTGCACGAGCACGTTGTCATTGAGGCCGTAGCGGTCCTCGAGGTACGCCTGCATCTGCGCGACTTTGCTGGTGTCGCTCATCTGTCCGCCCTGCACGGCAAGCCCCGCGCCGATCCCGCCCGGCGCCAGCGCCACGAGAAGGAACACCATGAGCGTGATCCCCAAGACCGTGGGGATCATCAGCAGCAGCCGTCGGAGGAGGTACGTGGCCATGGCAGATCAGGTCGGCTCGCGCGCGATCACTCGCTGCCGGGAGCCGGCAGGGCGACGCGGAAGAACTCCTCCGGCTGCAGGCCGGTCCGGTACGTGTTCACGTTCCCGTAGTCACGCGAGACGAATCGAAGCCACGGCGAGACCCGGACGAACGTGTACGGCTGGTCTGCCGCGATCACCTGTTCCAGCTGGCGCCAGACGAGCATGCGCTCGGCCTCGTCCATCGTGCGCCGCCCCTTCTCGATCAGCGCGTCGGCATCGGCGTTCTTCCACTGCACGAAGTTGTCGCCGCCTTCCTTCATGCTTTCGGAGTGGTAGATCTGGCGCGGGTCGCTCTCGGGGGCGTTGGCACCCCACGCGAGCGTGATGGCATCGAAGTCGCGCAGCTTCAGGATCTCCTGGTAGCGGCTCCACTCGACCGGTCGCGTCACGACGTCGATGCCGGCCTTCGCGTAGCTGTCCTTGACGAAGCGCGCCAGACGCTCGCTGATCTCGCCGCCGCTCGCGTACGTGTATTCGAAGGTGAACTTCTTGCCGCTCGCATCCTCGAGGATGCCGTCGCCGTTTCGGTCCTGCCAGCCAGCCTCGGCCAGGAGTGCCTTGCCCTTCTCGGGGTCATAGGCGAGCGGCTTCGTGGCCGGGTCGCTCGCGGGGCTCTCGGGATTCATGGGCCCCTTCGACACGATGCCGATGCCATCCCAGATGTCGTTGATCATGCGCTCGCGGTCGAGCAGATGCGTCATCGCGCGGCGCACGCGCACATCGGCGAAGGGTGTGGGATCCTTGCCCGCACGCGGCCCGCACTGCCATGCGATGAACGAGTAGCCGCAGCGCATGTTGACCCACTTGAGCGCGAAGGCCTTCTCCTCGAAGCCGGGCTCCTCGCGGGTCACCTTGTTGAACTGGGGCGAGCTGGGGGTGATCAGGTCGCCCTCGCCGTTGCGGAAGGCGACCAGTCGCGCGAGTTCATCGCTGACGGTCTTGAAGCGGATCTTCTCAAGCGAAGGCTTGGTCGCCCAGTACTGCTCATTGCGCACGAGCACCACGTCGGTGCCCGGGGTCCACTGCACACCGAGGTCCTCGGGGCCCGTGGGCAGCCGCTCGAGCTTGAACTGGCCCGAGCCCATGAGGAGCCCGGTCGCCTGGTTGAGCTGCGAGGGCTCGAACTTCGAGAACCAGTGCTTGGGCAGCACCGGGTTGCCGAAGGCGATTAGCACGTTGGTGAAGAACGGCTCCTTGAACAGGAACTCGACCGTGCGCTCGTCGATGACCTTGACGTCTTTGAGATTGTCCTGCGTGCTGCGCGCACGCTCGGCTTCGATCAGGGGGTTTGCGATGAAATCGAGGTTCGTCCAGCGAACGTCCTCGGCGGTCACCGGCGCACCGTCGCTGAACCGCGCACGCGGATTGATGTGCGCGCGGATCCAGAGGCCATCGGGATCGATCTGCCAGGCATCGGCCAGCACGCCCACCATCTTCAGGGTCTTCGGGTCGAAGGAACCGAGTCCCTCGCAGACGCGGTCGAGCACACGCGTGCCGTAGACGTCGGACTGGATGTACGGAACGAGCTTGGCAGGCTGCGCCTCGAAGATCTCGGTGAACTCGCCGCCGACCGAGAATCCGGGCTGGCCTTCCGGATTGGTGGCAGGTGCGGGATTCGGCCAACGCTGGATGGCCACGCCTGGGCGGGCCCATGCATCCGAGGCCGGCGCGGCCCCGCTGGTGCCCTGCTGCACGACCACGCCCTCGGCGAAGCCCTTCTCGACCTCGCGCTGGAAGAGCGCCGCCTGACGCTCCATCTCACCGAGCTTCACGCGCAGTCCATCGACGGCGAGCTCGATGCGGGTCTTCTGCACCATCGACAGCCAGACGCTGGCGAGCGTGGCCAGGAGGAGCACAACGACGAAGACATCCTTCAATCCGAATCGGTTCTGCATGCGATTGACCTCGGGCTTCGCAGGCTACGCGAAGCCGCGAGGGCCTGCCCCGTCAGCGGCCGGCGAGACGATCGCGCACCCAGTCGCCGACGAGATTGAGCGAGAGCAGCGTGAGAGCGATAAGCAGGCACGGGAAGACGAGCAGCCACCAGCGACTCACGACCGGATTGAGTTCGGGAAGCCCAGCTGCGGCGAGGTTGCCCCAACTCGGCAAGGGCTCGCGCACGCCAAGGCCGAGGAACGAGAGGAAACTCTCGCTGAGGATCGCCGATGGCACCGCCAAGGCTGCGTAGACGACGATGGGTCCTGAGAGATTCGGGACCAGATGCAGCCAGAACCGTCGCGAACGGCCCATGCCGATCGCCGTACACGACTCCATGAATGGTCGCGCCTTCAGGCTCAGCACCTGTCCGCGGATCACGCGGGCGACCGTGAGCCAGCTCAACCCGCCGATCGCCACGACCAGGATCACGAGATCAATCGCCTGCCGCGCGATCGGGCCGGGCTTGAGACCGCTGCGCTCGATCGCACCATCGGCCGCCACCGCGATGAGCACCACGAGCAGGATCGTGGGCAAGCCGTAGAGCACGTCGACGATGCGCATCATGAAGCCATCGGTGCGGCCGCCGGCCTCGGCACTCACTGCACCCCACAGGGTGCCGACGCCCACGCTGATGACCGCGGCCGCAAGGCCGACCAGCATGCTGATGCAACCGCCAACGCAGCAGCGCGCCA
>CAMDAQ010000089.1 GCA_945888705.1 Singulisphaera sp. GP187
TCCAAAGCACTTCGTACAACCGCGTGATGAACACGGTCTTGCCGGAGCCGCGACGGCCGAGCACCACGATGCGATCCCGCACGCCACCGGGCTGGAAGAACTCGCTTGAGGCCGCAGGAACACTCATGGGCGCCACGGCGGAAGAGGCCGTGCCATCGAACGCAAGCCCGTCGAAGGCCGCATCGAGCTCATGCGCCATCAACGTCTCGTCGCCCCGGTCGTGACCTTCTGGATGTGGCTTCGAGCCCATCGCGCGGCGCCCCTTCCGCGCCCGCTGGGCGCAGGCCGGAGCATACTCGCGCAACGATTCCCCCTTGAAACACAGCCGCCTCCCGTGGAGCTCGGGAGGCGGCGGGAACGGTGGCTATCGGTCGGGGGATCAGGCCGGCCGGCGATCATGCACCGGCCGGGCCCGGCATGCGCCGGACCCGCCGGAGGGGTCCATCAAAGTTCCTTCATGCGGTGCTGCATCTGCGCCTTCATGCGCGCCAGGATGCTCGAGTGCATCTGGCTGACGCGGCTCTCGGAGAGGTCGAGCGTCATGCCGATTTCCTTCATCGTCATCTCCTCGTAGTAGTAGAGGACGACGATCAGCCGCTCGGCGCGCGAGAGCCCCTTCGTGAGCAGCAGCTTGAGGTCGGCCTTGCCCACCGACTGGAGCGGGTCGGCCTGGCGGTTGTCCTCGATGACGTCGATCTCGCGCACGTCGCGGCTCGAGTCGGTCTCGAACCACTTGCGGTTCAGGCTGACCGTGCCGACCGGGCGCGAATCCTTGACGACCTTGTCGAAGTCCTCGCGCGTGAGGCCGCTCTCGGCGAGCACCTCTTCATCGGTCGGCTTGCGACCGAGGCGACCCTGCAGGTCCTTGCGGATGCGCTCGAGCTTCGCCGTGCGGCTGCGCACCAGGCGCGGTACCCAGTCCATGCTGCGCAGCTCGTCATAGATCGCACCCTTCACGCGCTGGGCGCAGAAGGTCTCGAACTTCACGCCGCGGCTGGGCTCGAAGCTCTTGATGGCATCCATCAGGCCGAAGAGGCCCGCGGAGTTCAGGTCATCGACGTCGACCTCGCTCGGCAGCTTCATGCGAAGCCGCTCGGCGTTGAACTTGACGATGTGGAGGTAGTTCTCGATGAGCACGTTGCGCAGGCGCTCAAGCTCGACCGGGTTATCGCCACTGGCTTGCAGCCTCTTGAACGCCTGCCAGGTCGCGTCGATCGGCGAAACCTGCGCTGGCGCATCGACCACCTGCTCGGTCAGTTCGACAAGGTCTTCGGTCTCGTGATCGGCGAGTTCCTTGGCGGATCTCAGCCGCAGCGCGCTGGTAGCGGTCCGACCGCTGCGCTTCGGTGGCACACCACTGCCTCGGGCCACGCCCTTGACAGTTGTTTCCTTCAATGCACGAGCATTCGCTCTGGACATGCGTGGTCGCTCCTTGACCAAGGGGCCATGCGGCCCAGACCAGGTTCACGACGAGACATCCGTGCCGCGTCGGCCTCTTCGGTGCCATCCATGGCTCCTCGAGGCGATGGGAACATAGCAGATGGTTTCCGGACGGTGCAAGGCCACCAGCCGACCTTTATGCCAATTTCATTTCTCGGACGTGACGAGGATCGGCACCGCCTGTCGGCGCACCTCCATCCGCGCGACCACAGCATCGTGTGGTGCGCGCGGCCGGTCACCATCCATCTGGTATCGCACCGGATCATCGGCGCCCTTGACCACGATCGACTGCGCCCGCCAATGCATGAACCGCCGGGCGCGAGATTGTTGTCTGAGCCAGCACCGAATCACCCACATCGATGCGCCGATCGCCGTCGCGCATGGGAAGAAGCATGCATCAAGAAGCCCGTCATCGTCGATCGCCATCGACGCCGGATCGATGTGCGCGGCGTAGCGGCGCGAGTTGCCGACGACGAGGAATCCAGGGCCCGGCAGCGCCCACGGCGAACCATCAAGCTCCACACGAAGTCGCGGAGCGCGCCACGCGACGACCTGCCGAAGGATCGGCCTCGCGTAGGTGAGCTTGGAGATCGCGCCGGTTCGCGCGCCTGCGAGATCATGCACGACCTCGGCATCGAGCCCGATGCCGCACATGGCCAGGAACGGCTCGCCGTTGACCAAGCCCAGATCCACGTGGCGAACGCGCCCACCGCGCAGTCGGTCGATCAAGGCCGGCAGATCGCGGCTCATGCCGAAGTGCCGCGCGAACAGGTTCTCCGTGCCGAAGGGCAGGTTGCACAAGGGCACTCCCACGCGGGCGGCACTCATGGCGGCCGTGCGAACGGCCCCGTCGCCACCCATCACGACCAGTGCATCCCGACCAACCAGCGGTTCATCCAGCCACTGCTCGCTTGGGCCGGGCTCGGTCGCCAAGCGCCGCACCTCGAACCCAGCGGACTCGAGCGAGCGCTCCACGCCCACGCTCGCTGCGGCCGCTTTCCCACCGCCCGAGATCGGGTTGAAGATCACCAGAATCCGTCGCATCCCTGCACCATAAGGCACGGCCGTCAGCACCGGATGAAGCCGAGCCCCCGCTGCAACCGCCCACTTCGTTGGCGGCGTGGGCCGAGAACCCCTACGATCCCTCCATGCTGCGCATCGTGGCGCTTCTCGCCCCCATCGCCCTTGCGGTCCCCTGCCTCGGGCAGACGCAGGTCCTTGACGACAACGATCAATGGGTCGCTCCCGCCGGCGTTGCCCCGGGCAGTCCCGAAGGCCGCCTGCAGATCGTGCGCGAGACGCTCGCCCGCGGCGAGTACGCGCGCGCGCAGAAGCTCGCCGACGCCTGGCTCGAGTCGTTCCCGGCCAATGGACTGCGCGCGCGGTGCCTCCTCGCCCGCGGCGATGCCCTGTGGAAGGGCGGCAGTGAGTACGACGCGCTCTTTGACTACGAAGAAGTTGCCCGCCGCTACCCATCGAGCGATGTCTTCGTGCTTGCCTTGCAGCGCGAGTACACGATCGCGTGCGCATACGCCGATGGCCTGAAGCGCCGGTTCTTCGGCACAGTGCGCATCGTCGATGCGACCGATGAAGCCGTCGAGATGCTCATCCGCATCCAAGAGCGCCTGCCCGGCAGCCAGCTCGCGGAACAGGCGGGCATGCGGCTGGCCGACCACTACTTTGACACGCGCCAGCTCGACATGGCCGCCGAGGCCTACGACCTCTTTGTGCAGAACTACCCGCGCAGCCCCCAAGTCGATAAGGCGCGCCTGCGGCTGATCTATTCGTACTGCGCATCGTTCCGCGGCCCCGAGCACAGCGCCAAGGGCTTGGTCGAGGCGCAGATCCGGCTGCGGGAACTCCAGGTTCGCGACCCCATGCTCGCCAATCGCATCGGTGCCGAGGCCCTGCTCGTGCGAATCGACGAGAGCGAGGCCCGCAAGCTGCTGTCCGAGGCCCGTTGGTACATCGACCAGGGCGACGTGGTGGGCGCCGAGCGCTTCATTCGTCGTCTCGTCACGCGATTCCCCCGCAGCGTGTCGACGCTCGATGCCCTCGACATCGCGCCTGAGCTGGCCGCGAAACTGCCGGAGCATGCGAAGGCCGGCGCGCCTGACTACGCGGCGCTCCGCACCGCCATGCGTGCCGCCCTTGAACCCAAGCCGCTCGCCGCGCCTTCGGGCAGCGACGCGACGGCCGCGCCGGTCGAAGCGAGCCCGGCCGTGACCGTTGATCCCGCGAAGGACGTGGCGCCATGAAGCATCGTGCAGCACTGCTGCTGTGCCTCCTGGGTTCCATGGCCGCCTGCGACGGCGCGCCCAAGTACGAATCCGGCCAGCGCTATGACAAGAGCCTGCGCACGGTGGCGGTGCCCGTGGCGAAGAACGCCACCTTCGATCGCAAGGTCGCCCCGGAGCTCACTGATGCGCTTGTGAAGGCCATCGAGTCAGGCACGCACTTCCGCGTGGCGAGCGAGGGCCGTGCCGACACGGTGCTGCGCGCCACGATCCGGACCATCGATCTGCAGCAGAGCAGCAAGAGCCGCGGCACGAGCCTGACCGAGGAAATGGCCCTGAACGTGACCGTCGATTACGAATGGATCGACCAGCGCACGGGCAAACCGCTCGTCCAGCGCAATGGCTTCCGCGAATCCGCGGTCTTCGTCGCGAGCCTTCCCATCCAGCAGCCGATTGACTTGGCAAGGTTCCAAGTCGTCGAACAACTGGCCACGGCGATCGTTGACAGCATGCAGGCCGATTGGTGAACACCATGAACGAACTCCTCCCTCCCGTTCACGCACAGCAGAACCAGCCTTCACCCGGCAAGGGGCCTACCCCCGGCGGGAAGGGCCCTGGCGGTCAGGGTGTCACGCCACCACGTCGCCCCGGCCTCACGCTCGTCATGCTGCTCGGGCTGATGGTGCTCGTGGGCATGGTGCTCTTCTCCGGCGGCCCGGAAGGCCAGGAGCAGCCGCTGCCGACCCTGATCGAGTACGCCAAGCAAGGCAAACTCAAGGATGGCTCGATCGTGATCGAGACCGGCCGCGTGGTCGCTGAGGTCAAGGAAAACGCGACCGCCTGGACCGCTCCAGCGCCCGCTGCCGATGGCAAGGCTCCAGGCACCGCCACGCAGCAGCCCACCCGCATCTACTCGACGATCCTTCCCGATGACTACGGCTGGATCCGCAACCAGCTCACCGCCGCCGGCGTGGGCTGGAGCGAAGAGAACACGGGCCAGTCGTGGTTCATGGCGCTCCTGCCGAGCCTGCTGTCGCTCGGCGTGCTCATCTTCATCTTCTGGTTCTTCATGCGCGGCCTGCGCTCGGCCGGCGGCGGCCCCGGCGGCATGCTGGGCAACTTCGGCAAGAGCCGCCACCGCCTGCAGACCAAGGATTCGACCGGCATCACGTTCAAGGACGTGGCCGGCATCGAGGAAGCGAAGGAAGAAGTCAGCGAGATCGTCGAGTTCCTCAAGAACCCGAAGAAGTTCGCGCGCCTCGGCGGCCGCATTCCGCGCGGCGTGCTGCTCTCGGGCCCGCCGGGCTGCGGCAAGACGATGCTCGCCAAGGCGATCGCCGGCGAGGCCGATGCGCCCTTCTTCTCGATCTCGGGCTCGGACTTCGTCGAGATGTTCGTGGGCGTGGGCGCGAGCCGCGTGCGCGATCTCTTCAAGCAGGCGAAGGAAAACGCGCCGTGCATCATCTTCCTCGATGAGATCGACGCGGTTGGTCGCCGTCGCGGCGGCGGCTTCAACAGCGGCGGCCATGACGAGCGTGAGCAGACCCTCAATGCGATCCTCGTCGAGATGGATGGCTTCGAGGCCGCCGACCAGGTCATCGTGATCGCCGGCACCAACCGGCTCGACGTGCTCGACCCCGCGCTCACGCGCCCGGGCCGATTCGACCGCTCGATCCAGGTTCCGCTGCCCGATGTCAAGGGCCGTGCCGAGATCCTTGCCGTGCACGCGAAGAAGGTGAAGATGGGGCCGGATGTGGACCTCGCCCGCATTGCCAAGGCCACGCCCATGTTCAGCGGCGCCGACCTGGCGGCGCTCATCAACGAGAGCGCGATCATCGCGACCATGGCCGAGAAGGACTTCATCGAGCACACCGACCTCGAGGAAGCCCGCGACAAGGTCCGCTGGGGCCGCGCGAACAAGAGCCGCCGCATCGAGCAGCAGGAGCGCGAAGCCACCGCGTACCACGAGGCCGGCCACGCCGTCCTGCAGCTGCTGCTCAAGGACGCCGACCCACTGCACAAGGTCACGATCATCCCGCGCGGCCAGGCCATGGGCGTCACCTTCAGCCTGCCCGAGAAGGACCGCTACGGCTACAGCCGACGCTTCATGGAGGCGACCATGCGCGTGCTGTGCGCGGGCCGCTTGGCCGAGGGCCGCCACACCGGCGACATCTCGTCGGGAGCGGGCATGGACATCCAGATGGTCACCGCCTACGCGCGGGCCATGGTCCTCAAGTGGGGCATGAGCGACCGACTGGGCTTCGTCAACTACTCCGGCGAGGACAGCCGCGAGATGTACATCCCCGAGAAGGACTACTCGCCCGAGACCGCGCGCATCATCGACGAGGAGATCCGCCGTATCAGCGATGAGGCCTACGACGAGGCGCGCCGCATGGTCGAGCAGCACTGGACCGCGATCGATGCCGTGGCGCAGGCGCTCCTCAAATACGAGACCCTCACGCGCGACGAGGTCGAGAAGCTCATGCGCGGCGAGAAGCTCGAGAAGAGCACCGTCAGCGACCTGCTGCAGCGCGAGTTCGCGGCCGCCAAGCCAGCCCCCGCACCGGCGGCAGGCCCCGATCCCGAGCCTCCGGCGGGCGCCCTGCCCTCGCCGGCGTGAGTGATTTGACAGGGGTGTGAGTGCGCCGGCACGTCGGCCAAACCGTGGACCGATCAAGAGGCGCTGGCCGGTCCATCAGCCCTCATTGGGCTTCCTTGGAGGCAGCAACCGCTTGGTCCGCAGCAGGTGGTGGTAGTGCTGCGCGTAGCGGTGCGCCTCGTCGCGGATTGCCTGACAGAGCTTGAGCCCCGCATTCTCGCGACCCAGCCGCACGGGCTCGGCCCGGCCGGGAACATGGATCAACTCCTCGCGCTTGGCCAGGCTGATCACCATCGGCGGCTTGCGGTCCATCTGCGCGAACGCCTCGAGCGCCGCGTTGAGCTGGCCGATGCCGCCGTCGATCAGCACCACATCGGGATAGAGCTCGTGCCCCTTGCCTGCCTCGCGGTAGCGGCGGCTCACGACTTCCTGCAGCGCCCGGTAGTCGTTGTTCTCGACGCTGCGCACGCGGAACCGGCGGTAGGCCTCCTTGAACGGGCGGCCGTCGATGAAGCAGACCTTGCTGCCGACGGTCTCCTCGCCGGCCAGGTGCGCGATGTCGAACCCCTCGATGCAGCGGATCGACTCGAGCCCGAGCGTGCGCGCCAGGCTGCGCGTCATCGCCAGGGGATCGCCGCTGAACATCGTGACTTCAGGCTGCCAGTCGTACTCGCCCTCGTCACCGCGCGTCTCGCGATCGTCGAGCCGCTCGATCGCGCGGAGCTGGTCGCGCAGCACGGCCGCTCGCTCGAAGTCGAGCGCGGCGCTCGCCTGCTCCATCTCCGCGCGCAGTTCCCGCAGCATCGCGCTGCGCTTGCTCGAGAGAAAGCGCAGGAACCGGTCGATGTCCGTGCGGTAGGCCTCGGGCGAGATGCGATTGGCGCAGGGCGCGGTGCACTGGTGGATGTCATGCAGCAGGCAGGGCCTGAACGATGCGTTCGCAGGGTTCGAGGCCTCGATCGTGAGTTCGCAGGTGCGGTACTTGAAGACCCGCTGCAGGACCTGCACCGCGTGGCGCAGCGAGCCGCTGCTCGTGAAGGGGCCGAACACGCGCGCACCACGGAACTGCGGCGCAGCCGGATCGCGCGTGATGAAGACCCCCGGGAAATCGTCGCGCATGGTCACGACGAGGTACGGGAAGGTCTTGTCATCCGTCATCCGGTCGTTGAAGTGCGGATGCAGGTCCTTGATGAGGCGGCTCTCCATGAGCAGCGCCTCCCACTCCCCCTCGCAGGGAATGGTGTCCAGGTCGTGGATCAGGTCGAGCATGGGGTGCTTGCGCGGCCCGAGGTCGGCGCTCGGCACGAAGTAACTCGCCACACGATTGGGCAGGACACCCGCCTTGCCCACATAGATCACGCGCCCCTCGGCGTCCTTCATGAGGTAGACGCCCGCGACCTTGGGCAGGGTCCGGGCTTTCGCCAGGAGAGCCGCCAGCCGCTCCGCCCGGGGCAACCCCATGAATCCTGACGACCCCGGCTCGGCAGGGCCGCTGGGCCCGTCCTGAGCCGAAGTTGGGGGTTCCGGAGCGGTCATCTTTGTCCCAAATCGCTGTCCAGAGGCAACAATCGCGCTAGAGTATGCGTCTCACGAAGGACCCGACGTCCCTCGACGATCGTCCGTATCGAACACAGATCCGTTTCACCAACCCTAGGAGTTGACCATGACCAAGTTCTCGATCGCTGCCCTCGCCCTCATCGGCATCTTTGCTGCCTGCGAAACCACCAAGACCGCGGCCCCCGGCGCCGTCGGCGCCAAGAGCGAATGCTGCTCGAAGGATGCCAAGGCGTGCTGCAAGGACGCTGCTGCTGCTCCCGGCGCCGTCGCTGAGAAGGCCGAATGCAGCAAGAGCTGCGACAAGGCTGCCACCTGCCCGATGACCGGCAACGCCGCCCCCGGCGCGGTCAGCGAGAAGAAGGCCGACGGCTGCTGCAAGAAGGCTTGCCCCGCCACCCAGGGCTGAGCCAACTCGGGAGTTCGCTCCCGCGCAACTGAACGATCCATCGGCCCCGCCTCGTGCGGGGCCGATGTGTTTTTGCGCCGGGACCGTCGGCCGCACCTCCGTACCATCCCCGCCCATGGCGACTTATCTCCTGCGTGGCGGACGGATCATCGACCCGGTCTCGGGCCTTGATGCGACCGGCGACCTGCTCATCGACGGCACCGCGATCCGCGAGCGCTCGACGAGCCGCATCACGCCGCCAGCCGGCGCCACGGTGATTGATTGCGAGGGCTGCATCGTCGCGCCGGGCCTCATCGATCCGCACGTGCACCTGCGCGAGCCGGGCCAAGAGCACAAGGAGACGATTCTGAGCGGCGCCTCCTCGGCCATCGAGGGCGGCTTCACGACCGTCTGCTGCATGCCCAACACGACGCCCGCGCTCGACCTGCCGAGCCTGGTCGACTTCGTTCGGCTGAAGGCGCAGGAAGCCGGCAAGGCGCGCGTGTTCACCGTCGGTGCTGCGACCGTGGGCCGCAAGGGTGAGGAACTCGCACCGATGGGCGCGATGGCCAAGGCCGGCGCGGTCGCCTTCAGCGACGACGGCGACTGCATCGAGAGCGCCGCGATGATGCACAAGGTGCTGCTGACCTGCGCAGCGCTCGGCAAGGCGTTCATGCAGCACTGCCAGGATGCCTCGCTCACCAAGGGTGGCGTGATGAATGCTGGCGCGGTCGCGGCGCGCCTGGGGCTTGGCGGCTGGCCTGCGGTCGCCGAGGAAGTCATCATCGAGCGCGACGTTCGGCTGAATGCGCGCGTGGGCGCGACGTACCACGCGCAGCACCTCTCCAGCGGTGGCAGCGTGGAGATCATCAAGCGCGCGCGCGATGCCGGGCAGCGCGTGACCGGCGAGGTGAGCCCCCACCACCTCCTGCTCACGGATGACCTCTGCGAGGGCTACAACACGCAGGCGAAGATGAATCCCCCGCTGCGCACGGCCAGCGACGTGCAGGCGCTGCGGCAGGCCGTGGCCGA
>CAMDAQ010000090.1 GCA_945888705.1 Singulisphaera sp. GP187
GACCAGCCGGCGCTTGCGGCCAAGATCGCGCTGCTCGGACTGGCCGGCGGCCTCGGCGGAGGACTCTTCGGCATCGGCGGCGGCCTCGTCATCATCCCGGGCCTGACGATGCTCTCGGGGGCATCGATCAAGACCTTCCAGGTGGCTGCACTGCCGGTGGGCGTGAGCGTTGCAGGCAGCAGCGTCGTGAAGCACCTACGGACCAAGACCGTCCAGTGGCCCTGGGTGCGCTGGGCCCTGCCCGCGGCGCTCGTCGGTTCGTGGATCGGCTCGATCCTCGCCGGGCGCCTTGATGCGCGCGTGCTCGAGATCCTGTTCGGCTGCTTCCTGGCCGCCACGGCCCTGCGTGAGTCGTGGGTGCTCTGGCGCGGCAAGGAACCCGACGCCGGCGCGCCGATCCGGACCGTGGCACCGATCCCGGTGCTGGCGCTCTCGCTCGGCACGCTCATGGGCGTGCTCTCGGCGCTGCTCGGGATCGGGGGCGGCATTCTCGCCGTGCCGTGGCTGCGCATGCTGGGCGGACTGCCGATGCGGTCGACGATCGCGACCAGCTCCACGCTGGTCCTGCTGACGAGCATCTTCGCGACGCTCACGCGCGTGGTGCCCATCCTGCGGACCGAGGGCACGGCGGGGCTTCAGGACGAAGCCCTGCTGGCAGCTTGCCTCCTGCCGGGCGCGGTGACCGGTGGCTACGTCGGTGCTGCCCTCGTGCACCGGCTGCCAGTGCGCAAACTCGCGGCAGGTTTCGTCATCGTGCTCGTCGTGTTCGCGTCGCGCATGTTCGTGGGCCGATGAACCTCCCACTGCCATGACCGACCCCACGACCACGCCGGACCCATCGAAGGACCCATCGAACGTCCAAGCGAAGGACCCATCGGCCGCTGCTCCGCATCACGCACCAGCGCCGGCCCCGATGCCCGCCGAATCCACCACGCGCCGCAACGCGGCGTTCGCGCTGGCCATCGCCTGGGTCACGGTGCCGCCGCTCATCGGCTTCAAGCTGCTGGCCAACATCGGCGCCGTCGGTGAGTGGCTCAAGGAGGATCCTTCCCGCGGGATCCCCGCGTACATCCTGCTCTTCGCCATCTCCAGCGGCCTTGGCATCCTGCCGACCTACGCGCAGGCGATCCTTGGTGGATGGGTCTTCGGGCTCGCGCTCGGCGCACCGGCTGCGATCGCCGGCTGCGTGGGCGGAGCGCTGCTCGGCTGGGGCTTCTCAAGGCTCGTGAGCGGTCGCGGCATCGAGGACTGGCTCGACGCAAAGCCCAAGGCCCGCGCGATCCGCAGCGCACTCGTGGGCGCGCACCAGGTCCGCCTGATGTGGCTCGTGGCGCTGCTTCGTCTGCCGCCGAACTCGCCCTTTGCCATCGCGAACCTCGCCATGGCGAGCACCGGCGTCCGCTTGCTGCCGTTCATGGCGGGCACGGCGATCGGCATGACGCCACGCACGATCGCGGCGGCGGGCATCGCCGCGGCGGGCGCTGCCACGGGCGCCAGCGACATCCAGGCGCTGATCCGCGATCAGGGCTGGCTGTGGTTCGGGATCGGGATCGTCGCACTCGTCGCTGCCTTCAGCGTGATCAGCCACGTGGCCAAGCGCGCGCTCAAGCAGGCAGGGCTCGAGACAGGGCTCTAGCTCGCCCCACGGAGTTGCGGCCCATCGCCGCGCCGCCCTGTGCATGCACGCAATATCGCGGCCGCGAGGCTCACGGCGACTGCAGCGAACCGCCGGGTGCCACTTGCCCCGCACGATCAGGCCGCTTCGCCGGCGGCGCCACGCCCGGCCGCTGCACAGGATCGTTCAGGCGTGCATCGATCGCATCGAGCATCGCATCGGCGAAGATCCAGAACTGCGCAGGCGGCCGACTGCTGCGCGACTCGATGCGCACCTCGGGATCGCGTCGCACCTCGCCCGTCTCGGGGTCGCCGTCGGGAGAGGCCGCGAGCACGCGCAGCGTCATCGACCACGTCTGGCGCTGCTCCTCGGGCTTCGCGCCCTCCTGCTCGAGCACGCGCTCGATGACGCGCATGAGCTCGACGCGGCGATCGCCGCGGCTGACCCAGGCGTTGTTCTCGACGGTGTGCCACTGCTCGACCGTGGGATCCTCGGCCACCGCCACGGTGCACTCCCACAGGCGATCGACGTTCGCGCCGGGGTACGGGCGGGATGCGGTGCCCAGCGCACAACCAGTCGAGGGCATGACCAGCGCGACCACCGCCACGATCCGCGCGATCAGGCGCATCGCATCACTCGGCGAACTCGGCATTGGTGAAGACCTTCTGCACGTCGTCGTGCTCTTCGAGGGCATCGATCAGCTTCTGCACGGCGGCACCCGATGCGGGATCGACCTGCACCATCATGCCGGGGATCCACGCGATCTCGGCCGATTCGAGCGCGATCGAGGCCGCCTCGAGCGCTTCCTTGACCTTGGACAGGTCGGCGGGCGCGGTGAGCACCTGCCATGCACCGCCGAGGTCGCGGATGTCCTGCGCGCCGGCATCGAGCGCGACCTCCATGAGGCGCTCCTCGCCGGCCTTCTCGCCATCGACGATGATCGAGCCATGCTGCACGAACGAATAGCTCACGCTGCCCGGCACGCCGAAGCTGCCGCCGTTCTTGTCGAAGATCGTGCGGATCTCGGGAGCGGTGCGGTTCACGTTGCACACCAGGCACTCGGCGATCACCGCCACGCCACCGGTCGCGTAGCCCTCGTAGCGGACGGCTTCGTAGGACTCGCTGTCGAGTTCGCCGGTCCCCTTCTTCACGGCCTTCTCGATCGTGTCGCGGGGCATGTTCACGGCCTTGGCCTCGTCGATGGCCAGGCGAAGGCCGGCGTTGAAGCGCGGATCGCCGCCGCCTGACTTGGCGGCCATGATGATGGCGCGGCTGGCCTTGGACCAGAGCTTGCCGCGCTTGGCATCGACAGACGCCTTGCGGTGCTTGATGTTCTTCCAGGCGCTGTGACCAGCCATGGCGCTCGTCCTCCGAACGGTGGATCCTTCGGGATCCGGCGTGCGTTCACCTGCCCAGCCAGAGTGCGGGGCAGGAAGGCATCATCGACCCTTGGTGCGTGCGGCGACCTTGGTGCGCGTCGCGCCCGACGCAGGCTTCGAAGCCTTGGCCGCGGGCTTGGCCGGCTTCGCGGCCTTCTCAGGCTTGGCGGCCTTGGGTGCCGCCTTGGGGCCGGCGGCATGGCGCTTGTCGGCAGCGGCCTGCAGCGCGAAGTAGGACTCGAGGCCGTGGCCAGCGCGGATGTTGCGCTCGAGCACGCCGGCGGCATCCGAGAGCGACACGTTCGGGCTGAGCGCGCCCTCCTCGATGAGCAGCTCGTGCGTCGTCTGGTCGACCGGGATCGCGTGCACGCCGTAGCGCAGCAGGCAGACACGGTTCGAGACGTACGCGATCATGCCATCGAGGTTGTCGAGGTACGCGCGGATGTGCTGCTTGGGATGCCCCTCGAGGTGCGACAGGCCCACCTTGTGGTGGTGGCGAAAGATGTCGTAGAGCACGCGGCGTAGCGCCTTGCAGCGCTCCTCGGCGCGCGGGTAGCGGACGCCGATCATCTGCACCATCTCCTCGACGAGGCTCACGCGGAACTCGTTGAAGTCGACGGTTGCCGAGCGGATCTTCTGCATGGCGGCCTCGGCCATGTGGCTCGGCGCGTCGTACATGAGGAAGCTCGAGATCAGCAGCGCGACCGGGTCGACCGCGTTGGGGTCGGCCGTGTGCTCCGGCTGGGCATGGCGCTTCACCAGCGCACTGAACTTGGTCTGGACGAACTGGGGCTTCTTGGCGGTCATGGTGGTGGTCACGTGTGGTCTGCCTGGTCGGTGGCTGTGTCGGTGGCTGCGTCGGAGCCGTCTTCGGAGCCGTCTTCGGAGCCGGCATGCGCTCCCTGCTCATCGGTCACCTCAAGGCCATCGCTGCCCTCAAGGCTGTCGTGTCCAAGGTCCGGGCCGGGCACGATGCCCTCGCGGCGCAGGCCCTCGGCGATCGCCTGTTCGACGGTCATCTGGCGGTGGCCGCTCTCGTCGAGGATGAAGTCGAGCCGCGGCACGTGCCGCAGCGCGCTCTCGTCACGCACGACGTGGCGCAGGTGCGCCGCCGCGCTCCGCAGCGCGCTGACCGCGAGCCGGCCGCGATCGGCGGGCGACACGCTCACGCGCACGAGGGCGCGCTGCTCATCCGGCGAGACCTCGACCGAGACGATCGAGACCAGGCCCTGGAAGCGCGGATCAGCCAGCCCTTCGGACAGCCGCTGCTGCAGCGCGCGGCGGATCACGCTCGCCCACTGCAGGAGGCGGATCGGCGTCTCGTCCTTGCCGGCGATGCCGGGGAGCGATGTGGCGGGTCGGCGGCGCTCAGTCATCGCTGCCTTCGCGCACGACGACCGACTTGTAGCACTCGAGCACGTCGCCGACCTGGATGTCGTCGTAGCCGACGATCTTCATGCCGCACTCGTTGCCCGAACGCACTTCCTTGGCGTCGTCCTTGAACCGCTTGAGCTGCTCGAGCCGGCGATCCTTCTCGATGACGATGCCGCCGCGCGTGACGCGGATCTGCGCGTTGCGCTCGACCGTGCCATCGGTGACGTAGCAGCCCGCGATCGCGCCGACCTTGGAGATGCGGAAGACCTGGCGCACCTCGGCGTGGCCGAGCACGTCGATGCGCACCGTCGGCTCGAGCATGCCCTTGAGCGCCTTCTCGATGTCCTCGCTGATGTGGTAGATGACGTCGTAGAGGCGGACGTCGATCTTCTTCGATTCCGCGAGGGCACGCGCCTTGGCGTTGGTGGTGACGTTGAAGCCGACCACGATCGCGCCGGTCGTCTCGGCGAGCAGCATGTCGCTCTCGTTGATGCCGCCCACGGCGCAGTGCTTGACCACGACCTTGAGGTCGCCCACGCCGATCTTGGGCAGCATGGCCTTGAGGGTCTCGACGCTGCCCTGCACGTCGGCCTTGACCACGAGCGAGAGCTCCTTGGCCTTGTCCTTGCCGATGTGCTCGAGGATGTTGTCGAGGGTGACCTTGGGCGCGGCGAGTTCGCGCAGGCGCTCGGCCTGGCGCCGCTCGTTCGCGGCCTGCTCGGCTTCCTTGAGGGAATCGACCACGAAGAACTTGTCGCCCGCATCGGGCAGCTCGTCGAGACCGCTCACTGCACACGGCGTTCCGGGCACCGCTTCGGTGATCCGCTGGCCACGGTCGTTGACGATGTCGCGGATGCGGCCCGACGCGCGGCCGATCACGATCGAGTCGCCCTTCTTCAGCACGCCTTCCTGGACGAGGATGCGCGCCACGGGGCCGCGTCCCTCTTCCATCTGCGCCTCGAGCACCGCGCCCTGGGCGTTGCCGGCCCAGTCGGCCTCGATGCCCTTCATGTCGGCCACGAGCGCCAGCATGTCGAGCAGGTCCTGGATGCCGATGTCCTTGAGCGCGCTGGTCTTGACGACTTCGACGTCGCCGCCCCAAGGCACCGTGTTCAGGCCGTGCTCGGCGAGCTGGCCGTAGATGCGCTGGAAGGTCTTCTCGCTCGCTTCGGGCTTGTCGACCTTGTTGAGCGCGACGACGATCGGCACGCCGGCGGCCTTCGCGTGGTTGATGCTCTCGACCGTCTGGGGCATGACGCCGTCGACGGCATCGACCACGAGCACCACGATGTCGGTGACGCGCGCGCCGCGCGAACGCATCGCGGTGAACGCCTCGTGGCCCGGGGTATCGATGAAGGTGAGCGTGCGATCGCCATCGCCGGCCTTGACCGGCACCATGAAGGCGCTGGTTGCCTGCGTGATGCCGCCGGCCTCGCCCGAGGCGACGTTGGCCTTGCGGATCCGGTCGAGCAGGCTGGTCTTGCCGTGGTCGACGTGGCCGAGGATCGTGATGACCGGCGAACGCGGCCGCGGATCCTTGCGTTCACGCTGCGCGAACTGGCTCGCGATCGCATCCTCGGCGGACTGCTCGCTCACCACCTCGAGCACGATGTCGAAATCGAGCATGATCTCCTCGGCGCGCGAGGTCTCGATCACGCTGTTGATCGTGGCCATGGTGCCCGAGAGCAGGAGCTTCTTCAGGATGTCGGTGGCCTTCACGCCTGTGGCGGCGCTGAGCTCCTTGATCACGATCGGCTCGGCGATCTTGACGGGTCCCGCGTTCTTCTGCGGCTGCATGCGGCCGCCGGGGCCCATGCGACCGCCCGGACCGCTACGACCGGGCGTGGCCTTATGGCTCTTGAAGAAGCCACCGGCGCGGGTCAGGCGACCCTCGCGGTCGATCAGGTCCTGCGCGCGCCACGGCTCAAACGGCGCATCGCCGCCGGCCTTTGCGCTGCGGCCAGCGCCGTCGGCGCGACCACCCGGACGCTTGTCGTTGGGACCGGGGCGACGATCATCGCGCCCACGTGGAGGACCGCCCGGACCTGCCGGACCGCCTGGACGAACACCGGCGCCACCGAATCCGCCACCCGGGCGCGTGCCGAAGCGGCCTGGTCCGCCTGCACCTGGACCACCCATGCCGGGGCCCGTTCGCGGGCGCGGTGCAGCGATGCGGTCGGGCTCTTCGACGCGCACGACGCGCGGGCCCGAGAGTGCGGTCTTGGTCGGCTGCGACAGCATCTGCCCTGCGGGCTTGACGACGTCGGGCCGACGAGGAACGTTGGGCGTGGCGCGCGGGCCAGTGTCGCTTGGGCGCCACGTGGAGCGCGCGGGCGGCGTAGCGCCGGTGGGGCCAGAAGGCCCCGCGCCAGTTGAGCCGGGACCCGCTGCAGGCGGCGGACCACCGGCGGTTCCGGGAGCAGCGGGCGGCGTGCGCGGCGCAACGCCGCTGGCGCCCGTTCGAACCACGCCTGAGGTCAGGCTGGATGGGCGACCGACCGGGGACGTACCGGCCGGCACAGCAGGCGCGCTGGCAGCCGCGGGGGCAGACGGAGCCGCTGCCGAAACATCGTGCGCCGTCGGGGCGACTGCAGCAGGTGTCACGTTGGGCGACGTCACTGAGCTCGCCGCGGGTGCCGCGGGCGCTGCGGCTACCGGTGCCACAGCCGGAACTGCGGCCTTGGCCTCGACGACAGCGGGCTTGGGCTCGACCGATTCGGTTGAGGTCGGCTCGGGGGCATCGCTCGCCGCGTCGTCGCCCTTCTTCTTCTTGGTGGACTTCGCCGTCGTCGCGCGCTTCTTGGCCTCGACGACATCGACCTTCTCGGCGGTCTCGACGGCCGAACCGCCGGCGGCGCCGGAGAACCACTCACGAATGGTCAGCGACAGGCCAACCGACACCGTCGATGCCGCGCTCGAGACGCCCTCGATCTGCTCACGCTGGCACTTCTCGACGACGTCCTTGCTGGTGACGCCAAGTTCCTTGGCGAGTTGGCTGATCCTGATCTTGCTGCCCTTGGGAGTGCTCAATCGGTGCTCTTTCTATGGTGGTTCCGGTCAGTCGCTGCTGGTCTGCGGTCGGTTTGCTGCCGGTGGGATGATGCTGCTGGTTCGTGAAGGAAGGATGAAGCGCTCAGCGCCCGAGGATGTCATCGGCCGCGGCCTCGCTCGCGGCATCCGGCGACGCAGCCGGACCGCCACCGAGGATGCCATCGACCACGTCGCCACCCTCGGCAGCCACGCGCTCAGCCTCGGCCTGCTTGGCAGCTTCCTGCTCGGCGGCGACAACCTTGGCACGCTCGGTGCAGGCATCGACGACCGCCACGGCGAGTTCCTCGCTCATGCCGGCTTCGTTGACGAGGATCGCCTCGCCGACCTCTTCCACGTCGAAGACGCTGATGAGGCCCAGGACACCCATACGGTCGAGCATCTCGTCCGTGACGCCTTCGACACCGCGCACGGTGGCTTCGAGGATCTCGAGGCCGCGCTGGAATTCAGGCGGCGTGAGGATGTCGACGTCCCAGCCGGTCAGGCGTGCCGCAAGGCGCACGTTCTGGCCGCGGCGGCCGATGGCCAGCGACAGCTGGTCATCGCGCACGATGATCGTGGCTCGGCCGAGCTCGAAGCACAGGCTGACTTCCTCGACCTCGGCGGGCTTGAGCGCGTTCGAGATCAGGATCTGGCTGCTCTCGTTCCAGCGCACGATGTCGATCTTCTCGCCGCCGAGCTCATCGACGATGTTGCGGATGCGGCTGCCGCGCACGCCGACGCACGCGCCGACGGCATCGACCTTGCTGTCGATGCTCGCCACCGCGAGCTTGGTGCGGAAGCCCGGCTCGCGCGACATGGCCTTGATCTCGATGGTGCGCTCGGCGACCTCGGGGACCTCGGCCTCGAAGAGGCGGCGGATGAAGTCCTGGTGCGCGCGGCTGAGGACGATCTTGACCTGATGGCCCGCGTCGCGCACATCGAGCAGGAGGCAGCGCACGCGGTCGCCGGGCTGGAACTGCTCGCCGGGGATCTGCTCGCTGCGCGGCATGAAGCCCTCGGCGCGGTCGATCTGCACGATGAGCGCGTTGCCCTCGTAGCGCTGCGCGACACCGGTGACGAGTTCGCCCTGGCGCTTGCTGTACTGGTCGAGCAGGCTGCTGCGCTCATCCTCGCGGAAGCGCTGGATCATGACCTGCTTGGCGGTCTGCGCGGGGATGCGGCCCAGGCGCGCGAGCGGGATGGTCTCGCGCTCGCCGGTCTCCAGATCATTGCGCCAGAGCGTGATGGCACCGGTGAGGCGATCCATCTCGCAACCGAACTCCTCAGGATCGAGCGAATTGAAATGCTTGCGCGCGGCGCTCACCATGGCCTGCTCCAGATCCTGGATCAGGAGGTCACGGTCGATGCTCCGTTCGCGGGCGATCGATTCGAGGATGCGAAGGGTCTCTTGGTTCATGGTCTGGTCCTTGGCCTGTTGGATTGACGGGTTGGAGGATTGGTGGAATGTCGCCGCGCAAAAACACATCGAGCCACGGCGGTTGCGGCAACCGCGTGGCTCGTCGCTCTGCGACCACCCGATGGTGGCTGCCTTGGCGCTAGGCGCCCCCTGCCTTCCCGCAAGCGGGGAGCAAGGCGCGACCGACGCCGGCCGACCGAGGATTGACGCGCAAGCGCGCCATCAGCGGTGGGCCGTCGAAGCGGAACCCGCCATCAGGCGGGCAAGCAGGCTGTCGATGGATCGAAGCATGCGCCGTTTCAACGAAGGGGTGCGAGAGACGAGTCCCGCACGGACGACCCGGCGGGAGGCGGGATTCTAGCGATTTT
>CAMDAQ010000091.1 GCA_945888705.1 Singulisphaera sp. GP187
ACCTGCTCGCCCGGGCTTTCGTCAAGGCCGGCAAAGAGCCCGCCGAGCATCACGCAGTGCGCGCCCGCAGCGAGCGCCTTGGCGATGTCGCCGGACTGGCGGATCCCGCCGTCGGCGATGACCGAGATGCCTGCGTTCGATGCTGCGGAGACCGCATTCATGACCGCCGTGATCTGCGGCATGCCCACGCCGGTCACCACGCGCGTCGTGCAGATCGAGCCCGGTCCGATGCCAACCTTCACGGCGTCTGCACCTGCATCGATCAGGGCCTTCGCTGCATCGGACGTGCCCACGTTGCCTGCGACCACGGGGATGTCGAAGCGCTTCTTGACCTGGCGCACGGTCTCGATCACGTTCGCGCTGTGACCGTGCGCCGTGTCGATGCCGATCACGTCCACGCCGGCTGCCATGAGGGCCTCGACGCGGTCGAGCTGATTGACGCCGACCGCCGCGCCAACGCGCAGGCGCCCGCGCGCATCGCGCGAAGCGTTGGGGTAACGACGCGTGTTGTCGATGTCGCGCATCGTCACCAGGCCAGCAAGCCGGCCGTCGGCATGAAGAAGCAGGAGCTTTTCCACGCGCGCCTTGGTCATGAGCCGACCGGCTTCCTCAAGGCCCACATCATGGCGCGCCGTGACCAGCGTGGAGCTCATGATCTCGCTCACTTTGGTGACGCCGGGCGCTCCGGCGATGAACTTCATGTCGCGCCGCGTGACGATGCCCACGGGCTTGCCGGCGGCATCAACCACCGGGAAGCCGCTGACGCCCTGCTCCTTCATGAGCGCCATGGCGTGCTCGACGGTGTCCGCTGTGCCCAGCGTGACGGGATCGGTGATGACGCCGTTCTCGCTTCGCTTGACCTTCGCGACTTCGCGAGCCTGCGCGGCGATCGCCATGTTCTTGTGGATGAAGCCGATGCCGCCTTCCTGCGCGAGCGCGCGCGCCATCGCACCCTCGGTCACGGTGTCCATCGGCGCTGAGACCAGCGGGATGTTGAGCCTGATCGAGCGCGTGAGCTGGGTCGACGTGTCGGCGCGGTCAGGGGTGACGGAACTCGCGCGGGGAATCAGGAGGACATCGTCGAAGGTGATGCCGTCCTGGATGATCTTGCCTTCCATGCCGGAATATCGCCACCCCGGGCTGACCTGTCAATCGGGCGAGTCGTCGTGAGAGCGCAACTCCGGAGCGGCGTCGTGCGAATCCTGTGTTACCCTCTCCCACCTGCCCTCAGGCGGCCCACGACCCCCGGAGCGATACCGTGTCCATTTCGCGCAACGAACTCCTCGTCCCCGTCAACACCAAGCACCGCGGAACCACCCCCGGCGAGGGCAAGAAGGCCTGGCTGAGCTGGATGGCGTCCATCGTCCAGCTGGAAGGCAGCGACTTGATCGTGAAGACCGGCCTGCCGCCGCGCATCCGTCACCGCGGTGCACTGAAGGACCTGGCCACCCCGCCCTGCACCGAGGACCTGATGTTCCAGGTCGCGAAGGACGTGCTCGACCCCAACCAGCTCAACCACTTCGAGCGGATGGGGTCGATCGACTTCGCCTACGACTTCGAGAAGGGTCGCCGCTTCCGCGTGAACATGTTCATGGCCCGCGGCAAGCCTGCCCTGGCGGCGCGCCTCATCACGAGCAACATCAAGAAGTTCGAGGACCTGTTCCTGCCGCCCGCGCTCGGCGACGTCGCCATGGCGGCGCAAGGGCTGATCCTCTTCAGCGGGGTGACTGGTTCGGGCAAGAGCACCAGCATCGCCAGCATGCTCGACTACGTGAACGAGCGCAAAAAGGTGCACATCATCACGATCGAGGACCCGATCGAGTACATCTTCGAGGACAAGAAGGCCACGATCAACCAGCGCGAGATCGGCATCGACTGCACGAACTTCAACGATGCGCTGCGAGCCCTCGTCCGCGAGAACCCTGACGTGGTGCTCGTCGGCGAAATGCGCGACTACGAGACCTTCGAAGCCGCCATCCGCGCAGCCGAGACCGGCCACTTGGTGTTCGGGACGATCCACGCGTCCAGCGCCTGGCAGACCTTCGGCCGCATCTATGACCTGTTCCCAGAGCAGGAACGCGAGCAGATCCGCAAGCTGATGGCCTACAACCTCCGTGCGATCATCTACCAGAAGCTGCTGCCCACGCTGCACGCCAACATCGGCCGCATCCCGGCGATCGAGATCCTGATCAACACTCCCGGGGTGCAGAAGTACATCCTCGAAGGGCGCGAGGGCGAACTGCTCGAGATCATCAAGAACAGCCACCATGAAGGCATGCTCGACTTCACGAGCAGCCTCGTGGGCCTGGTCGAGTCGGAATACGTCCACCAGAACGTCGCGCTGCAGGCGACCCCCAAGCCCGAGGAACTCAAGATGCGCCTGAAGGGCATCCGCTGAGCCCGTCCCGGGATCCACGATGAGCGACCCCAGATGAGCCTGACCACCATGACCACTGCCCTCCTGGCCGTCGGCGACGCGGCGATCCTGCTGAACCCCGTCACGCCGGTGCTCACGCTCGCCGCCTACGCGCCGTATGCGTGGTTGATCTCGTCCAAGCTCGAGAAGGACGCCACCGCCTACAACCTCAACAAGGGCGGGTACGGCTGGATCAATCCGGCCCTCCTCGCAGGTGGCATCGTCGCCGTCGCCGTCGGACTGCTGGTCCCCTTCGCCGGATGGCTCGTGACGCTCCTGCTCGAAGCAGGGATCCTCGTCGGCTACTGGAAGTGGCGCGACAAGCAGGTGCCGCCGGGCAAGCAGTTCAAGCTCTCGATGCTCTCGAAGTTGAAGGAAAAGGCCGAGGAGCGCAAGGCGCAGAAGAACGCGGCGGCTGCAAACCTGGTGTTCCTGGTCGGTCGCGGCGAGAAGGCGAAGGTCCCCGGCAAGGATGACCCCATGCTCGAGGTGCACCAGGCGACCGAGCGCGTGATCGGTGAAGCCATTGCGGCACGCGCCAGCCGCACGCAGGTCCAGTCGCTCCAGGGCAGCGTCGGTGTCATGGACGTCGTCGACGCGATCGCCACCAAGCGCGACGCGCTGACCGCTGAGCTCGGCGGCAAGGTGATGGACTACATCAAGAAGCATGCGGGGCTTGATGTCAGCGAGCGTCGTCGTCGCCAGGTCGGCAAGGTCTCCGTTCAGACGAGCCTGGGATCCAAGGAGCTCACCGTCACCACCATGGGATCGACCGCAGGCCAGTCGATGCGCATCGATTTCAACCGTGATGAACAGCTCAAGCGCGACTTCGCCGACCTTGGTTTCACCAAGCAGCATCTTGCCCTGCTCGAGCCCACTCGAGATCTTCCCGGCCGTGAAGGCATCATCCTGCTCTGCGCGCCGTCGGGGTTCGGCCTCACGACCATGGCCTACGCCATGCTCTCGCGGCACGATGCCTTCACCAGCAGCGTGAAGACGCTCGAACGCAGCGTCGACCTGCGGCTTGATGGCGTGGACCAGTTGCAGTTTGACGCGGGAGCGCAGTCCGACTTCGCCACCACGCTCAGGTCGATCATCCGCCGAGGCCCTGACGTCGTCTTCACTTCGGATGTCAACGATCCCGGCACCGCCAAGGTGATCAGCGATGCCGCTGGCAACCAGGTGCTGACCTATGTCGGCCTGCCGGTCGACGGCGTGCAGCTCGCGCTCTCGCAGTGGATCAAAGCCGTCGGCAGTGCGGGTGACGCAGCCCGCGGCGTCAAGGCCGTCGTGGCCCAGCGGCTGCTGCGTGTTCCCTGCCCCGCGTGCAAGATCATGGGACCCTGCTCGGCCGAACAGGCCAAGCGCCTTGGCCTTCCCGCCGGCAAGACCATCGAACTCGCGCGTGCCAGCGGCAAGGTGCTCGCCAAAAACGGCCGTGAAGAAGCCTGCGAAGTCTGCCGCGGCTCCGGGTACTTCGGCCTGACCGGCATCCATGAAGTGATGCCGCTCGATGACGAAGCGCGCAAACTGCTCTCGCGCAACGACATCGCGGGTGCGTACCAGTACGCGCGGCGCAACCTGCGCATGCTGCTCATGCAGGAGTCCGCGCTGTTGGCCGTGCGCGACGGTCGCACCACCATCGAAGACGTGGCTCGAGCCTTTGCGCCTGCCAAGCCGGCCGCCACCGCGGCTGGAGGCTCCAAGCCGGCCTCCGCTGCAGCTGCGTCGTCCAAGCCCGCGGCTCCTCCCATTGCCGGCGCCAAGCCCGCTGCCACATCACCAGCCAAGCCCGCCCCGAAGGCCTGAGGAACGACCATGGATCTCTTCTCGATCATTCTCTGGGCCCTCATCGCACTGATCGCCTACTGGTGGTCCGCGCAGGGCTTCTTCAGCAGCGTCCAGTTCTGCCTGTGCACGCTCTGTGCAGGGGCCTTGGCGCTTGCTCTCTGGGAGCCAGGCGCGCACCTGATGCTGCGCGGCGGCTTCATGGACAATTACGCGTGGGGGCTCTCGCTCGGCGGCCAATTCATCATCTACCTGCTCCTCGCTCGCGTGATCAGCGAGCGCTTCGTGCCGGCGAACATGCGGTTCCACCCGCTGCTCGACAAACTCGGGGGAGCCGTCTTCGGTCTCGCAGCCGGCGTGCTCTGCATCGGCATGGCTGGCATCGCCTGCGGCTTCGTCCAGAGCACCAACGAAGTCCTTGGCTTCCGTGGTTTCGTGCGCGATCAAGCAAGCAGCGCCCAGCCCGGCCGCATGAACACGATGGCGCCGCTGCCCAACCCCATGCAGGTCACCGAAGCGGTCTACAACACGCTGGGCGGCCGCGGTGGCATGGGTGCCTTCCGACCCTTCAGCGCGCTCGGACTCGCCAAGCTGCAACCCAGCGTGACCGACGTCGCCTTCGGCCTGCACCGCGATACCTGGAGCGCTGGCGTTGGCCGCACCGCGGTCGCGCCGTCCGGGGTCACGCTTGATGGGTTCTGGTTCGATGACAAGTACAGCGCGGCGGATGGTCAGCCCGGCGCCTACGCCGTGGGCGTCACATTCGATGCGACCACCTACGACGGCGGCGAGCAGTTCATCATGACCGGCGCGCAGGCCCGCCTGCTGTCGACCAAGAACCGCGCAGTGGCGTTCCCGCTCCAGTGGACGCAAGATGGCGCGCAGGCCGGCCGCGAGCTCTTTCCGTTCGATGACACCGCGAACTACGTGACGAGCGCACCCGGAACGCAGACCGCGAAGGTCGTCCTGGTGTTCCCCGCGGCCGTCTTCGGGGGACAGATCCCCGATTACGTCTTCCTGAAGGGGCTGCGCATCCGGTTGCCGGAACCGCAGGGCAAGTCCATGGCGTCGGTGCTCGAGGTTGAGGGCGGTTCGGCTGCATCATCCGCGCCGATCGACTTCTCGAGTGCGCGCGAGGTTCCCGAGGGGGCCGACGGCATCGACAACGTGAACTCGATCAGCCCGCTGCAGCTGAACCTCAACAACATCGGCACCTTCGTCGCCTTCGAGGGCAAGAAGTCCAACTTCCTCAAGCAGGGTGACTACGAGTTCCCCAAGGGCGGTTTCTCGACGGCCGCCAAGAGCGGAGCCATCAAGGGATTCTTCGCCCCCGACGGCACGGCGATCATCCGCCTGAACGTCACGCGCGGGAAGGCCGCAGTTGATCTGCACGAACTCAAGCGCCAGTTCAAGGACAAGCCCCTCGTGCTGGTGGATGCCAACGGCCGAACCTTCCAGCCGATCGGCTACTTCTGGCAGCAGAAGGACAAGGTGCGCGTGCGGCTCGACGCCACCAAGCCCATCACCCGGCTCGAGGACCTGCCGAGCGTGAGCTCATCCGGCGACCAGACGCTGCACTTGATCTTCGCGCCGACCCTCAACGCCGTCATCAAGGGCGTCAGCGTCGGCGACTCGCCGGTCGGTTCATGCAACTACACCGTGGTTGAAGGCCAGGGATTCTGACCCGCTACCACGGGCATTGGCTGGAGCCAGCTGGATCTACCTCGCTTCAGGAGCGTGCCGGCCGGACCGGGCTCGACTGTGAGCGCGATCCTGGAGCGTGATCGCGATCCTGGTGCGTGAGCGCGATCCTGGTGCGTGAGCGCGATCTCAGCCGCAGCTCGCCACGGCGGCCTTGATCGCATCAAAGTCGACCTGCACGCCGGGGTTGTCGCTCACCCACTGGTAGGCGACCGAACCGTCCTTGCGGACCACGAACGCCGCTCGCTTGGCAACGCCCTTCAGGCCCATCAGGTCTTCATGGAACGCGCCGTAGGCCTGGCAGGTTTCCTTGTTGAAATCCGAAAGCACCGGGAACGGCATGCGCTCGAGCTCACGCCACTTGGCCACCGTGAATGGACTGTCGATCGAGATGCCCAGCACCCGGGCGCCGAGCCCCTGCCACGCCGACCACTGGTCGCGAAATGCGGCGCAGGCTGCCGTGCAGACGCCGCTGAACGCGAGAGGAAAGAACAGGATGACGGTTGGGCCGGCCTGCGAGGAAAAATCGCTGGCGACCGTCTTGCCGGGGGCTTCGGGCAGGTTGAATTCAGGGGCTTTTGAAAGCATGTGAAGTTCCTTGGATTGGGTGCAGGGTGCCGAGAGGCTAGCCGATTCGTGCACTGCCGATCATGAAAGGAAAGTCAGCAACCATTCAGGATTCGCATTTGGATCATGCCAAGTTTGAGTTATGGTCGAACGTAGGCCCCATCTCCGGGTGGCGGCTCCGTTCCCGTCGTGCGGGGGCGACACGGTGTGCACCTGTTTCGAACTGTTCCAGTCGGTTCAATACTGAATTCTGAGGAGACCAGAACGATGAAGCGCTTCCACTTCGGCATGCTCGCCACTGCGGCGACCCTGCTGGCCTCGGCGGGTACCGCCATGGCCCAATGTCCGGCCGGCGAAATCGCCGACTGCAACGGTAACTGCTGCCCCGAGACTTGGGTTGGCGACGGCTACTGCGACGACGGCACCTACACCTACAACGGCATCCCCATCTTCCTGAACTGTGAGCAGTTCGGCAATGACGGCGGCGATTGCGGCACCACCGACTGCACGATTCCCGCGGGAACGAGCTCCGAGTCGGAAGCCACCTGCGGCGAAGACCTCAACGGTGGCTGCAACGGCGGTGCGTACGACGCCACCAGCCTCGGCGCCGAAATCAGCGGCACCTTCTGGGCGGCTGGCGGCACGCGCGACACCGACTGGTACGAAATCACCGTGTCGGAACCCACCGAGATCAGCCTCGAGATCTACTCCAACATCCCCTGCTTCGCGGCCGTCGTCGATATCACCTGCGGTGGCATCGTGGGTGATCCCACCATCGGCGCGTGCCCTGGCACGGGCTCGGTCTGCGTGACCGCCGGCACCTACTACGTCGTGGCGCTCCCGAGCGTGTTCGAGAGCTTCCCCTGCGGCGGAACGATCCCGAACGACTACACCCTGAAGATTGGCGGCGTGGCGTGCGACGCGACTCCCCCGGCCAACGACACCTGCGCCAACGCAGCGGTTGCGGTCGAGGGCTCGAACCCCTTCGACAACACCTTTGCGAACACCGACTGGGGCGTCCCGAGCTGCGGCTTCAACGGAGCGCCCTTCACGAAGGAAGTCTTCTTCACCTTCACGCCAGCGACCACGGGCTTCTGGGCCCTCGAAACCTGCACCGGTTCGGCTCCGTTCGACACCGGCATCGAAGTGTTCGACGGCTGCCCTGACGCGGGCGGCACGCAGATCGCTTGCAACGATGACGGCGCTGGATGCGCGGCGTTCGCCTCGAGCCTCGTGTTCGAAGGCACCGCGGGCGTGACCTACACCATCCTGGTTGGTGGCTACGACGGCGCCGCAGGAGCGACCGAGTTGGTCATCGCCCCGTCGGCGGGCGCCTGCCCGGCCGGCCAGATCGAGGATTGCAACGGCAACTGCGCCCCTGAGAACTGGGTGGCAGACGGCTACTGCGACGACGGCACCTTCTCCTTCGGTGGCGTGCCCATCTGCCTGAACTGCGAGCAGTTCGGCTTCGACGGCGGCGACTGCACCGTGCAGGGCGACTGCAACGGTGGTGGTGGCGGCGGCGGTGGCGGCGGCTGCGGCACTGGTGGCGACTGCTGCGTGGCTGGCACGGCCGGCGGCTGCATCGACGTCGAGTGCTGCACGCTGATCTGTGCTGGCGATGCCTTCTGCTGCGACACGCAGTGGGACCAGCTCTGCGCCGATGCGGCGGTCGCCGGTTGCGCCATCTGTGGCGGCGGCGGCGGTGGCAACCCGCCTGCGAACGACAACTGCGCGAACGCGCAGTCGGTCGGTCTCGGTGACACCGCCTTCGACACGAATGGCGCGACCACCGACGGCAACAACCCCACGGACGCGTCCTGCGGCGCGTTCGGTGCGACCTTCTACAACGACGTCTGGTTCGCCTTCACCGCTCCGGCGGCGGGCAACTTCACGGCCAGCACCTGTGGCCTGACGGCGCTCGATACCCGTATCGACGTGCTTGATGGCTGCGGCGGCAACCTCATCGCCTGCAACGATGACGGCACGGGCTGCGCGAACCTCACCAGCCTGGTGACGTTCCCGGCGACCGCGGGCCAGACCGTCCTGATCCGCCTCGGCGCCTACGCCGCGACCGGATTCGGCACGGGTACCCTGTCGATCACCGATGAGGGTGGCGGCGGCGGCGGCGGTGGCGGCTCCGGCCTCACCTGCGCCGAGGCCATTGCCATCCAGTCCGGCAACACGACCTTCAGCCGCGTTGGTGCGACCGAAGATCTGGACTACGCCGGCATCTGCGACATGGGCCAATTCGGCACCGACACCAACTTCAACGTGGTGTGGCACAAGTTCGCCCCGACGCAGAGCGGCACCTACACCGTGTCGACCTGCAACACGGCGGATCACGACACGCGTCTGTCGGTCCAGACGGGCTGCGCCGCGAGCACGGTCGTCGCCTGCAACGACGACGGCACGGGCTGCGCTGGGTTCAGCAGTCTCCTGACGTTTGATGCGGTCTGCGGCCAGGAGTACTACATCCTGGTTGGTGGCTACAGCGCCACCACGACCCTTGGCACGGGCACCCTCTCGGTGACCACGGCCAACGGGACGAACTGCAGCACGCCGTGCCCGGGTGACTTCAACAGCGACGGCATCCGCAACGGTGCCGACCTTGGCGCCCTCCTGGCCGCCTTCGGCGTCAGCGCCGCGGGCGACATGAA
>CAMDAQ010000092.1 GCA_945888705.1 Singulisphaera sp. GP187
GCCTGCGGAGTCGCGAAGGCGGCACGGTGTGCGACCATCGGAGGCGGGTGCCAGCCCCGCCGAGCGACGCAGGAGGAGCGCGCGCGGAGCCGGGTGCAGCGCGCGCGTCCGCGCGGCCGGGACCCGAGGTCGCGGGAGGACGAGCGCGAGATCGCGAGGTCGACCAGCGTGGGTTCGCCGCGCGCGTCCGCGCAACTCGCGACCCGAGGTCGTGGAAGGACGAGCGCGTGGACGGGATCTGGATCGGAGCGGGTCCGTCGCGCGTCCGCGCGCGGTCAGGCGAGCGAGGCAAGCGTGCGCGCGTAGGCCTCGTGCACCGCATCGAGGCTGTCGGGAATCATGCGCAGGCCGCCGATCGCGGCCATGAAGTTGACGTCGCCCGACCAACGCGGAACCAGGTGCACGTGCAGGTGCTCGGGCAGGCCTGCGCCGGCGGCGCGGCCCTCGTTCACGCCGATGTTCAGCCCTTGCGGGTTGAGCGTACGGCGCACGAGCAGCGCAGCGAGGTCGACGAGCTTCCAGAGCTCGGCACGTTGCTCGGGCGCGTAGTCGAGCAGCGTGGGCCGGGGCTCTCCGAGCGCGACCAGTAGGTGGCCGTTCGAGTAGGGGTAGCGGTTGAGCAGGATCATGCCGTGCTCGCTGCGGTGGATGACGTGGTGCTCGCGGTCGCGTGAGGGATGCTGCCAGTAGTCCGCGAGGAAGTTCCGCGGCGTTTCCTCGCCGGCCAGGCGCTCGGCACCCGCGCGTTCATCGAGGCCACGCAGGTAGGCCATGCGCCATGGAGCCCACAGGGACTGGTGATTCATGGGCGTGAGTCTAGGGAAGTGCGGCGGCAACGCGAGGTGAGCGTCGTGATGCGCGTTGGCGGCTCATGGCCGTTGAAGGGGTCGTGACGACCGACGATCACCGCTCAGCGGTACCGCGCCCAGCGCAGGAGCTCGCGGGGGGTCGGCGGCTTGCCCTGCATGAGGATGCCGACGCGGAAGATGCGCGAAGCAAGCCAGAGGAACGCGACGCTCGATGCCGCGCTGACGGCGAGCGAGAGCGCGACCTGCCAGCCGGGGACCGGTTCGCTCGTGCCGGTCGCCCGGAGCACCATGATGAACGGGCTGATGGGCGGCAGGAACGAGCAGACGACCGCGAACGCACCGTTGGGATTCTCGCTGATGGGCAGCCAGAGCATGAGTGGCACGATGAGCACCAGCATCACCGGGCCGACGAGCGCCTGGGCTTCTTGCAGGTTGGTCACGGCGCTGCCGACCGCGGTGAGCATGCTCGCGATCATCAGGTAGGCCGTGAGCGCGAACGCGACCATCAGGACGAGGCTCGAGATCGGCACCAGATCCATCATCGCCAGCGCAGACAGGCCCGCGAGACCGGCGAGCCCGTACATGCCGAGCATGACCGCGGTCGAGCCGAGCTGCCCCAGGATCTTGCCCGCTAGCAGTTCCATCGGGCTCACCGCGGCGAGCAGGACTTCGATGACCTTGCTGCCCTTTTCCTCGATCGTGTTCGTAAGCAGGTAGTTCGCGCCGGTGAACGTGGTGATCCACATCAGGAGCATGAAGGCCCCCGGCACGAGCATGCGGCCTTCGAGGCGCTCCTTCGCCTCGGTGCCGTCCTCGGTGAGCCGCAGGATGTTGGGCTCGGGGCGTTTGAGGAGGTCCATCGTGCGCTGGTAATCGGCGCCCGAGGCCTGCACGCGCAGTCGCACGATCGCCTCGCGCACGGAGCGGCTGACGATCGACGTGTGCTTGGGGCTCGTCTTCGTGGCGACGAAGAGTTCGTAGGTCGGGTCCTTCGACTGCGCATCGAGCGATGCAGGCGGGATGATGACGAGGGCCAGTGCATCGCCGCTGCGCACGCGCTCCTTCGCCGCCTCGACCTGGTCCGCTGCGATCGGCTCGATCGGCGACTCGATGGGTGTGAGCGCCGTGGTGGCATCGTCGAGTTCTGGTTCCTCGCCACGCTCGACGCGTTCACGGAGGGCCGTCGCGGGATCCTTGGCAGCGCGTTCGAGTTCGGCGCGCATCGCGTCGGTCGCCGCGGCGGGGGCTTCGACGAGGATCGCGCCCGTCATGGGTTGGATGCTCGTGGCCATCAGGATCGGCAGCAGCATCGAGACGCCCACCATGAGCAGCGGGAACACGACCGCCGAAAAGAGGAAGCCCTTGGTGAGGACCGTGGTGCGGAACTCGCGCCAGGCGATCGAGAGCACGCGGCGCGGTGCGCCGGCATGGCGGGGGGCATCAGGCATGGTTGGGCTCCGGCTGGCGGGCGTGGCCGCCGTGGGCAGTGACGAGCTCGACGAAGATGTCGTCCAGCGTCGGGCGCTTGAGGCTCACGCCGCTGAAGAGCCGCGTGGCAGCCAGCGGGGCGAGCAGGTCGATGGCATCGGTGCGGTCGGCGGCATGGGCGAGCACGCTGCCATCCTCGGCGCGCTCCACGGACGCCACGCCCGGAACTCGCGCTGCCGCAGCCGCTGCCTGCTCGAACGGGCCGTCGGTGCGGGCCACCACGGTGGTGGGACGGTGGCCCGCGCGCACCGCATCGAGCGAGTCATCGAGGAGCTTCTCGCCGCGGTTGATCAGCACCACGCGGTCGCACAGGCTCTCGGCGTGGTGCATCTGGTGCGTGCTGAACAGGATCGTGCAGCCGCCGGCGTGGAGTTCGGTCACGATGCGGGCGAGCACGCGCGAGTTGACCGGATCGAGCCCGCTGAACGGTTCGTCGAGGATGATGAGTTCGGGGTCGTGCATCACCGACGCGATGAACTGAACCTTCTGCTGCATGCCCTTGGAGAGTTCCTCGCATCGCTTGCGCTCCACGCCCGGGAGCTCGATGCGCTCGAGCCAGGCGAGCGCGCGCCTGCGGCCCTCGGAGCCGCTAAGTCCCTTGAGTGCACCGATGTACGCGAGGTACTCGAGCACGCGCATCTTCTTGTAGAGCCCGCGCTCCTCCGGCAGGTAGCCGATTCGATCCTTCATCGCGATCGCATCCGATCCGAGCACGCGGATCGAACCCTGGTCGGGGTAGATGATCGACATGAGCATTCGGATGGTCGTGCTCTTGCCGGCGCCGTTGGGGCCGAGCACCCCGCAGAGGCAGCCAGCGGGAACGGAGAGATCGATGCCGCGCACCGCCTCGGTCGAGCCGAAGCGCTTGCGAACCCCCTGGATCACGACGGAAGCGTTCATGGGTGCAGCATAGAGGTGCTCGGCAGGGCCCGTCAATGTTGTCGAGTGCTCACCAAATGACAACAGAGGATCAGGCGCTCATGGCCGGTCGGCGGGCCGTTCGTCAGCGGGAGCCGTGGGCATGGCCGGAGCCGGCGCTGGCGGCGGCGGATCCATGCGCGAGATGGGTTCGCCCGCCGTGACCAGCGCGACAACCTCGGGCGGCAGGGCCGTCTCGGCGGGTGCGTCCGGCAAAAATGTTGCCTTCAGCACCAAGAGCCCGACGGCGCCCTGATCCGAGCGCGTGTCGATGTTCGTGGGCCAGCGCCTTCCATCCGAAGACTGCCACTGCAGCCATCGGCTCTCGGTCACACGCGGACCCGACTCGCCGGGCACCGAGAACGAGAGCGTCATGGGGCGGCCGGTCGCGCGCTCGCACGTGAATTCGCAGAGCAGGCCTTCCGCCCCGTGCAGCCGCACGGCATCGCACTCGACCGAGCCGATGGTGCGAGGCTCCAGCAACTCGGCGTGCAGCCAACCCGTGCCCAGCACCGGACCGAGCGCATTGAGCGACTGGACGATCGTGGCTCGCCGACGCACTTCATCGGCATCGACGAGGATTGGTTCCGGACGACCGGTGCGGATCATCCATCCGACGCCGCCGTTCGCGCCCATGGTCTCGGTGAAGCGGTCGGGCTCGCCATGGCGCACCATGATGACGGAACCATCCGCGCCGACCGTGCAGTCATGCAACACGCTGCCCGAGCCGCGGCTGGCGCGCATGGTCGCGGTCACGCCGCCGACGCCGGCGAATGCCTGGGACCCGCCGATCCACTCGAGGGACTTGGCGAGGACGGGGCGCGCCAACTCCGGGATGCCTTCGAGACGATTCGGCAGGAAGACGGACGGGGGGCCAGCGGGCGCCGGCGCGGAGCCGCCGCCGCAGGCGACCATCAGCAGGGCAACAGCCAGCGCGATGAGATGCCGAAGCGTCATGGGGGCGCGAAGTGTAGGGCTGTGAGGTGGAGGCGCCGTGCTGGCTGGTCGGCGGTTGCGCCTCGCTCCATCCGTCCATCCGGGTGAACGGTTGAAAGAACATCGCGGAAGGACTACCTTCGGGGCATGACCAGCAGCCTTCTGGGTGTCATGGACCGTCGCACCGTGCTCTTCGACGGCGCGATGGGAACCTCGATCCACTCCTGCGAGGACTGCCGCCCCCAGGATTGGCTCGGACGCGACAACTGCACGGACATCCTGGTGCGCAGCCGCCCGGACTTGATCCAGCGCATCCACGAGTCGATGCTGGCCGCTGGTGCCGACATCGTCGAGACCGACACCTTCGGCTCCAACCGGCTGGTCGCAGCGGAGTTCGACGAGGAGATGGTCGGTTGGGTGCATTCGCTGAATGAGCAGGCTGCGCGCATCGCGCGAGCGGCCTGCGATCGCCATGCATCGCCGGGACGGCCGCGCTTCGTGGCCGGGTCGATCGGGCCGGGGACGAAGCTCATCTCGCTCGGCCAGACGACGTGGGACCTCATGCTGTCGAGCTACCGCGAGCAGGCGCGCGGGCTGCTCGACGGCGGCGTCGATTGCTTCATGATCGAGACCTGCCAGGACCTGCTGCAGGTGAAGTGCGCGATCAACGCGTGCCTCGATGCGCTCGAGTCGGCGCGCCGCAGCGTGAAGGACTGCCCGATCTTCGTGAGCGTGACGATGGAGACGACCGGCACCATGCTGCTGGGCACCGAGATCGCCGCGGTCGTCAATGCCCTGCGACCCTTCCCGGTCGAGAGCCTGGGCCTGAACTGCGCGACCGGCCCGGTCGAGATGACGCCACACGTGGCGTACCTGGCCAAGCACTGGGACCGTCGCGTGAGCGTGGTCCCCAATGCGGGACTTCCGATCCTGCAGGACGGCAAGACCGTCTACCCGCTGCAACCAGCGGGATTCGTCGAGGCGATGCGACGCTTCATGGAGGAGCACCGCGTGGATTCGCTCGGTGGCTGCTGCGGCACCACCACCGAGCACATCGGAGCGCTCGCGACCGCGCTCAAGGACCGCGAGCCGGTGCGTACGCCCAAGGAACCGCAGGCGCCAGGCTGCAGCAGCCTCTACGGCTACACCGAATTCGAGCAGGAGAACTCGTTCCTGATCGTCGCCGAGCGCACGAACGCCAACGGCAGCCGCAAGTTCAAGCGCCTGCTCGACGAGGAACACTGGGACGGCCTCGTGAGCATGGCCCGCGAGGAAGTCCGCGACGGGGGCCAGGTGCTCGACCTGTGCGTTGACTTCGTGGGCCGCAACGGCGTTCGCGACATGGGTGAGGTCGTAAGCCGCTATGTGCGCCAGGTGAACGCGCCGCTCATGCTCGACTCGACCGATGCCAACGTGCTCGAGGCCGGCCTGCAGCGTGCCGGCGGTCGTTGCATCGTGAACTCGATCAACCTCGAGGACGGCGAGGAGCGCATGGCGCGCGTCTGCCCGATGCTGCGCCGCTACGGCGCTGCTTGCGTGGCCCTGACGATCGACGAGGATCCGCAGGCGGGCATGGCCAAGACCGCCGCGCGAAAGCTTGAGATCGCCGAGCGGATCCACGGGCTCTACACCGGCCGATGGGAACTGCCCGAAGAGGACCTCTTCTTCGATCCGCTCACCTTCACGATCGCCACTGGCAACGACGACGACCGTCGGCTCGGTCTTGAGACGCTCGACGGGATCGAGCTGATCGCCAAGCGCTTTCCCCGCTGCGGCACGATTTTGGGCCTCTCGAACATTTCCTTCGGCCTCAAGCCCGCCGCGCGAGCCGTGCTCAACAGCGTCTTCCTGCACGAAGCCCGCCAGCGCGGCCTGAGCGCGGCGATCGTGCACGCGAGCAAGATCCTCCCGCAGGACCGCATTGCGCCCGAGCGCTGGGAAGCCGCGCAGTGGCTGGTCTATGACCGCCGCGGCGAATCGCGCCCCGAGGGCAAGCCCGCGGACTTCGATCCCTTGCTCCACTTCATCGGCTTGTTCCCCGAGGGCGAGGAGGCCGTCGCGGAGAAGGCGAGCTTGGCCGACCTGCCGATCAAGGAGCGCCTGCAACGTCACATCATCGATGGCGAGGACAAAGACCTTGCGGGATCGCTCGACGAAGCGCTGCAGCAGTACGCGCCGCTGGACATCATCAACAACGACCTGCTCGCGGGCATGAAGGTCGTCGGCGAGCTCTTTGGTGCCGGCCGCATGCAGCTGCCGTTCGTGCTCCAGAGCGCGGCGGTCATGAAGAAGGCCGTCGCGCATCTGCAGCCGCACATGGAGCGGCTCGGCACGGGCGGCCCGTCGAAGGCGAGCATCGTGCTGGCGACCGTCGCCGGCGACGTGCACGACATCGGCAAGAACCTCGTCGACATCATCCTGACCAACAACGGCTTCACGGTCCACAACATCGGGATCAAGCAGTCGCTCACGCAGATCGTCGAGGCGTGGCGATCGACCGGCGCCGATGCGATCGGCATGAGCGGCCTGCTCGTGAAGAGCGTGGCCGTCATGGAGGAGAACCTGCACGAGATGAACCGGCAGGGGATCACGGTGCCGGTCATGCTCGGCGGTGCGGCGCTCACGCGCCACTACGCCGAGGGGCACCTCCGTTCGATCTACAAGGGCCCGCTGTACTACGGCCGCGATGCGTTCGAGGGACTGCAGGTGTGCGATGCGCTCGCCACGCGCACGCTCGAGGTGCTCGACCGTCAGGTCGAAGAGCGGCTCGCCAAGCGCGAGGCCGCCGATCGCGTCGTCGCGAGCCGGACGATCCGTCAGCAGGCTGCCAGTGGGCAGCAGCTCGCTGAGCGCAGCCACGTGCGCCAGGATGTCGACGTCCCCGCGCCGCCGTTCTGGGGCCACCGCCTCGTCGAGGGGCTCCCGCTCGAGCAGATCTATCCGTACCTCAATCTCGTAGCGCTCTTCCGCGGGCAGTGGGGCTTCAAGAAGGGCGACATGGACGACGCTCGCTATGAGGCCTTCCTTGAGGAGCACGCCTACCCGGTGCTCGATCGCCTGAAGGCCGAGTGCCGCGACGAGAAGATCCTCCGACCCGCGGTCGTGTGGGGCTACTACCCCTGCAACGCCGATGGCGACGAGCTCGTGGTGTTTGATGCCGTGGACCAGGACCGCGAAGTGGAGCGCTTCAGGTTCCCGCGGCAGGAGGGGCGCGAGCGGCTGTGCATCAGCGACTTCTTCCGTCCGGTGTCCAGCGGTGCCCGAGATGTGCTGGCCCTGCACTGCGTGACGATGGGCAGCGAGGCGAGCCACCGTGCGAAGCAGCTCTTTGAGCGCAACCAGTACACCGACTACCTCTTCCTGCACGGCTTCGGCGTGGAGTGCGCCGAGGCGCTCGCCGAGCTCTGGCACAAGCGCATCCGCGCGGAACTGGGCATCGGGCACGATGACGATCCCGAGGTTCGCCGGCTCTTCACCCAGCACTACCGCGGCAGCCGCTACAGCTTCGGGTACCCCGCGTGCCCGGACATGAGCGACCAGGAAAAGCTCTTCCGCCTGCTCGAGCCCCAGCGGATCGGCTGCGTGCTCACCGAGAACTGGCAGATCGATCCGGAGCAGTCGACGAGCGCGATCGTCGTGCATCACCCGCAGGCGAAGTACTTCGCGGTCTGAGCCGGGTTGCTCGAATCGCCGGTTCGGCCGTCACCGGCGAAGCAAGCTTCGGCCTCGCACTCGCCTGGGCCGATCACGCCAGCAGCTGCTTGATCGGCTCCGCGCCTTCGACGCCGACGAGCTTCTGGTCGAGCCCGCCGTAGAAGTAGGTCAGGGCATTCGGATCGACGCCGAGCCGGTCGAGCACCGTCGCGTGGAGGTGCTTCACGTGGAAGCGCTCGCCCACGCCGATCGAGCCGAGCTCGTCGGTCTGGCCCACCGTGACGCCGCCCTTGATGCCGCCGCCGGCCATCCACATCGTGAAGCCGAAGGAGTTGTGGTCGCGGCCCGTGCCCATGGCGTACTCGGCGGTGGGCTGGCGCCCGAACTCGCCGCCCCAGATCACGAGCGTCTCGTCGAGCAGCCCGCGTCGCTTGAGGTCCTTGAGCAGGCCCGCGATCGGCTTGTCGGTGCGGCCTGCGTGGTAATCGTGGTTCTTCTTCAGGTCGTCGTGCGCATCCCAGTTGTCGTCGTTGTGGGAACCACCGGCATACAGCTGAACGAAGCGCACGCCGCGCTCGACCAGTCGCCGCGCGAGCAGGCACTTGCGGCCGAATTCCTCGGTGCGCGGATCGTCGATGCCGTAGAGCTCCTGCGTGTCCTTGCTCTCTTGGGCCAGCTCGACGGCCTCGGGTGCGGTCGCCTGCATGCGGTAGGCGAGCTCGTAGCCCTCGATTCGGCTCTCGAGGTCAGGATTGCCGCTGCGCAGGAGCGCGTGTCGCGAATTCCAGTCCTTGAGCTCATCGAGCACCGCGCGCTGCACGCGCTGCGTGCGGTCCTCGGGCGTGGCGAGGTCGAGGATGGGATCGCCCTGCCCGCGCAGCACGCAACCTTGGTAGCTCGCGGGCATGTAGCCGCTTGACCAGTTCTTCGCGCCAGAGATGGGGCCGCCGGTGGAGTCGAGCATGACCACGAAGCCCGGCAGGTTTTGGTTGACGGTGCCCAGCCCGTAGTTCACCCACGAGCCCATGCAGGGCGACCCACCGAGCAGCTTGCCCGAGTTCATCATGAGCATCGCGCTGCCGTGGATCGGGCTCTCGGCGTACATGCTCTTGATGAACGCCATGTCGTCGACGCAGGTCGCCAGGTGCGGGAAGAGGTCGCTCACCCACGC
>CAMDAQ010000093.1 GCA_945888705.1 Singulisphaera sp. GP187
GCCTGGTCTGGTACCTGGATGGCCAGGACCTGAAGTGGACGACCGACATGGGCGTGAACTTCACCGATCTCTCGCCTGCCTGGTACGACTCCCAGGCCGGCTGGCGCGTGAGCGAGGACGGCGAGTTCGTCTTCCGCAGCAGCTTCCAGTTGATGTTCTGAGCGTCGGCCCTCGAACCGCCTGATTCCGTGCGTTTCTGCGCTCCGGACGGGCGCCGGGGTTCCCCTACACTCGGGCTCCGATGAGCGCCGTCCACGCCGCCCCCGCCCAGCACGCTGCCCACCAGTCCGCACATCGCGTGCACCGCATCGAAGTCCGGCCTGCCGATGGCCAGCGCGACATGCGCGGCGAGAGCGTGCAGCGCCAGTGCGCCGCCGCGGCAGCAGCGGGGGATGTTGTCCCCACCCGCGTGGAGCATCGATCGGTCTACCTGATCGAGGGAGCACTCGATGCGCAGCAGCTGGCCACGTTGGCGCATGAGCTCTTCGCCGACCCTGTCACGCAGACGGCCTTGATCGATGGCGCGGTCGCTGCCGCACCGGGTTCCGTGACGGTTGAGGTGCACCCCTTGCCGGGCGTGATGGACCCCGCCGCCGAGAGCGTGCAGGAGGCGATCCATGCGCTGCTTGGCGTTCGCGTGCAGGTGCGCACGGGCGAGCGGTTCGACCTGGCTGGCTGCACGGCTGCGCAGGCGCGCGGCTGGGCGCAGCGGCTCCTGGCCAACACGGTGATCCACGCGATCCATGATGGTCCGTTCCACCCGGTGTCCTTCCCCGAGGGTCGCCCCTACGAACTGGCCATTCGCAGCGTGCCGATCACGCCGCTCGATGATGCCCAGCTCGAAGCCATGTCGCGGTCGGCGCACCTGTTCCTCTCGCTCGACGAGATGCGCGCGATCCAGTCGCACTATCGAACGCTCGGCCGTGAACCACGCGAGATCGAGCTCGAGACGCTCGCCCAGACCTGGAGCGAGCACTGCGTGCACAAGACCCTCAAGAGCACGGTGAGCTACTCGGCTGCGCCGGGCCACGCGCCGGTCGGCACCGATGGTCGCCCCGGCCATGAAACGGTGGATGGCGGCATCGTCATCCACAACCTGCTCAAGTCGACCGTTGCGGCTGCGACGCATGAGCTCATGGCCGATGGCATCGATTGGTGCCTGTCGGTCTTCAAGGACAACTCGGGCGTGATCGCGTTCGACGAGACCTGGGCCGTCTGCTTCAAGGTCGAGACGCACAACCACCCGAGCGCCATCGAGCCCTACGGCGGCAGCGCCACGGGCATCGGCGGCTGCATCCGCGACATCATCGGCACCGGCCGAGGCGCCAAGCCGATCGCCAGCACCGACATTTTCTGCGTGGCCGATGTCACCCGCACCGAGGTGCCGCGCGGCTGCCTGCATCCGTGTCGCATCCTGCGCCAAGTGGTGAACGGCGTGCGCGACTACGGCAATCGCATGGGGATTCCCACCCTCAACGGCACGGTCTGGTTCGACGACCGGTACGTGGGCAACCCGCTGGTCTATTGCGGCTGCGTGGGCCTGATGCCGCGCACGTTCGTGAAGGGCCAGGTCCAGCCCGGCGATGCGATCGTGGCGATCGGCGGACGCACCGGCCGCGATGGCATCCACGGTGCCACCTTCAGCAGCGCCGAGCTCACCGACACGCACGCCGATGAGTTCAGCCACGCCGTGCAGATCGGCAACGCCATCACCGAGAAGCGCGCGCTCGATGCGATCCTCGCCGCGCGCGACCACGCGCAGGGTTGCCTGTTCAGTGCGCTCACCGATTGCGGCGCCGGCGGTTTCAGCAGCGCCGTCGGCGAGATGGGCGGCACGATCGGCGCCGAGGTGCACCTGGACCGAGCGCCCACCAAGTACGACGGCCTGAGCCCCACGGAAGCCTGGATCAGCGAGGCGCAGGAGCGGCTCGTGCTGTCGGTGCCGCGCGCGAACCTGCCTGCGCTGCAGGCCGTGTGCGATGACCACGGCGTGGAGCTGTGCGATCTGGGCACGTTCGGCACGCCCGATCGCTCGATTCGCCTCCTCTGGAAGGGCACCGAGGTCGGTTCGCTCGACACGCACTTCATGCATGACGGCATCCCCACGCCGACCCGGACCGCGATCTGGGATGCCGCGTGGGCGGCTTCCTTCGCGCCGGTCGTGCGGGCCCATCCAGCCGTCGTTGCCGGCGACCTGCAGGGCACGCTGCCGGCGCTGCTGGCGAGCGCGAACATTGCCAGCAAGGAATGGATCATCCGGCAGTACGACCACGAAGTGCAGGGTTCGAGCGTGGTGAAGCCGTTGCACGGTCCCCAGTCTGGACCGGGTGATGCATCGGTGATCCGACCCGTGGCTGCAAGCGTGCGCGGCCTCGCGATGGGCAACGGCCTAGCGACCGGCCTTGCGGCCGATCCCTACTGGATGGGCCTCGCGGCGATCGATGAGTGTGTGCGCAACTTGGTGTGCGTGGGCACCGATCCATCGCGCATCGCGATCCTCGACAACTTCTGCTGGCCGTCGTGCAAGGATCCACGCAACTTGGGCGCACTCGTGCGGGCCTCGCACGCCTGCTACGACGGCGCGAAGGCCTATCGAACGCCCTTCATCAGCGGCAAGGACAGCCTGAACAACCAGTTCACGACCGACGATGGCACCACGATCCAGATTCCGCCCACGCTGCTCATCTCGGGCTTCGGTCTGGTCGAGGACAGCGATCGATGCGTGACCATGGATTTGAAGGGTGCAGGCCACGCGCTCGTGCTGGTGGGGACCACGACCGCGGCGACCGGTGGAAGCCAGGTGCGCGCACTCGGCAGCACCGCAGGCGTGGATGAACTGCCCAAGACGGACCTGTCCGCAGGTCCGGCCAACGCGCGTGCCGTGGCGGTGCTGATCGCGGCGGGCCACGTGCTCAGCGCCCATGACTGCAGCGAAGGCGGGCTGCTGGTGGCGGCGGCCGAGATGGCGTTCGCGGGCGATGTCGGCCTTGAGCTCGACCTGTCGAGCGTGCCGGGCGAGCGCGATGCGTTCGCGGCTGCGTTCAGCGAAACGCCAAGTCGATACCTCCTCGAAGTCGAGCCATCGCGGCTTGATGCCGTCCGGGCCGCGCTGTCCGCGGCGGGCATCGTGCATGCGCGTGTGGGCACGACGACGGCCGACCGTGCCCTGCAGGCTGGCGGTTGCTCATGGTCGCTCAGTGATCTCGCTGCAGCATGGCGCAGCGGCGGAAAGGGTTGGTGAATCCAATGAAGGCCTTGGTCATTACGGCTCCCGGCATCAACTGCGACCTCGAGCTCGCGCAGGCCTTCGAGGCTGCCGGTGTCACGCCTGAGCCGGTGCTGCTCTCGGCACTCGCGCGCGATTCATCGATCGTCGACCGCTTCGGCATGATTGGCCTGCCCGGCGGCTTCAGCTACGGCGATGACATCGCGGCCGGCCGAATCATGGCTGCGCTCATCCGTGAGCGCCTCTATCCGGCGCTGCGCGCGGCGATCGAGCGCCGTGTGCCCATGATCTGCCCGTGCAATGGCTTTCAGATCGCGGTGCAGGCAGGCCTGCTGCCTGGCCCGGTCGATGGTGCTTGGCCCGCCGAGCCTGCGCTGGCGACCGTCGCGCTCTCGAACAATGCCAGCGCTCGTTTCGAGGACCGCTGGACGCGCATGGAGATCCCCGCCGAGACCGTCTGTGTGTGGACCCGCGGCTTGGCGTGCGATGGCGAGGACACCATGCTGCCGTGCGCGCATGGCGAAGGTCGCTTCGTGACCACGACCACCGTCCTCGCGGCGCTCGAATCCCGTGGCCAGGTCGCCATGCGCTATGCAGCAAGCGACAACTTCAACGGCTCGATGGGCGCGGTCGCGGGGCTCTGCGATGCCAGCGGGCTGGTCTTCGGCCTGATGCCGCACCCGGAGCGCTACACGCGGTTCACGCAGCACCCGTGGTGGACGCGGTTGCCGATCGCGATGCGCCGCACCGCGCCACTCGGGCTTCGCATGTTCCAGGCTGCCGTCGCCTGCGCGCGCGGCGAGGAGGTTGCACGATGAGCACGCACGGTTCCGTCCCGCCCCCGTATCACCCGCCCCTGGGCAGCATGTCGCCGCCGCCGCACGACTTCGACCGCGACCGAGTGAGCCGCATCAAGGTCATCGCCGGGGTGCTGGGGATCCTGCTCGGTGGCTTCGGCATCCACAAGTTCGTCATCGGCGCCGTGGTGCCCGGGGTGATCATGCTCGTGGTCACGCTGCTGGGGACATGTGCCTTCGTCGGGCTTGGCTGGGCGCTCATCGGGCTGCCCTGCGGCCTCGCGCCAGCGGCCATGGGGGTCATCGGCTTTGTCGAGGGGATCCTCTACCTGACGAAGTCCGACGAGGATTTCAACCGCATCTACCTCGTCGGCAAGCGTGGCTGGTTCTGATTCCGTGGATGCCTGCCAGCGGCGGGCCATGGAGTCGCGGCGCCCTTCGGGGCAGAAGGAGCATCTCATGGTGATCTCGATCCTGTCCGTCCTGTCGTCGGTGGCCGCGTGCACGACTGTGCAGCAGGCTCCCAAGGAAGGCGTCACGCTCACGGTGTATTCGAGCGCCGATCCTGCCGGCTTCGATCCGCAGCGCTTCGTCGCGCAGCAGCGCATGGGAGCCGGAGCCGATTTCGCCTGGCAGGTGCCGGGGTTCGGCGTCGTCAAGAACGTGCGTCGTACGCAGCTCAAGCAGGGCCGCGGCATGCTCTCCATGACCGACGTGGCCGCGTTCATCGACCCGACGAGCGTGAGCATCGTGGACCTGACGGATCCTGCCACCGCAGTCCTCGACCAGCGCTTCGAGTTCGACCTCGTGAGCCCCGACAAGCTGCTCGAGAAGTACATCGATCGCCCGATCACGGTGATGGATGATCTTGCTGAGTACAGCGGAACCCTGCTGTCGGCCAGCGGTGGCCGATTGGTCCTGCGCACCAAGGATGGCATCGAGATCGTGCCGTCCGCGGAAGCCCGCGTGACGCTGGGCGACCTGCCGCAGGGCTTGATGACGCGGCCCACGCTCTCGTGGACGCTCGATGCAACCAAGGGCGGCGAGCACCTGATGCGGACCGCCTACCAGACCGGCGGCCTGACCTGGCGATCTGACTACAACCTCGTGATCGATCCGTCGTTCACGAAGGCCGACCTCGGGGCGTGGGTCACGCTGCTCAACCTGAGCGGCCAGTCGTTCGACGATGCGTCGCTCAAGCTGGTGGCCGGCAGCGTGCAGCGCGTGCAGCCACGCCAGCCCATGCGCATGGAACGCATGCTGGCGATGGCCGATGCGGCTGGCGGCGCAGGCGGCGGCTTCGAGGAGAAATCGTTCGCCGAGTACCACCTGTATACGCTGCCCCGTCCGGTGGACCTGGCGCAAAATGGCGTGCAGCAGATCACGCTGTTCCCGACGGTCTCGGCCGTGCCGGTCGAGCGTGTGCTGGTGTTCGACGGCACGGCACAGTGGTCGGGCTGGTCGCCGAGCGAGCCGTACGCCGATGCCGGCGACCCGGGCGTGCAGAACCCCAAGGTCGCTGTGCTCGTGCGGCTCATGAACGACAAGGCTTCCGGCCTGGGCATCCCGCTGCCTGCGGGCAAGATCCGCGCCTCCATGATCGATGGCGCCGATGGCTCGCTCGAGTTCATCGGCGAAGATGTGATCGGCCACACGCCGCGCGATGAGCGCGTGACGATCCGCATCGGTGAGAGCTTCGACGTCGTCGGCAGCCGCACGCGCACCGACTTCACGATCGATCAGGCGCGCCGCACCATGAGCGAGTCGGTGCGGATCGAACTGCGCAACCGCAAGCAGGACGAGGCCGCCACGGTCACCGTGCGCGAGCGCCTCTACCGTTGGGCGCAGTGGTCGATGACCAACGAATCACAGCCCTCGACCAAGACGAGCGCACAGGCCGTCGAGTGGACGGTGGCGGTGCCCGCAGGCGAGACCCGCGACGTCACGTACACCGTCACCTACCAGTGGTGAAACGACAACGGGCGCCGAAGCGCCCGTTGGTCGTGTGTTGGGTGGTGTGCGCCGTGGACCGGCGCTGGTTCAGCCGAGCTTGGGCGCCGGCAGGGTGGCCGGTGCCGTGGCTGCAACGCTGAAGCTCACATGGTGCGTGGCGAGCACGACCTTGCCGTGCGCCTTCTCGCGGCGGGCGCGTGCCTTGGTCAGCACGCCCTCCACCGTGGCGAAGGCCTTCTGGATCGCCTTGACCTCGTCGGCTTCGAGCGATTCCCAGCCGTTGCCGATGGCTGGCAGGTCGATCTTGGCTGCCATGGCCAGGTCGGCGGCGTGCTCGGTGATGAGCCCGGCGACGAGCTTGGCCATGCGCTGCTGTTCACGCGCCGACTTGGTCGGTGCGAACTTGATCGCATCCACGTTCGCGAAGAAGATCGCGGCAACCGGCCCAAGCCGGCCGACACGGCCTGCAGCGGGCTGCGGCACCATCTGGCCGATCAGGCCAGACTTCAGCAGCAAGCCGATGTGGTAGTAGAGGCTCGGTGGGCTGACATCGAGCGCGCGGGCAATCTCGAGGACGGTGCAACCGCCCGAGCCACGGATGGTCTCGAGGAGCCGGAGGCGGAAGGGGGAACGAACGCAATTCCACACCGCACTGACCGAAAGGTCGATTGCCTGCGTGGACGACTGACGACCAGCCTTGTTCCCCCGGAGAGAGGTCGAAGACCGAGCCATGGAACCTGCCTTATGTAGAGCGAAGCGAGGCGATGCACGCTGCATCACGTGAACCGAGGATATCGACTTGCCGGGCGAGACGGCTTGACCAATCAGCCAATCGCGTGCATCAGTGCAAGAATCTGCGGTGGAGTGAGTGTTTCGGCGCGCATCGTTGGGAGGACCCCAGCGGGGAAACTGGCTTGGCGGCCAAGCAGCGCACCGAGTTGCTTGCGCCGCGAAGCGAAGATCCGGTGGACGAAGGCGCTGACCCGATCAGGATCGATCGTTGGCCTGTCCGGGTTGGGAATCACGGACATCATCGCACTGGTCACCCGTGGCACGGGCCAGAAGCACGACCCAGGCAGGGTTTCCAGCACATGAACCCTGCTGGTCAGCGACATCAGCACCGTCGCTGCGCCATAGGCCTCGGTGCCGGGCGCGGCCGCAAGCCGTTGGGCGACTTCGCGCTGCACGGTCACGAACTGCCCCAGACACGTCGCGTGGTGTGCCGCCAAGTTCAGGACCAGCGGGGTCGCTGCGCCGTAGGGCAGGTTGGCAACGAGTTTGAACGGGCGATCACCCAACACCTCGAGGATGGCGGCTGAAACGGCGTGCTTGCCATCGAGGCAGTCGCCGTGGATGAGCCGAACTTGGCTTCCCAGGCGATCCCGGATGATCGCCGCCATATCGTCGTCGAGCTCGCAGGCGACGACCTCGCAGCCTGCATCGAGGAGCGCTTCGGTGAGCGTGCCGGTTCCGGGACCGACCTCGAGCACCAGGTCGCCTGCCACCGCGCCGCTGTGGGCGACCAGCGCGCGCAACTTGTTCTGGTCATGCAGGAAGTTCTGCCCGAACCGGTGCTTGGGCTCGAGCCCTCGCGTGGCGAGGATCGCCTTGATGTCGCTCAGGGTCTGCACGGTTCAGCGCGCCGATGCCTCGGCCCGCACTTCGCGCAGCACCGAGACCTTGATCTCACCCGGGAAGGTCATCTCTCGCTCCACGCGTGCCGCGATCGCATCAGCGATGGCGCGCGTGCGCGCATCGTCGACGGCGCCAGCATCCACGATCACGCGCACTTCGCGGCCAGCCTGCACGGCGAAGGCCTCGGTCACACCCTCGTGCTCGCGAGCGATCGCTTCGAGCTGCTGCAACCGCTTGACGTACTGCTCCATGCTCTCGCGCCGTGCACCCGGGCGGGCGCCTGAGAGCGCATCGGCCGCCATCACGATCGGCGTGTACGGCGTGGTCGAGGGGATGTCGCCGTGATGGCCCGCGACGGCGTTGAGCACGGCTTCGTTGCGTTCACCGTGACGCACCAGGAAATCACGGCCGATCGCAGGGTGGCCGCCCTCCATGTCGTGGTCCATTGCCTTGCCGAGGTCATGCAGCAGCCCGCAGCGCCGGGCGAGGCGCCCATCAAGCCCGAGCTGGTCCGCGATCATCTGCGACAGGAACGCCACCTCGATCGAGTGGCGCAGCACGTTCTGCGCATAGCTGGTGCGGAACGACAGGCGCCCCAGCGCCTCGATCACGCGCGGATGCAGGTTGCGCACGTCAGCCTCGAGCGCAGCTTCCTCGCCTGCCTTGGTGATCCTCTGGTCCATGTCACGACGAACCTGTGCGACCACATCCTCGATGCGGGCCGGATGCACGCGCCCGTCGGCGACCAGCCGCTGCAGGGCCTCGACCGCGATCGCCTGGCGCACGCGATCGAAGCAGCTCACGGCGATCACGCCTGGCGTGTCGTCGATCAGCAGGTCCACGCCGGTTGCCTTCTCGAGTGCGCGGATGTTGCGGCCCTCACGACCGATCAGGCGCCCCTTGATCTCCTCATTGGGCACCTTCACGGTGCGCACCGTGGATTCGCCCACGGTCTCGCCCGCGTAGCGCTGGATCGCCATCAGCGTGATCTCGCGGCCTTGGTCGCGGGCCGATCGTTCCGCCTCCGACAGCAACGTGTGACGGACTTGCGCGGCCTCGTGCTCACTGTCGCGGCGGGCATCCTGGAGCACGCGCTCCCGCGCCTCGTCACGGGTCATGCCCGCGAGCGATTCGAGTTGCCGCCGAAGGTCGGCCAGCGCCGCTTCGCGCTCGGTCAG
>CAMDAQ010000094.1 GCA_945888705.1 Singulisphaera sp. GP187
ACGCTGCAGTACGACTTCGAGCCGGACAACGTGCAGCAGGGGCAGGCGGGCTACGTCTTCCCGCAGAACTTCGCGGAGTCGTCCCTGGCGGAAGCTGACACCAGCTTCGGCGACCCCGAAGAGACCAACATGCTGCTCTCGGGCGTCGCGAACCTGGTCACCACGCGCAGTGACGTCTTCACGGTGTACATCCGCATCCGCTCGTTCACGCAGAACCCGGCGACCGGGCGCTGGGATGCCTCGGACCGCGAGAACGTGATCGAAGACACGCGCTACGTCATGCTGGTCGATCGATCCAACGTCGACCGCCCCGGCGAGCAGCCGCGCGTGCTCTACGTCGAACGGGTCGACGACTGATCCATGCACCCGTCACGGCACATCCAGGCCCAGTCCCTCGTCACGCTCATCCGCTGGCAGGGCTGGGTCCTTTCTTCTTCTCTCATGGTTCGTTGGAACGGCGAGCCGTGACCGCATCGTCCGTCACGCGCACGGCCCACGCCGAGGCGAAAGAGCTGCCATCGCGGCTTCCAAGGCACATCGCCGTCATCATGGACGGCAACGGGCGCTGGGCGCAGGCGCGGGGCCAGTCGCGGCTGCTCGGCCATGCCGCCGGGGCGGAGCGCGCGAAGGAACTCACTGAACGCTGCGGCACGCTCGGGGTCGAGGTCCTGACGCTCTACAGCTTCAGCGTCGAGAACTGGAATCGGCCCGCGGACGAGGTGGCTGGCCTCATGGAACTGGCTGCGTTCCAATTGGCGGCGGAACGCGAGGCGCTCGCGGCGAGCAATGTGCGGTTCCGGCATCTTGGCTCGCGCGAGGGCTTGCCGCAGCGGGTGCTTGATGAGCTCGATGCCACGGAGCGGCGCACGGCCGCGTGCACGGGGCTGACGCTCTGCCTGGCCTTGAACTACGGCTCGCGCAGCGAGATCGTGGCGGCGGTCCGCTCGATCGCGGAGCGCGTGCAGGCGGGCACGCTGTCACCCGCGGCGATTGATGAGGCCGTCGTCTCGAGCAGCCTGTACACGGCGGGGCTGCCCGATCCTGACCTGGTCATCAGGACAGCCGGCGAGAGCCGCGTGTCGAACTACCTCCTGTGGCAGATTTCCTACGCTGAGTTGCATGTGACTGGCACCCTGTGGCCGGACTTCGACGCTGCGGCCCTCGACCGGGCGCTCGCTGATTACGCGGGCCGCACCCGGAAGTGGGGCCGCGTCGCAGGGCAGGAGGAATCGTGAAGTTCGCGATTGTGACGAACACGGGCTGGCGCGGCTTCGTGCCGTCCATACACTTCCCTAGGCGTTCCGGCAGGCAAGACTCCCCATGATGTTTCGATCCCACGAGCCGTCCATTTCCGGTACCGGGCCATCCACCGCGGGCCGCGGCTTTCGCGCCGCCGCTGCCGCGGTGCTTGCGTTGCTTGGTGCCTTCGCCGCACCCGCCGCGCGTGGCGATTCGACGATCTGCGACAACGTCTTCGTGGGTGACCTGAACAACGACAAGAAGGTCACGGTCGCCGACATCACGGTCTTCCAGCAATTGCGTTCGTCGGGTGGCTACTCGCCATGCGCCGACTTCACGCGCGACGGCGTCCTGAACGATGCCGATGGCACGGTGCTGGCCACGCTGGTGAACTTCGCGACGAGCCCCATCAATGGTGGTGGCCAGTTCCGCATCCCGAACATCACGCTGAACGAGATTCGCTTGGGCGTTCCTTCGACGGCCACGCCGCTGCAGCAGCGCTTCATCGAGTTGCGAATCCCGCAGGACAGTTTCCCCAGCAACTACGCATGGAACGGGACCCTGCCGGCTGGGTACACGTTGCTGATCATCGGCCGGGACCTGGATGACCAGGCACTGCCGGACCAGGGTGTGATCCTCCGGTCCATCGACCTGACGGGCCTTCAGTTCCAGCGGGACGGCGCCTCTGCCGGCTACGCGCTCGTGCTTCAGGAGCAGGAGCCGGGAACGCTCCCGGTCTACAACCTGCCGACACCGAACATCCCGGTGCTGCGCACGCCTGAACTGGACCTGAGCGCGCCATCCGTCCTGCCGATTGGCAATCCGGCGCAACGCAACCTCACGGTGCTCCTGACCTATCGCCGCCCGTTCGCGCTCAGCCCTGAGTACGTCCCGGTGGCGACGGAGCCAACGCCCGGAGATGATCTCGACACGGGCAACGCCTGCCGCCTCGTGGCGCGTCAGGTTCCGGCCGATGCGGGCCCGCCGCCGTGGCACGTCATCATCGATGCGGTCGGCCTGCGGCGAACGTTGACCAACAGCGAGACGTTCGGCTGCAACTACTGCCCGTCTCCGAACTTTGCGGTTGGGCCGATCACGGTTCCCGATGAAGGCAGCCAGGCTCCGCTGCACGCGTGGCGCTGCGAGGGGACTGGTGCTGATGAGGGCCAGTGGCGCGCCTTGATCCAGCAGACGGCCTTCGGCGTGGACACGCCAGGTCGGACCAATCGCGCGTGTTCGACGACCACGGCGTTCTGTGGCCAGGCAGGGTCCGGAAGTTGCCTGACGGCGCATGGCACGCCGGCGTGCGACGATGCTGCCTGCTGCTCGGCGGTGTGCCTCCTCGAACCGACCTGCTGCACCATTTCGTGGGACACCCTTTGCGTGAACACGGCCTCGACGGAGTGCCTGACCTGCGGCGGCAGCGGCGCAGGGGACTGCTTCTCCGAGAGCGAGCTTCCGTTCTGCGACGATGCCGAGTGTTGCGACCTGGTGTGCGCGGTCGATCCCACATGTTGCGTGACCAACTGGGATGGGAACTGCGTGCAGACCGCGCGTGAAGAGTGCCTTGAGTGCGGTGACCCGGTGGGAAGCTGCTTCGTCGAGCATGCGCTGCCCAATTGCGATGACGCCGACTGCTGCGCCACCGTGTGCGCCATCGAGCCGTCGTGCTGCGTCGTCACGTGGGACACGCCGTGCGTCGAGCTGGCCATCGCTGAATGCGAGGAGCTTGGTTGCGGCTCGCCCAATGCGGGTGATTGCTGCTTGAGCCACCCGACGCCGTTCTGCCGGGATGCCACGTGCTGTGCGCTCGTGTGCGCGGCGGATGACTTCTGCTGCACGGTCCGGTGGGATTTGGCGTGCGCCATCCTTGCGGCGGAGAACTGCGTGGGCCTGACCTGCGTCTGTGGCGACCCCGAGTCGGGCAACTGCTTCGCCGTGCATGATGGGGTGGGGTGCCGCGATCAGGTCTGCTGCGACACCGTCTGCACGTACGACTCGTTCTGCTGCGCCGTCTCGTGGGATGCAGCGTGCGTGACCGGGGCGGAAGCGCGGTGCGCCGAGATCCGCGAGTGCCAGGGAACCCCGTTTGATCCGGTCTTCGGCAGCTGCTTCGTGCCGCATCCGAACACGACCGGCTGCGACGATCCGAACTGCTGCGACGAGACCTGCTTCGCCGACCCGCGTTGCTGTGACGTCGGCTGGGACATCGTGTGCGCCTCGTACGCCACCGCCAACTGCAACGGCTGCGGCGACCTGCTGAGCGGCTCCTGCTACAGCAGCCACGGCCTCCCCACGTGCAGCGATGCGAAATGCTGCCAGACCGTCTGCGAGATCGATCCGTTCTGCTGCGAGGAGCAGTGGGACGGCTCCTGCGTGCAGGAGGCGACTGAACTCTGCAGTGGAGCCATCGAGGCCTGCGGCGATGACAGCTTGCGGTCGTGCTTCGTGGCGTCGACCGCTGCAGCCTGTGCCGACCCGACGTGCTGCGAGTTCATCTGCGGCACGCTCGATCCCTACTGCTGCGAAGTGAGCTGGGACGCGATCTGCGTGCGCATGGCGGTGCAGGGGTGCAATCCGCCCGCCGGCTCCGAAGGCGGCAATGGTGACTGCCTCACGGTCCACGTGACCCGCAGCTGCGCCAACGAAGCCTGCGCGGCCGCGGTCTGCAGCGTCGAACCCGAGTGCTGCCAGTCCAGCTGGGACGAGCGCTGCGTCGAGGTGGCCCTCGCCATCTGCATCGCTCCCAACACCTGCCCGGGCGCCGGCTCGTGCTTCAGCCAGCACCAGTCGCCGGGTTGCGACGATCCCTACTGCTGCAATGCGGTGTGTTCGTTTGACCCGGATTGCTGCACGAATCGCTGGGATGGCGCGTGCACCAGCCTGGCCACCAACCTGTGCGAGAAGCAGGAGCCCGAGTGGAACTGCCCGTGCGTCGGCAGCTGCTTCACCGAGCATGCTGACACGCCCGGTTGCGAGGAGTTGGCCTGCTGCACCGCGGTCTGTGCGCAGCTGCCTGGCTGCTGCACCGATGGCTGGGATCTGGCGTGCGCCAATCTGGCCCGGTCGATCTGCTGCGGGACCGTCGGCTGCGCTAGCGGCTGCAACGGATCCTGCACAGTGCCGCACGACACGCCCTACTGCGACGATCCGTATTGCTGCGAGTCGGTCTGCCAGACGGAACCGTTCTGCTGCGAAATCGCCTGGGATGGCCTCTGCGCTGACTTGGCCGGCGAACGATGCGCACAAGGCTGCGGCTCGCCTGAGGCGCCCAGCTGCTTCACCGATCACTTCACTCCCGGCTGCAGCGACTTCGAGTGCTGCCGCACGGTCTGCGAGATCGACTCGTACTGCTGCGAATCGGAATGGGATCCCACGTGCGTGGAGCTGGCCAACTCCAAGTGCAACGTGCCGGTCTGCGGTGATGATGGCTTGGGCGACTGCTGCGAGCCTCACCAAGGCCCGTGGTGCGCGGATCGCCAGTGCTGTGAGACGGTCTGCGCGCAAGACCAGTTCTGCTGTGAGTTCGAGTGGGACGAGACCTGCGTGCAGCTCACCTACGAGTTCGACAGCTGCGGCTGCCGGCTCGAGTGCGGCGATCCGTGCGCGCTGACCTGCTGCGAGCCCCACTTCGGTCCGGCCTGCAACGACGAGGAGTGCTGCAACCGGGTCTGCCTGCTCGATACCTATTGCTGCGACACCTCGTGGGACGAGACCTGCGCGAGCTTCGCGATCCAGAACTGCTACGCGAAGGACGAGGCGTGCCCGCTCCGCTGCGGCCTGCCGGAGGCCGGCAGCTGCTGCGTGCAGCACCCGGGCGGAGGCTGCGAGAACAAGGCGTGCTGCCAGGATGTCTGCGAGGTCGACTTCTACTGCTGCCAGATCCAGTGGGACGCATCGTGCGTCGAACTGGCGGTCAAGGTGTGCGATGCCGACCTGTGCGGCGGCGAGTCGTGCGGTTCGCCGCAGGCTGGCTCGTGCTTCGAGGAGCGCACAGAGCCGTACTGCAACAATTTCCGATGCTGCAACGTGGTGTGCAGCTACGAGCCGCTGTGCTGCTCGACGGCGTGGGATGCCACGTGCGTGCAGTACGCCGAAGCCCTCTGCACGTCCTTCACGGGCGATCTTCCCGAGCCGCCGCCGGCGGGCCAGAAGGGCAACCAGTTCCGCGAGCGGGGCGAGGGTCTGCGCCGAGCCAAGCCGCCTGGCCGCCCGCTCGATCCCAAGACCTTCCGTGGGGCTCAGTCGGCACCGAGCGTGCCGGCCACGCCGGTGACGCCGCCCCCGGCCACCGTCAAGCCCGGCAAGCCAGTCAAGTGAGTTGGGTCGAGTGGTCCAAGCGCCTGATGTCGAGCCGTACGGCCCGCGAGTGATCAGGCACTGACGAGCGTCTGTGTGCGCTCTGGCCCCACGCTGACCATCGACACCGGCACGCCCACGTGCTGCTCGACGGCGTCGAGGTAATCCCGCGCTGCTTGGGGCAGGGCCGCGCGATCCGGCAGGTCGCTGACCTGCGCGGTCCAGCCCTTGAAGGTCGAGTAGACCGGCGTGGCGCCTTCGAGCCGCTTGGCATCGGGGATGAACCGGTCGGTGACCGAGCCATCCGCCAGGCGATAGTGGGTGCAGATGCGGAGCTCGTCGAAGCCCGTGAGCACGTCGAAGAGCGTGCAGGCGATCTCGGTCGCGCCGCAGACCATGGCGCTGTAGCGCACGGCGACCAGGTCGAGCCAGCCGCAGCGGCGGGGGCGACCGGTCGTGGTGCCGTACTCGCGGCCGCGTTCGCGGATCGTCGAGCCGGTCTGGTCCAGCAGCTCGGTCGGGAACGGCCCCGCGCCGACGCGGGTGCTGTAGGCCTTCATGATCCCGATGACGCGCTGCAGCGAGCGACCGGGAATGCCCGTGCCCGAATGGATCCCGGCGGTCGAGCAGTTCGAGCTCGTGACGTAGGGATAGGTGCCGTGGTCGATGTCGAGCAGGCAAGCGTTCGCGCCTTCGAAGAGCAGGCTGCGGCCGGCGCGCTGGCAATCGTGCAGGTGATAGACGGTGTCCTTGATGTGGGGGCGCAGGCGCTCGCCGAGCGCCGCGTAGCGCGCGGTCAGCGCCGCAGGATCGAGCGGCGGAGCCTGGACGCCGAGCGCCTTGAGTTCCTCGGTCCGCAGGCGGCAGATGACCTGCAGCCGGCTCGCGAGATAGTCCGCATCGAGCAGGTCGCCCATGCGGATCGCCGTCGAGCGATGGATCTTGTCGGCGTAGGCGGGTCCGATGCCGCGGCGCGTCGTGCCGATCGACAGGTTGCCGCGTTCGCCGGCGGTCACGCCCGAGAGGTACTCCTCGAGCGCGGCATCCTGTTCCTTGTGGTAGGGCATGACCACGTGCGCACGATCGGAGATCACGAGATTCGTGCCGACCTTGATGCCGCGGGCCTCGAGGCCCTCCATCTCCTGGATCAGTTTCTCGGGGTCGACCACGACGCCGTTGCCGATGACGCACGACTTATCGGGGTAGAGGATCCCGCTGGGGATCAGGTGCAGCGCGTAACGCTGGTCGCCAACCACGACCGTGTGGCCGGCGTTGGCGCCGCCGTTGTAGCGCACGATCACATCGTGGCCGGCGGTGAGGACATCGACGATCTTGCCCTTGCCCTCGTCGCCCCATTGGAGACCGACGACGGCGGTGGTATGCGGTGCGTGGTGCATGAAGCGCGGGATGCTAACGGCGCGTGGGGCTAGGCTGCGGGCATGGAACCCGTGCACTTGCCGCAAGCGCCCGGTGGTCAGGCCACGGCCCGGCCGCTCTCGGCGTGGCTGCCACGGCTCGCGGCGGCCCGGCCCACCGGTGCGTACGTGCACGTGCCGTTCTGCTTCCACAAGTGCCACTACTGCGACTTCTATTCCTTCGTCGACACGAAGGACCGTCAGGAAGCGTTCGTCGATCGGCTGCTGGCCGAGGCCCGTGCGATGGCCGGCTTGGTGCACGAACCCTTGCAGACGCTCTTCGTGGGTGGGGGGACGCCGACCTTGCTCACCGATGAGCGGCTCGCGCGACTGCTGCGCGGGCTGCGGGACGCGCTGCCATGGGCTGACGGTGCGGAGTGGACCGTCGAGGCGAATCCCGAGACGGTGACGGCATCGAAGGCGGATGTGCTCGCCTCATCCGGCGTCACGCGCGTGAGCATGGGTGCGCAGAGTTTCCAGCCGGCGCTCTTGCGCCAGCTCGAACGCCACCATGAGCCGGCATCGGTCGCGCGCGCGATGGGGCTGCTCCGCGCGGCTGGGATCGCGCGACTGAACATCGATCTCATCTTCGCGGTGCCGACGTCCACGCTTGAACAGTGGCAGGACGATCTCGCGCAGGCACTGGCGCTCGCGCCCGATCACCTCTCGTGCTACGGGCTGGTGTACGAGCCGGGCACGCCGTTGCGCGCGCGCCTCGAGGCTGGTGGCGTCGAACGGCTGGACGAGGACCTTGAGGCGAGCATGTACGAGCACACGGTCACCACGCTTGCGGCGGCCGGCTACCACCACTACGAGATCAGCAACTGGGCCAGGCCCGGGCAGGAATGCCGTCACAACCTGCTCTACTGGGAGGACGGCGAGTGGATCGCGCTCGGGCCGAGTGCGAGCGGTCATGCCGCGGGCCTGCGCTGGAAGAACGTGGCCGTGCTGCAGGAGTGGCTCGACGACGGCCCGTGGCCGCCCGTGCGCAGCGTCGAGGCGCTCGACGAGGATGGCCGGATCGGCGAGGCGTTCCTGATGGGACTGCGGCTGCTGGACGGCATGCGCTCGGAGCGCGTGCAGGCCCTGTTGGGTCGGGGGACTCGTGCAGCGCAGCGCCAGGCGGCCATCGATGCGGCCATCGCGCGCGGCGACATGGAGTGGTCGGGCGATCGGCTGCGCTTCTCGGAGCGTGGTGTGCTCACCAGCGACAGCGTGCTGCGCGAGTTGCTCTAACGAACTGACCGAGGGCGCCGCTGCAAGCGCTTCGTCGGCGGGCTGACGGGAGGGACCACCGACGGAGCCGCTCAGCGGCCCGTGAAGAACTTCTTCACCGCGTGCACCGTGACGTCGCGGCCGATGGCGGCGATCGACTCGGTGAGGGGAATCTCCTTCGGGCAGACCTTCACGCAGTTCTGCGCGTTGCCGCAGTCGTTCACGCCGCCTTCGCCGGTGAGCACTTCGAGCCGCGCTTCCTTCTCGGTGGCACCGGTCGCGTGCATGTTGAAGAGGCGCGCCTGGTTGATCGC
>CAMDAQ010000095.1 GCA_945888705.1 Singulisphaera sp. GP187
GCCGCGCAGGCGCGCTCGCGCCGCTCGATCCTGGATGGTGCGCTCGCGCAAGCCAAGCGCATCGCGGGCACGGTGGGTCGCGATGATCGTGCCCGCCTTGATGAGTACATGGACGCCGTGCGCGGGCTTGAGCAGCGCGTGGCCGAGGATGCCGCATCGCAGCTCGATGCGGATCGCATTCCTGATTTCGCCGGTGGCCCGATGGATCTGGCGCGCCGCACGGATCTGCTCTCGCAGGTGCTCGCGCTGGCGTTGCAGACCGACTCCACACGCGTGGCCACGTTCATGCTTGCCAACGAAGGCTCGAACCGCCCGTATGCCGAGGTCGGCGTGACGCAGGGACACCACGATGTCTCGCACCACGGCAACGATCCGGCGAAGATGGAGGCCTTCACACGGATCACGACCTTCCACAGCGAACGCTTCGCCGCGCTCCTGCGTGCGCTTGATGCGTGCAAGGAAGGCAGTCGCTCCGTGCTCGACACGACCGTGGTGCTCTACGGCGGTGCGATCACCGATGGCAACGTGCACAACCACGCCGACCTCCCGATCCTGGTCGCCGGCGGCTCGGCACTCGGCCTCAAGGGCGGCCGCGTGATCGCGCACGCTGCTGACACGCCGCTCTGCAACCTGCATCGAGGCATCGCCGAGAAGGTCGGCGTCAAGCTCGATGCGTTCGGCGACTCGACGGGGACGGCGGAGCTGGCGTGATGAGGCGCGTGCCGCGACCGATGGCTCGGTCCTGGTGGACGGTTGCGTTGCTGGTGATGGCGGTCGGCGTTGCGGCGCATGGGCAAACCGGGGCGCCCGTGCCGGAGCAGAGCCCGCAGGTGTCCAACTGCCCACCGATGCCGGCACCGATCATGGTCGGTACGGCGGTCGATGTGTTCGTCGGCGGAACGGGGCCGAACGCCGTCTATCGCATCCCCGCGATCACGAAGGCCGGCACCCGCGTGCTCGCCTTCGCCGAAGGTCGCGCAGCGCTCGGCGACATCGGCACGAACGACCTGGTCCTGGCGACCAGCGATGACGACGGCGCCACGTGGTCGGCGCCCCGAACGGTGCTCGATCTCGCGGATCGCTCCATCAACAACCCATGCGTGGTCACGCTGCACTCCGGCGCGCACACGGGTCGGGTGCTCGTGGTCGTGCAGAGCTATCCAGCCGACACGCACGAGGCCAAGCAAGCCACCGGCTTGGATGGTCCTGGCGTGTGCCGCGTGCACGTGCTTACGAGTGATGATGCGGGGGCCACGTGGAGCGAGCCGCGCGACGTGACCGCGAGCATGCGCCGAGCCGAGGCGCCGACCGTGGCGAGCGGCCCGGGCGCGGCGATCCAGTTGCGTCAAGGTGCGCATGCCGGGCGCATCGTGGTGCCGTTCAACCAAGGGCCGTACGGCCAATGGACCGTGTACACGTGCTTCAGCGACGATGGTGGCGCGACGTGGTCGATGGGTGCGGTCGCCCCGGGCGGAGCACCTGCACACGCCAACGAAGTGCAGGTCGCCGAGGTGCAGGGCGGCGAGCTGGTCCTGAATGCCCGCAGTTTCCACGGCGCAAAGCAGCGACTCGCCGCGCGCTCGAAGGATGGCGGCGCGACGTGGACCGAGCTCGCGCCGATCAAGTCGCTTCCGGATCCCTGCTGCCAGGCGGGGCTGCTGTCGGTCGCGGTGGGCGCACGCCCCGTACTCGCGTTCACGGGCTGTGACAGCACCACGGCACGCACGAATGGCACGCTCTGGATCTCGCTTGATGACGGAGCGAGCTGGTCGATCAAGCAGCCGCTCGCACCCGGCTTCTTCGCCTACAGCGCGCCGGTTGACCTTGGTGGCGGCAAGATCGGCGTGCTGGCCGAAACCGACGACTATCGCCGCATCCGGTTCATCCCGGTGACCTTGGCGATTCCGGCGCGGTGACCCAACCAGCGATGATCGCCGGATCACTTTCTGTGGCTCTTGCGTGATCCACTCTTGAGCGGTGTGCATCGGCCTGTCACACTGCCACGCATGCGGCTGATCTCGCGCAAGCTCTGGCGTGCGTTCCCCGAACTCGACGCGTTCGATGACGACAACTGCCGCGAGTTCATGGTCCGTGCCCGGTCCGGCACGATCCGGAAGGTGTCGTGGTTCGTGATGCAAGGCATCATGGCGATTGCGGCTCCGGTCGTGCCGTTCCTTGTGGTGGGCGACATTGCCCTGCGGAACCGTTTCGGGCCACCCGTGAACGACTGGGTCACGGCGATGGGCATGCGACTGCAGTTGGGGCTGAACCGAGTCTTCATGGGGTGGCCGACCGCCGGTGTGGGCGTGATGCTGATCCTGACCTTCATGGCCGTCGCAGCGGGGTGGTTCCTCACGCGCGACGGGCTGCTGTGGTGGCGCGTTCGCAGGCTGATTCGCCGGTGCAACCTGTGCCTTGCATGCAACCATTCGCTCGTTGGTGGCTTGGTCGCGGACGGAGCGGTGCAGTGCAATGAATGCGGCAACCGAAGGCCGCTGGTGCTGGTCATGGACTCGGTCCGTACGGGTGCTGACGGCCAGCCACGATTCCTGCCGTTCGGACGGGAGCGCGGCGTGGCCGTGCCGCCGATCTTCAGCAGGGAGACCCGGCGACGGGCGGTCCGGGTTGCGATCGTCTTGCTCGGAATTCCCCTGGTGATCTGGGCATCGTGGGCCGGCATCCAATTGATCAGGATGATCCCGATGCGCAGCGACGAACTGCACGCCGTCGATCTGCCGTCGATCTGGTCGACCTGCGCGAAGCAGGGGTCGTCGGGTCCCGTTGCACCGCAAGGCCCCGACCGCGTGCAAGCACTGCTGCATCCGCTTGGCTGGCTCACCGCCTCATGGTCAGCTTCATGCTTGCCCCCCGCCGTGACAGGGTGTGGGCCGATCGTGCCGTTCGTTCCGCCCCGCAAGGATGCATCAGGAGCACTGGTCGCTGTGGGGGCGGGTGATCCCATCCATCTGCACAACGTGATGCTTGAAGCGGGCCTCCTTGACCTGCTCCTGGCGTGCAAGGACGTCGAGACGATGGGCGTGACGACCTCGCACGACACGGCAGCGATGGCCGTCGGATGGGAGTGGGGTACGGAACAGCTGCGCCTGATCTGGGGCCTGGCGCTCTACACGATGGACCGCGCGCTGCATGAGGACGACCGAGAGGCATGGATCGTCGCCTTTGATGCGGCACTGGCGATCGAGGCGAGGATCGCCCAGTTGCCGAGCCTGCATCACCGCGAGGATGCCGCGCGACTGGGCCGCTGGACGCTCGCACGGATGGGCGATGCGATCGAGCGCCACCCTGATCCTGAGTTGATCGCGGCGTTGGCCGCGAGCGTTCATGCTCACGCATGGCGGCCGGACCTGGCCGCGACGATCAAGGCCAATCGGCGGACCGCCATTGGCGCAGTCGCTTGGGTCTGCTCGGATCCATCCAATCTGTTTCCATTCTTCGGATCAAATAGAAGACGGTCGACCTTGATGAACCAGCCCGGTTGGCACTGGATCCACGACAAAGTCGGATGTTGGCGGGAGGTCCGTACGCAGCTCGCCAACTATTTCGACGCGGTCGAAGCGCAGCAGGCCACGCCGATGTGGATGCGCCAGCCGGTCCAGTATCCGTCCGATCCGCTGGCGCAGGTCATCCTGGACAGAGAGGCGTTCGATGCGGCCGCTGATGTGGGGGCGCGGCTGACCGCCGCCATGCAGATCCCGGGACTGGCGGAGCGATGCCATGCCGAGGCGGCGGAGGGCATGCTTGCGCTGGCGCTGTGGCGCAACAAGCGGTCGACGCTGCCGGCCTCCGTGGCAGAGTTCGTGCCTGACTTCGCAGCCAGCACGCCCATCGACCCGCGGACTGGGCAGCCGATGACGGTGCGGGAGGAGCAGCGATCTGAGGGCAGGCTGTGGGTCCTTCGGCAGGGCGAGGACGTGCTGCTGCGGCTGCCTGCGCCGTGAGCGCGACGATGGGCCGACCATCCGTGGACAGGTCTCCGCGGCCGGCCATGGCTCGGGAACCCATGCCCTACCCAAGTACCCTCCCCACCATGCTGCACGCCGCCACGTTCATCCTGTCGCTCACCGCCTCGATCGCCCTTGCCCAGGAACCCAAGCTCGAGACGCTGACCCCGACCGCGCCGATCGGCGAGGTCACGCTCTACCAAGGCCGCGCGATGGTCTCGCGCATGGCCGCGGCGCCCGAGCGCGAGGGGCTCTTCGAGCTGCGCTTCACGAACCTGCCGGCTGCGATCGATGCCGACAGCGTGCAGGCGACGGTGAGCGCACCGAAGGGCGGCGCGAAGTTGCTGGACGTGCGCTTCGAAGCCACGCGCCTGCCCAACGACGCCAACTCGAATCCCGAGCTCAAGAAGGCGATCGAGGACCTGGAGGCGGCGCAGCGCGCAGGACAGGTGCTTGCGCTGCGTGGGCAACGGCTGAAGGACCAGAACGATCTCCTCAATGCCATCGCCGCCAAGACCGCGACCGAGAGCGCGAAGGACTTCGGCTCCAAGTCGCTCGATCCTGCAGCGCTCGCCGCGCAGGTCGAGTGGCTCGGCAAGGCGCGCAGCGACCTGATCGCCGAACGCACGGCGCTTGACGCTGAAACGCTCGCCAACCACCGGCTCGCGTCATCGCTCGATGCCAAGGTCAACGCGCTTGGCGGCCGAACGCTCATCGAGCGCACGGCGATCGTCACGCTGGGCAAGTCGAGCGCCGCGCCGGCCGAGGTCACGCTGCGCTACCTCGTGGGCGATGCCACGTGGACGCCGAAGTACGCCGCGCGGGCCGACATGGAGGCGAAGACCCTGAGCCTGGAGTACGACGCGCAGATCCTGCAGAACACCGGCGAATCGTGGGACAACATCAAGCTCACGCTCTCGACCGCACAGCCGACCCAGCGCGCCCAGCCCAACGGCGTGGCGCCGATCGTGGTCGATGTGTTCGTGCCGCCGCCGATCGCGGGCAGCATGGTGGCGACTGGTGCGCCGGCGCCGATGATGGACGCGGCACCGATGGCACGCAAGGGCCGTGGCAAGCCCGGCGAAGGCGGACCGTTCGGCTCGAGCGGCATGGATCCCGGCAGCACCGGTGGGTACGACAAGAACGAGGCCTTCGAGGCGCTCTTCGCCGATGCGGTCGCGGTGCAGTCGGGCACGGTTGCGAACTTTCCGATCAACCGGTCGGTCACGATCACCAGTGATGCACAGAAGGCTCGCACGCAGCGCATCGCGACCATCGACCTGTCGCCGACGTTCGTGCATGTCGCGCAGCCAGTCGCCGACCCTGCGGTCTTCATCAAGGCGACGGCTGCGAACTCGTCGCCGTACCAGCTGCTCTCGGGCCCGATCACCGTCTTCCTTGGCGGCGATTCGGTCGGCCGCACGCAGCTTCCCGATCTCTCCGCCGGCAGCGAGATGACCTTCTGGCTCGGCACCGATCGCCGCATCGAAGCCAAGCGCCAGCTCGTGCGCAAGGGCACGGCTGAAAAGGGCGTGTTCGGCAAGAGCGACGTGACCGAGTGGGAGTACCGCATCGATCTCGTGAACACGCTGCCCACTGCCGCCACGATCGAGGTCTACGACCGCATGCCGGTCTCGCGCAACGAGCAGGTGAAGGTCGAGCTGCCGAAGGTGACGCCCGCCTTGGCGACCGATGCCAAGTACGTGGCTGATGAGAAGCCGCAGGGGATCCTCAAGTGGCTGGTGACCGTGCCGGCCGCTGCGGCCGCTGGCAAGCCCGGAACGCTGGCGATCGACTGGACCGTGCGCGAAGCACACGCCCAAGGCACGCAGGTCACGCCCATCCCGGATTGATCGGAACGCTTACGCGTTGTAGGTGTCGAGCGCCTTCTTGCCGTAGACGGTCGCGGGCCCGCCGCCCATGAGCACGCACACGTCGAGCGTGTCTTGGATCTCGGCGAGCGTGGCACCTGCGGCCTTGGCAGCCTTGGTGTGGTGCACGATGCACCCGTCACACAGCCGGCTGACGCCGCAGGCGAGCGCGATGAGTTCCTTGGTCTTGAGGTCGAGCGCGGCGGGGGCGAGCGAAGCGGCGTGCAGGCCCTTGAATGCGGAGGCAGTGGCGGGGGTCATGCCGCTCATTTGACCATGCACTTGGCTTCCATGCCTGCTGCGAAGATCTTGGGCAGGTCCGCTTCCTGGAAGATCTCGCTGGAGTTGTCCATGTAGATCACTTCGCAGGACACGATTTCGACGCAGCGAATCGAGCCGTTGTACCAAGCATGACGGAACTTGAAGCCATCGAAGATGCTTCCGTCGGGATAGCCAGGATTGAACGGCCCCGTGCAGGTGAACTCGCGGCGGCCGGCCTTGCGCACATCGCACCGCACCGGGTCGCCAACCGCGTTGTACGGCTGCGCTTCGAACTTGACGTACTTGATCGTCTTGGTCGACGTGTTCGCCCACGAGACCAGGAACGTGACTCCGTCGATCGCGTTGGGCACGCTGATGTTGGCGGCCGTGATGATGACTGGCAGCTTCTCGTCACGGGCGCGGATCTGGTCGGCCTTGTCCAGGCTCGAGCAGGCCGGAAGCGCGGCGATGAGCGTGAGGGCGGAGACGAGCAGCGTGGCAAGTCGGAGCATGGCGGGATCGTAATTCCGCTGCAGGTGTGCGTCCTCGCCCACGAGCCACCTCGCCGCCTTTGCATGATGTGAACAATCGTTTGTGGCGCATCTGCGGAGTACCCTTCATCGATGGCCGCTGCCCGCGATGTCCTGACGGTCCGCATCGAATCGGACGGCCCCGTGGTCATCGTGCACCTCCTTGGATCGCTGGATGAGGGCTCGCAGGGACAAGCCGAGTCCATGATCCTGCCGCTCCTTTCGAGCGAGCGCCGCCATCTCCTGATCGAGGCATCCGGGCTGTCGTTCGTCTCCAGCGCCGGACTCCGCGTCATCATCAGCGCCATCAAGGCGGTGAAGCCGTCGGGTGGGACCGTCGGCATCTGCGCGCCGCAGCCATCGGTCGAGCAGCTCCTGCGGATCGCGGGCCTGACCGCACTCATCAAGCTTCATCCAAGCGTTGACGTCGCGCGCGACGCGCTGCTCGTCGGCTGATCGCCATGGACGGCCTTGGCTGGCTCCCGTTCCTGCTCGCGGGGCTGGCGTTCTTCTTCTTGGGGCTCGATGCGATCAAGGACAGCCTGCGTGGCTTGGCCTCGAGGTCGATGCGCGCGCGTGCGGCCGCGGCGGTGGCGAGTCCGTTCCGTGCGGCGCTGCTTGGCGTGACCTTCGGCGCGGTGAGCCAGAGCGCGACGGCCGTGTCGTTCGTCTTGGCAGGCCTGGTCACGGCGGGTCTGCTGCCGGCACGGCGCGCCTTGTCTGTCGTCGCGTGGGCCAATCCCGGCACGGCGCTGCTTGCGTATCTGGCGGCGGTCAACCTCGAGCTCGCAACGCTCTGGCTGATCGGACTCGTCGGGTTGTCGCTTCGATCGTCGCGCGTCCAGCCGTTCAAGGCAGGTCTGCACGCCATGCTGGGTGTCGGGCTGCTGCTCTTCGGGCTCGTCGAAATCAAGCGCGCGGCATCGCCCATCCAGGGTGCGGAGTGGTTCGCTGCGCTCGCGGCCGTGCTGCAGTCGTGGATTCCGCTGTGCTTCGTCCTCGGCGCTGCGCTCCGCCTCTTGATCCAGAGTTCGAGCGGCATCGTCGTGATCCTGATCGCGCTGTGCGGCAAGGGACTCCTGCAGCCCGAGCACGCGCTGATGGTGATCCACGGAACCGGGGTCGGCATCGGCCTGACGGTGCTGCTCCTGGGCGGCGGCCTGCACGGCGAGGCGCGTCGCATCGCGCTGTGGCAGGCGATCATCAATGCGATCGCCTCGGTGCTGCTCGGCGTGTGGCTCGGCGCCGCATCGCTTGACTGGGTGCCATCACTGATGGATCTCTTGCGTGGCGCGGGCATGAAGCTCGAGACGGCGCTGGCGGCCGGCTACACGGCGCAGATGCTGCTGTGTCCGCTCATCGGCGCGATGCTCTCGGAGCGGGCGTTGCCGGTGCTTGAGCGCCTTGCTCCCGAGCGGCGCGAGGACTCGCTTGCCAAGCCCATCTTTCTGAGCGATGGCGCGCTCGATACGCCCGATGTGGCGATGGAACTCGTGGAGCGCGAGCAGCGCCGCTTGATTGCAGCGATGCCCGGCATGCTTGGCGGCGTCCGCATGGATGCCCAGGTCGTGCAATCGCTCGATGCGGCTCGTCTCGGTGAGTCGCTCGAACGGCTGGGCGAGGAGATCTCGTCCTACCTCGCCGGACTGGCCGGCCGCGCCATGGATGCTGCGGCGCTGGATCGACTCCGGATGCTGGGTGCTCGGCAGCAGGCGATTGCGGAACTCCTGCATGCCTCGCGCGACCTGGCGGGCGCAGC
>CAMDAQ010000096.1 GCA_945888705.1 Singulisphaera sp. GP187
AGGGGGCGCGGCATGCCTCGCCGAGCGAGTTCCGGAGCCTGCGAGGAAAGCTGGCGCGCAGTGCCAGTCAGTGACCACACGTTGACTTCCGCGCCAGTTTCTGAGCAGGCGAGGACTGTCTGAGCGAACGAGGCATGCCGGCGCCCCAAAGGAGCGACGGCCGCAAACCAAGAGCCACGGACTCAGCGCACCGAACCGCCGGCGCCCCAACGGAGCGACGGTTGCGAACCAACAGCCACGGACGCAGCGCGCCGAACCGCCGGCGCCCACACTCACCAGGGCCGAAGCGGGATCTTCACGCCGCGCTCATCCGCGCACTGCTGCGCCAGCTCGTAGCCGGCATCGGCATGGCGGAACACGCCCATCATCGGATCGTTCGTGAGCACGCGCTCGAGACGCTTGGCCGCCTCGGGCGAACCATCGGCGACGATGACCTGGCCGGCGTGCTGGCTGTAGCCGATCCCCACGCCGCCGCCGTGGTGGAAGCTCGTCCAACTCGCGCCGCTCGCCGTGTTCACCGCGAAGTTGAGGATCGCCCAGTCGCTCACCGCGTCGGTGCCGTCCTTCATGCCTTCGGTCTCGCGGTTGGGGCTTGCGACGCTTCCGCAATCGAGGTGGTCGCGGCCGATGACGATCGGCGCCTTCACCTCGCCCCTGGCGACCATCTCGTTGAAGCGAAGGCCCGCGCGGTGCCGCTCGCCCAGGCCGAGCCAGCAGATGCGCGCCGGCAGGCCCTGGAACGCCACGCGCTCCTGCGCCATGCGGATCCAGCGCTCAAGGCCCTTGTCCTCGGGGAAGAGCTTGAGCACGGCTTCATCGGTCGCCGCGATGTCGGCCGGGTCGCCCGAGAGCGCGACCCAGCGGAACGGCCCGCGACCCGTGCAGAACTGCGGGCGGATGTACGCCGGCACGAAGCCCGGGAACGCGAACGCATCCTTGAAGCCCATGTCAAAGGCTCGCTGGCGGATGTTGTTGCCGTAGTCGAAGACCTTGGAGCCCTTGCGCAGGAAGCCAACCATGAGCCGCACATGGCGCTCCATCGAGGCCATGCTGAGTTCCTGGTAGCGCACCGGATCGCTCTCGCGCAGGGCATCGGCGGCCTCGCGCGTGAGCCCGTCGGGGTAGTACCCCTCGAGCGGATCATGCGCGCTGGTCTGATCCGTCAGCGTTTCCGGCACGATGCCGCGCGCATCGAGCCGCGCCAGCAGGTCGACTGCGTTGGCCAGCACGCCGACGCTGATCCCCTTGCCCGCACGCTTGAGCTCGAGCGAGCGATCGATCGCTGCATCAAGGTCATCGTGAAGCTCGTCGAGGTAGCGGTCGTGCACGCGCTTCTCGAGCCGCTCGCGGCAGGTGTCCGCGATCAGGCAGGTGCCCTCGTTCATCGTGATGGCCAGCGGCTGCGCGCCGCCCATGCCGCCGCAGCCAGCGGTCACGTTGAGCGTGCCCTTGAGCGTTCCGCCGAAGTGCTGGCGCGCGCACTCGGCAAAGGTCTCGTAGGTCCCCTGCAGGATGCCCTGCGTGCCGATGTAGATCCAGCTGCCCGCAGTCATCTGGCCGAACATCATGAGCCCACGCGCGGCGAGGTCGTCGAACTGCTGCTGCGTGGCCCAGTGCGGCACGAGATTCGAGTTGGCGATGAGCACCCGCGGCGAGTCGACCGTGGTTCGCACGATGCCGACGGGCTTGCCGCTCTGCACGAGCAGCGTCTCGTCCGGGGCAAGGGACTTCAGGCTCGTGATGATCGCGTCGAACGCTTCCCACGAGCGCGCCGCCTGCCCACGACCGCCGTAGACGATCAGGTCGCCGGGGCGCTCCGCCACCTCGGGGTCAAGGTTGTTCATGAGCATGCGCATGGCTGCCTCGGCGGCCCAGCTCTTGCACGTCAGGGTGTTGCCACGAGGGGCACGGATCACGCGCGCGGCGGTCGACATGGAGGGAAGTCTAGCCCTGCCCCGGCACCCGGCGAAGCTCACGCCGTCGCGCGCGCGAGGCGATCCGCGATTGCATCCCACGCACCGCCAGAGTGCTCTGGCCGCTCGATCACGATGCGCGCGCAGCCCGACGCATCGGCGCGTCGCAGCGCTCCATACAGCAGCGCCGCGTACTGCTCGCCGTCACGCGGCATGGGCACGAGCCGGTGCGGTGACGGCACGGACCGACCCTCAAACGCAATGACCGCAGCCGGCTCGGTGGACGCATCAAGCGCGCGCTGCAGATCGTGGCCGTCGACGAGGACGGCCGGGTGCTCGGGCGCGTAATGGCGCGCCGCCGTGCCGGGGCTCGCGCCTTGGCTCGACGCATGCTCCACATCGACCCGCCCGAGCAGTTCGCGCAGCCTCTCGATCGTGACGGAGCCCGGCCGCCGGACGATGGGCACCAGCGTCATCAGGTCGATCACGGTGCTCTCGATGCCGAGCGTGCACGGCCCGCCGTCGAGGATCAGCAGTTCGGGCTCGTCAAGGAAATCCTGCGCCACATGCTCGGCAGCCGTCGGGCTGACCTGTCCGCTGCGGTTGGCGCTCGGCGCGCTGATCGGTGCACCGACCGCGTGCAGGAGCGCGCGCGCGAGCGGGTGCCTTGGTGAGCGGATCGCGATGGTGTCTCGGCCGCCTGTCGCAGCCAGCGGCACGGACTCGGCCTTGCGCAGGATCATCGTGAGCGGGCCCGGCCAGCACGCACTGGCCAGCAAGGACGCCTCACGCGGCCAGTCCGCCACGAGCGGCCGCGCCGAGGCGACATCGAGCACGTGCGCGATGAGCGGATTGTCGGCCGGCCGTCGCTTGAGTGCGTAGAGCTTCTCGATTGCCTCGGCATCCATGGTGCGCGCACCAAGGCCGTAGACGGTCTCGGTCGCGAACGCCACGACCCCCCCGCTGCGCAACTCGCCTGCGGCGTAGTGCACGCTTTCGCTGTCGTAGGGCAGGACGATCGGCATGGCTCAGCGCGGGGCGCCCCAACTGCCGGCCTCGTCGAAGCTGAATCCCTTGGATTCGAGGATCGTGCCCGAGGCCTGCTGCAGCCTGGCGATCGCCTGGTTGTAGCGGGCCTTCGCACGCGCACTCTCCACGTGTGCATTCGCCAGCGCGTTCTGTCGCTGGAACTTGAGCGCGAGGAACTCGGGAGTGAGTGCCGCGAGCGTCTTCTCCAACAGCAGCAGCGCCCGCAGGTTCTCCGCCTGCGCCAGCCGCGTGATCTGAGCCTGCTCAATGAGCTGGTAGGCCGCGCTCACGTCGCGCAGCGCGCTCTTGACGCCGAACACCGCATTCTCGACGGCCTGCTGGTAGCCAGTGACCGCACGGCTGCGCTGGAGACGCGCGATGCGCCATGCATCCTCCGCAGGCCGATTGCCGATGGGCTGCGAGAACTGCAGCGCGGCCAGGTAGGACACGAAATCGGCATCGACGATGTCCTCGCTGGCGCCACCCAGATCGCCATCGAGGCCGTTCAGGCCGACCGCAAGGTTGAGGTCGAGCTGCGGGAGCAGCCCGTTGTTGGCGACGGTCGTGTTGATGTCGGCCTGGTCGATCGACAGGAGCGCGAGCTTGACCGACGGATTGCGCTCGACCGAGGTGATCACGCTCTCGCGGAAGCTGAAGTCGATCGGCGAGGTCGGGGGCTCGTCGGTCGTGGCCACGACCAGTTCGGTGCCGACCGGGAACTGGGCATCGTTCATCAACAGCTTCAGGCGATCGCTGGCTGTGCGTGCGGCGTTCCGCGCGTTGATGAGCGTGGACTTGCGCTGCTCGACCGTGGCAACCGCATCCGAGTAGTCGGCGACGGTGGCATCGAGCTTCTGGCGCTTTTCCAGCACATCCCGCACCTCGGTGCCGACCTGGACGAGCCACTCCGCGGCCACCACTTCCTGGCGGCGCACGTGGAGTTCCCAGTACTGGTCCTCGACGGAGAGCAGCAGATCCTGCATCGATCGGCGCAGTTCCTCCGCCGCTGCACGATCCCGAACCTGCGCAATCCGAACTTGGGCGAGCGCCACGTCCTCGCCGGCGCCGGCCAGGAGCGGCTGATCCAGGGTGAGGTCGAGCGAGGACTCGTAGGCGGGGTTGGGAACGTAGGTCACCCCGTTGAGATTTTCGCTCTGCGTCACCCCGACGTCGAGGCCGACTCGACCACCGGTCTCAAGCTGCTTGCGCAGCCCGGCCGTCAGGTTGCCGCCACGGTTCTCGACCGACGCGAAGTTGGACGCCGGCACTGCAGGACTGATCTGGATCGCGGGCTGCGGATCCTCGGTGCCCTGATAGCCGCCGCCTGCCACCAGCACTGCATCGAATGCTGCCTCCGCCTGATCGATCTCCGTCGTGCGGATCGCGCGATCGATGCGCGCGCCCTGCACCGGCAAACTGTTGCGAAGGGCTGTGGTGAGCGCATCCTTCAGGGAAAGACCGACTTGCGGCTGCTCGGTGCCCGAGAGCCCGGGGCCAAGATCGAGCTTCATGCCCGCGCCAGCGGCAACCGGACCAAAGGCCTCGAGCTCCGGAGCCCGCGCCGTCAGGTTGGCGGGCGCCGTGGCGGCCACGCGCGTGACGGGCTTGGCCGGATCAGCCGGCTGCGACGCATCGATCTGCCGCTTGAGTGCGCCGTCGACCGCTTGGCGCCACTCCGCCTCGTCGTCTCGGGTGCCCAAGGGTGACTCGCACGCGGCCACCACAAGCGCGAGCGGGGCGAAGGCAAAAAATCGCAGAATCCGGGGCATTCTCGGGATGGTAGCAAGCGAATTTCAGTATTATCCGCCCCATGAAGGAATGGACTCCTTTGATCGTCGCGATGGCATGCGTAGCTTCGGCCTCTGCGCAAGACGCCACCCAAGCGCTCTACCAAGGCCGCATCACCTCCAACAACGTCAACGTGCGGACCGGTCCGGTCATCGGTGACTCGTACCCCTTCGGCAAGCTCCAGTCGGGAGATGTCGTCGAGGTCATCGAGGAGTCGAACGGCTGGGTTCGTGTTCGCACGAGTGGCGGCGCGTTCGCCGGCATGCACGCGTTCGTGTCGGGCGGCACGCTCTCGGCTGACGGCACCACGCTGTCCCTGACTGCCGAGACGCCGCTGCGCGCACCGAACTCGAGCGCTCAGGGCGCAGCACGCAACTCGTACCAGTCGATCGCCACACTGCCCGCGGGCACCACGCTCAACGTGGTCGAGACGCTTGAAGTCGATGGCCTGCCGGTCTACAAGGTGCGCATGCCCGGCACCGCGAACGGCTGGGTCAACGCCAACTACGTGCGCAAGGCTGCGCCAGTCGAAGTGCAAGCGGCAGCTGATGCCGTGAAGTCGGTGCCTGCACCGGCCGTGGCCACCACGCAGACGCCCGCGCCCGTGACCACTGCAGCGACGCCCGAACTCGATGCCAGCGGCCCGGCCGCTGCCGCGCCGACCGAAGAGGTCGTCGTGGTCGAGGAGGTCGTCGTCGTCGAGCCGCCCAAGCCCACTGCGCTTGATCTCTTCCGTGAACGCCGCGCCAAGCTCGCCGATCTCGAATCGACGTGGAAGCGCGTGCGCGAGCAGCCCGACCGCTCCGAGGAACTCGAGGCGATCCGCGGGCAGTACATGACGTTCCTCGACAACGCCGGTTCCGATGCCGGCGCCAAGTCGACGGTGAACTGGCGCCTTCAGCAGATTGACCTGCTGATGAAGATCCAGCAGGAGAACGCCAACGTCGCCGCGACCATCAACGCGCTCGATGCCAACGCCGATGCCCTCGCGGTCATCGCCAAGGCCGTCGAGTCGCGCGCGGACTTCGATGCGTTCGGCTACCTGAACCAGTCGGTCGTGTACGACGGTTCATCGCTGCCCGAGCTCTACGTGCTCGCGGATCCGACGACGGGCCAGGCGATCGCCTATGTGGTCCCCGACGACTGCTTCGAGTACGACCCCATGCTCGGCACGCTGGTGGGCGTGAAGGGCGACACCACCTACGACCCAACGCTGCGCGTGAAGCTCATTCGCCCACGCACGATGGAGTCGCTGCCGGTCTCGCGCACTCCGTCCACCCCCGCCACCGACGGCATGCCGGTCTCGACCGGCTCGTCAGAATGAACGACTGAGCCCCTCAAAGGCCGTCACCTTTCGAACGCCCCGCCCGGCGCGGGGCGTTCTTTCTTTTCGGGCTCCGTTTCGCCAGGGCATCCACGCCAAGGACGGCGCCGCGAAGCGCCACGCACGACGCTGTTTCCACATCAGCCCACCCACGGTAGGATTCCGCTCCCCCGCACGGGGCGTTAGCTCAATTGGCAGAGCGCTGCCTTTGCAAGGCAGAGGTTACCGGTTCGACTCCGGTACGCTCCATCTTCGGCAGCCGTCCCAGCGGCTGCCTTTTTGTTTCCCGGCAGCCGGCCCAGCGGCTGCCTTTTTGTTTCCCGGCAGCCGGCCCAGCGGCTGCCTTTTTGTTTCCCGGCAGCCGGCCCAGCGGCCCCAGCGCGCCACGCTCAACCAAGCCGCAGCACCGCCATCGCCGCGCTCGCTGCGAGCTCGATGCGGAGGATCGTGGCACCGAGTCCGACGCGCACCGCTCCAGCGGCCTCGCAGGCAGCGACCTCTCGATCGGAGAAGCCGCCCTCTGGGCCGATGAGCAGCGTCATGGCCTCGAGGCCACGCGCTGCTTCGCAGAGCGGCGCGCCGCCCGGATGCAGGATGAAGGCGCGCCCCTGCGCCGCCCGCACCGCCGCCTCAGGCGGGGCCTCTGCGCCGATCGCGCACGACCAAGGCTGGCGTGATTGCTTGCAGGCCTCGAGCGCGATGCGATCGAGGCGCGCTGCGAGGTTCGCCGACATGCGCTGCACGCTTCGCTCGCAGGCCAGCGGTGTGATCGACGCCGGCTCGAATGGCATGCACGACTCGATCAGTGTGGCGCTGCGATCACCCTTGGGGATCGCAACGGCCAGATGCACCGCCGGACGTGCCCGCGGCGCCGCGGACGCCGCGCCGACCTCGATCGCGAGCGCGCCATCATGCCGGCGCTGATCCGTGACGACACCCGTGCCCACGTGGCCGGCGCCATCGAAGAGCGTGACCGCGTCCCCGGGCCCGAGCCGTCGTGCACCCAACGCGTGCTTCGCCTCGTCCTTCGGGATCCAGACGATGCCGGCTTCGGCGAGCGAGGGAACATGGAACCACGCAGCGCTCATGGTTTGGGCATCAGGTGCGGCCGATCATAGATGTCGTAGCGCACGAGCCGGCTCTCGATCACGTGATGCGGAACTCCACCCAACGGCGGCGCCTCGTGCGGCCGCTTCACGATGATGCGCGGCGCATGCGTGGCCAGCGCCGCCGCAAGCACCTCGGCAGCATCCGGGTCCTCTCCCACGGCCTCCTTGACCAAGCGGATGTCGCGTGGCGCGAGCGCCGACTTCACCTTCGGCGGGAACATCGGATCGACCAGGATCGCCCACGCACCCAGCGCTGCCTCAGCCAGGGCAACCCGCGCATCAGCATGCACCAGCGTGACGCGCGCAGCGACGTGAGCCAGCGTCGGCGTTGCCCGTGCGCGCGTGAGTGCATCAGCGAAGATCGCGTGGATCGATGGGTGCCGCTCGAGCGCCACGACCGCGCGACCTGATGCGGCAAGGATCCACGCATCACCGCCCAGGCCGGCCGTTGCATCGACGACAGGACCAACACCCTTGCCCACCGCGCGCACGAGCGGATGCCCGCCGAGCGCGCGCACGTCGATCGAGCCCAGATCGATCGACACGCCCGAGCCCGGCGCGTCGGCATCGCTGCGCATGGCCAACCGGCCATCCACGGTCTCGAGGATCACGCCCATGCCCGGATTGTGCGGCAAATCGCCCTCACGCGCACCCGTACACTCCCTCGATGCCGATCGCTCCTGTCTACGACAGCCTTCTCGACATGGTGGGCAACACCCCCATGCTCCGCCTGCGTCACCTCGACACGGGCTGCTGCGAGCTGTACGTCAAACTCGAGAACCTCAACCCGGGACAGTCGATCAAGGACCGCATCGCCGTCGAGATGGTCGCGGCCGCCGAACGATCCGGCGCCCTCAAGCCCGGCGGCACGATCGTCGAGGCAACGGCCGGCAACACCGGCATCGCGCTCGCACTCATCGCGGCGCTGAAGGGCTACCGGCTCGTCGTGGTCATGCCCGACAAGATGAGCGAGGAGAAGGTCAGCCACCTGCGCGCCATGGGCGCCGAGGTGCGCATGACCCGCTCCGACGTGGCCAAGGGGCACCCCGACTACTACCA
>CAMDAQ010000097.1 GCA_945888705.1 Singulisphaera sp. GP187
CGATAGGATCCGGCGCATGAACCGGATCCCCGCGCTCGCCACGTGCCTCGTCGTCCTGCTCGCTGCCTGCGGCGCCCCCAAGCGCGCCGTCAAGACCGAGCAGGAACTGCTCGCCCGGCGGGCCCAGGTCCAGATGTTCGCCGGTGCCATGAAGGCAGGCATCATGGAATCGCTTTGCCGGCACGCCCACAAGGAGCGTGAGGCGGACCCGAACTTCTCGCTCGACATCCTGGTGCTCTCCGGCGGCGGCGACTTCGGCGCATACGGCACCGGCCTGCTGCGTGGCTGGTCCGAGTCCGCCAACCCGCCGATGAAGCTGCCCAAGTGGGACATCGTCACGGGCGTGAGCACCGGTGCGCTGATCGCTCCGTTCGCCTACCTCGGCGCCCAGGACGACCTGGTCAAGATCGACGAGTTCTACCGCAACCCAAAGCCGGACTGGGTCAAGACGCGCGGCCTGCTCTTCTTCTTGCCCGAGAACGCCAGCTTCCTCGAGGTGCCGGGGCTCGAGCGCGAACTCGACTCGATCGTCTCGCGGAACTTCCTCGAGCGCATCGCCGTCGAGGCTGCCGAGGGACGCGTGCTCACCGTGCAGACGACCAACGTGGACGACGGCAGCCCGCAGCCGTTCAATTACGGTCTTGCTGCTGAAATGGCCTTGGTGAACCTGAAGGCTGCGAAGGACGAGGCGCAGCGGATCGCCGCGCTGCGCCGCCCGCGCGACATCTTGCTCGCATCCGCCGGGATTCCCGGCGCATTCCCACCCCGCGAGGTCGACGGACAGCTCTTCGTCGACGGTGGCACGACCAGCAACATCATCTACGGCGGTGCCCTCGGCCGCGAGGAAACCTTCGGCGCGACCTGGAAGCGCCTCTATCCCGGCCAGCCGATCCCGAAGCTGCGCTACTGGGTGATCATCAACAACTACGGCGTCTCGATCCCGCGCACGATCCAGGAAGGCTGGCCCGAGATCATCACGCGCAGCCTGGAGCTCTCCATCCGCTACAGCACGCTCACCTCGCTGCGCCACCTCTTCGCACTCGCCGAAGTGACCCAGCTGCGAGGCGACGGCGAGACCGAGGTGCGATGGACGTCCATCCCCGATTCGTGGCGCCCCGTGAACAAGGGCGACTTCGACGAGGCCACCATGCGGTCGCTGTCGGATCTGGGCCGTAAGCTCGCCACCGAGCCCGGGACCTGGAGCACCGTCTGCCCATGATGCGATCGGCGCTCCATGTGGCCTGACCTGCGGGAGCGCCGTCGCGAGCCTGAGTGGATGGACGATCCGTCGCTCCCCGCGGCGGATCACGATGACGCACTGCGTGGCTTGGCACGGCTGAACCGCTTTGCGCGGAGCCATGCCATCCTCTGGCCGCGGTTGGTGGCGCTGGCTCGCATCGCCAACCACGCCGGCCGGCCACTGCGTGTGCTCGACGTTGCCACCGGTTCGGGCGACCTGCCCCTGGCCATGGCGCACCATGCACGCAGGCAGGGGCTCGACATCCACTGGTCGGTCTGTGACGTCAGCGCCCACGCACTCGATGTGGCCAGGGGCCGGGCCGAGCAAGCGCGCTTCGACTTCACCGCCCACCGACTCGATGCAACGGCCGACGAACTGCCGGCGACGGACGTCTCGATCTGTTCGCTGTTCGTGCACCACCTCGATCAGCCGCAAGTGGTCGGAGTGCTCCGCGGCATGAAGCAGGCCTCGACGATGGCCCTGGGCGTCGCTGACCTGGATCGTTCCCAGCTGGGCTACGTCCTCGCGTGGATCGCGAGTCGCGCGTTGACGCGATCACCGGTCGTGCACGTCGATGCACTCCTCAGCGTGCGTGCGGGATTCAGGCCTGGAGAGATCAAGCGGATGTCGCAGGAGGCGGGACTCGGTGGCGCGATGCTGGACCGCGCCTGGCCCGCGCGGTGGCGGCTGTGGTGGACCGCCCCATGAGTGCGCGCACGCCATCGGTCGTCCATCCAGTCACCGGAGGCTCCGTATCCGCACCACGCACCGAGGTCGTCGTGATCGGCGCGGGTCCGGCAGGATGCCTGGCGGCGATCGCGGCGGCGAAGGCCGGAGCGCGGGTCACGCTTCTTGAACGGGCAAGCTTCCCTCGCGAGAAGGTCTGCGGCTGCTGCATTGCCCCGCGCGGCGTCGCCGTGCTGGGCGACGCGGGCCTCGACCATGTGCTCCACGGCGCACCTCGCCTCGGCAGCGTGCGGCTGTCGTCGGGGCGCTCCTCGGTGCGGATCGATCGCGATTCGGGCGTCGCGCTCTCGCGCGGTGCATTCGACGCCCGGCTCTCACGCGCCGCAACGGAGTCCGGTGTCGATGTGTTGCATGGGACATCGGTGACCGTCGGCATCGATGGCGCAGTCCAAGCCAACAGCGACGGTGCCGAGTGGACGATGCAACCTTCGGTGTGCGTGGTGGCCGACGGACTCTCGGGGCGTTCCCTCGATGCGCATCCTGGGGTTCGATGGCGCGTGGCACCATCGAGCCGCATCGGCCTCGGCGCCATCCTGCCACCGGGCTCGATCGATCTTTGCCGCGGCGAGGTGCTGATGCGCGTCGAGCCCGGCGGCTACGTGGGCGCCGTGGAACTCGAGGATGGCCGGGTCGATGTCGCCGCTGCCGTCGACCATGACGTGCTGCGACACGAGGGACCTGCGGGCGTGATGGCCCGTTGGCTCCGTGATGCAGTGCGCGACCGGCACACCATCGATACGGCACGATGGACTGGAACACCCTGGCTCACGCGGCGCCGAACCACGCTGGCCGTGCCGGGCATCCTGGTTGCAGGCGATGCCGCTGGATATGTGGAGCCATTCACCGGCGAGGGCATGTCGTGGGCACTGGCAAGCGGCCACGCCGCCGGCCTGATGGCCGCTCGCATGGTCCACGAGCCGTCATGCTGGCGCGAGTGGCCCGCACAATGGGCCAACCTGCTCGGGCGCGACCGTTGGCGCTGCGGCCTCATCGCAAACCTCTTGCGCTCGCCAAGAACCGTTCACGCCGGGCTCGCCATCGCACGCCGTTGGCCGACCCTTGCCGCACGGCTCGCGCGACCCATCGGACAACCACATCGGACCTCCACAGCCGGCCACGGAGTCGCTCCATGAATCAACCACGCATCCTCGGCCTCTCTACCAGTACGCCCCCGCGCGAGCTGCCGCGATCCGAGTGGCTCACGATCGCGCGTCGGCTCTCTCCGGCACGCATCGACGCACGCGTCCTCGAGCGGCTCGCCGATCGCAGCGGGATCGATGCGCGCGCATGCGCGTGCCTTGCATCACCGTTCGGGGAGTCGTTCTACCCCGCCGATGATGGATCTGGCGGACCAACCACGGCAGCGCGCATGGAACTCTGGTGGGCGGGCGTGCGCGACATGGGCGGGCGCGCGTCTCGAGCAGCGCTGGAGCAGTCGGGCTGCGACGCGGCCTCGATCACGCACGTCGTGACCGCCAGCTGCACGGGATTCCGCGCGCCCGGCCTCGAGATGCACCTGATCGAGGCGCTGGGGCTTCCGGCATCGACGAGGCGGACCAACATCGGCTTCCAAGGATGCCATGCGGCGGTGAATGCTCTTGCTGTGGCGCGTGCCATCGTGCTCTCGGAGCCCTCGGCCCGGGTGCTCGTGTGCTGCGCCGAGGTCTCGACCGCCCACTTCCACTACAGCGACCGGCTCGACCAGCTCATCGCCAACACGCTCTTCGCCGATGGCTGCGCGGCCTGCGTGATCGGCATGTCGACGGATGCGACGCAGCCGGCGATCCTCGCTACGCACTCGCGGCTGTTCCCTGCGACCGCCGGCGAGATGGGCTGGCTCGTGGGCGACCACGGCTTCGAGATGATGCTCGGTGCGCGCGTGCCGGAACTCCTCGAGCGTGAGGTCGGGACCTGGGTCGGTCGCTCCCTCGAGGTGCAGGGACTGGTCCGCGACCACATCGGCGGCTGGGCCATCCACCCAGGCGGGCCGCGCGTGATCGATGCAGTGCTCTCGTCGCTGGCGCTCCCGACCGAGAGCGGTCACCACAGCCGCGAGGTCCTGCGGCGGCATGGCAACATGAGCAGCGCCACGCTGCTCTTCATCATCCGCGACTTGCTCGAGGCGGGTATCCCCAGACCGTGGGCCGGCATGGCGTTCGGGCCCGGACTGGCTGGTGAACTGCTCTTGCTCGGCTGACGCTCAGCGCCAGCTGCCGTCGACCGGCGAACCGAGCGCAGGCGGAATCCTTGCGGGGTCGGGCGGGAGGAGCTTGGACGACGCCACCACGTCCTGTCCGTCCTGGCTCCAGAGGAACCTGAGGAAGGCGAGGACGTGCTGCGGGACGGTGCCATCCTTGTCCGTCACGACGACGAGGTTCAGCGAACGCGTGAGCGGGTAGCTGCCGTCGTTGATCGCCGACACACTCGGCGCCACGAACGGGCCACCGTCCTCGTTGGCGAGGGGCACCATGCGAGCGCGCACCTGTGCAGCGCCCGTACTGGCCACCCCCATTGCGTTCCTGTAAGCACAGCAGGCATTGACGACCGATGACGGGGTCGACTCGACGAAGGTGCCGATCGTCGTGATCGGCTCGCCGGGCATGCACCATTCCATGAGCCGCTGCATGGTGCCGGTGCGGATGTCGCGGAAGTACAGCGGAAAGAACTCCTCGCCCAGCGGCGATGCAGGGTCGATGTCGTTCCATCGGAGGACCAGACCCGGGCTCATCGAGTGCGTGGCGGAGAAGATGGCGTTGCACTGGCGGCGCGTGAGGCCTGCCAGCGGGTTGTCGCAATGCACGAAGATCGCGACGCCGTCACGGGCCACCTCGATCTGGTGCACCGTGCGCCCACCCGCCGAGAGTGCCTCGAGCTCCTGGGGCTTCAGGGCACGGGCCATGGCGGCAAGGTCGCACCGCCCGGCACGAAGGGCCTGCAGCCCACGGTCGGTCGAGCCCTGGCGCATCACGACATCGCAGGCCGGCTGGACCTTCTCCCACGCGAATCCTGCCTGGATCAGCATCACCGACATCGAGTCGGAGCCCTCGATCACGATGGCCTGCTCGTGCTGCGTACCGTCGCCGAGGTAGGTCGGAAACCGCTCGACCATGCCCGAGAGCTCACGGCTGTAGGCCTGGCCCTGCTTGGGCAGCGCATCGACGGCCTTCGCGATCGCATCGACGCCCGCAGGCAGGTCCTGCGGCACATCGGCGCCCTCGACTGGCACCTGGGCGATGGCTGCTTGCGCCGACAGGGCGAGCACCGGGATCAGTCGTCTCAGGATCATGCTCCACCTCGGCGGGAACGGATGATGGTCACGAGCACCAGGCCGCCAACCAGCAGGCCGACCACGGCCATGGCGCGCCAGAACACCTTGTCGATCAGGGCATCGGATGCGGCCTGGACCGAGGCCAGCCGCTGGTCGATCGCCTCTGAGCCGATCAGTTTGTCGCCGCTCTCGAGCGCGCGGTTGGCCTCGGCGAGCGTGTTGCGCGTCTCAGCCAGCACCGCCGCGATCTCGGCAAGCTCGATGGGCTTGGCCGGGGGCGCGCTGGGATCCTTGGCCGCCTCGGCACGCGCCTGCATGGCGGCGACCTTGTCGAGCGTCTCGTTGACCTTCGACACCGTCGTGCCCGACGACTGCATCACGCCACCCACGGCTTCCACGAGCGGCTGGGCACGCTCGAGGGTGGTCGTCGTGGCGGCCATGGCACGCTGGTACTCCTGCAGCAACGCCTGCACGACCGGCCCCTGCTTCTCAAGCAGCGTCGGGATCGAGCCCACGACGTTGGTCGCACGGTCCACGCCGTCGAGCGCACGCCGCACCTCCGGCATGGCCATGATGTCGTACCAGAGTGCAAGCACCTGCCAGTTGGCGAAGAGCGGCAGGCGCTTGGCCCAGAAGAAGCTCCGGTCGTAGGCGAGCTGCATTTCCTCGATCTGCTCGGTCGCACGGTCCAGCGGCTCAAGCAGGCCTCCGCCGTCCCGGACCTTCTCGATCAGGGCCTGCCCCTTGGCATTGGCGACATCGCTGAATCGAACATAGGCCACGAATTCATTGCCGCTGCGGCGGGCCCACCAGACCGAGATCTCCTGGTCAAGTTCCAGCAGCTGCTCGTCCGTGAAGACGCGCTCGCAGATCGAGGTGATGTCCTCGCGTGCCTTGCGGAGGTTCTCCTCGACCGCCCGGGAGCGCTCCTTCCAGATCGCGTGCGCGCGGCCGGAGTCGACCCAGAAGTAGTTCTGCAGCGTGACTACCACGTACTGATCGACCAGCTGGGTCAGCGTGTCGGGCGCGGTGGCAATGTCGTACATGCTGGACACCCCCAGCAGACGAAGGCCATTCATGAGCCGGCACTGCTGCAGATCCGGGTTGTCGCGCATCACGCGCTCGCTGGCGCCGACCATGAGCGTGAAGTAGCGGTCGGCAAAGGCGTTGGAGAGTTCCTCGAGCTGCTTCCGGCTGGTCTTCTCGTCGCGAACCATCCGCATGCCGGGGCCGGTCTTGGGCTTGGGTGGGGCGCAGCCGGGGGCCGGCAGGAGCGCTGCCAGCGCGAGCAGGAGGACGGTGAGCGTGGCCGGTCGCATGGTCATCTCACGCGCTCCGGGCCTGCATCACGCGCGACATCACGCGCACGGCGATGAAGGCGCTCAGGCCCACGATCAGGAACTCGACGATCGAGTTGAGGAACATGCCGTAGCGGATGGCGACCTCGGCGAGGGCCGGCGCCGCGTCGGTCGCCGGCCGGGCCTCCTGCAGCACGACCTGCAGGTTCTTGAAATCGACCCCACCGATGAGCAGCCCCAGGGGCGGCATCATCAGGTCAGTGACGATCGAGTTGATGATCTTGTTGAAGGCGGCACCGATCACGATGCCGATGGCCATGTCGATGGCGTTGCCCTTGACGGCGAAGGCCTTGAAATCGTCGGCGAACTTGCGCAGCATGATGATCTCCTTGCGGTGGCGGAGACTACCCGGCACCGGGCCGGGCGCTCCCCGTCCGCCCGGCTACACTTCCGCCCCATGAACGGCTGGAACCTCTCGAGCGACCTTGCTGCCTACCTGCCCGTCCTGATGGTGTGCGTCATGGCGATCGTCTTCGCCGCGATCAACATCGTCGCCAGCCTCCTGCTCGGCCCGAAGGCCGAAGGCGCGGTCAAGGGCATGTCCTACGAGTCGGGCATGGACCCGATCGGGACCACCCACAAGCGCTTCAACGTCCGCTTCTACATCCTGGCGATGACGTTCCTGCTCTTCGACATCGAGATCATCTTCCTCTACCCGTGGGCGCTCGCCTTCACCAAGCTCGAGCCCGGCAGCGCCGAGGCCGGGCTCTTCCTGGCCCGCATCGGCTTCTTCGTCGGGACCAGCGTGATCGCCTACGTGTATGCGTGGAAGAAGGGCGTGTTCCGCTTCGACTGACTGACTACGTCAGCGCTCCCAGGCGCTGAGGGATGAGCGTCAGCGCTCCCAGGCGCGCGCCTCAGAACACGAGATCGATCTTCTGACCCGGCAGCGTGCCCGGCACGAACCACGCGTCGCCACGGCGCTCGATGGCGATCGGCTTGCCGTCGCTCGATGCGCCCTTGGCCAGGCACCCCTTGGGCAACCTGATCCAGAGCGGCTCGAAGCCACACTCGATGCGGACCGCATGCATGGCGTGGGCGCGCCACTGGGCGAGCACCTCGTGGCCACCCCGTGCGCGGAGTCCCTGGTAGCCGCCGTTGATCCATTCATCGGGCCACGCCGGCAGCACGTGCACCACGTGACCACGCTCAGGACCCTCGCCCGCCTGCTGGTGCGACTGCAGCATCATCTCGGCCAGGCCTGCCGCGCCGCCGAAGTTCCCATCGATCTGGAACGGCGGATGGTTGTCGAAGAGGTTCGAGAGCGTGCTCTTGCGCAGCAGCTCGTTGAGCTGGCGCCATGACTCATTGCCATCCCGAAGCCGCGCGAAGAAGTTCACGAGCCACGCGCGCGACCAGCCGGTGTGGCCGCCACCATTGGCGAGCCGATGCTCGAGCGACTTCCGCGCCGCGGCGACGAGCTCGGGCGTCTCCTCGGCCGTGAAGAGCGCCGCCGGATGCAGGCCGTACAGATGGCTCATGTGACGATGCCCCGGCTCGGCCTCGGGCCAAGGCTTTGACCACTCCATCAAGCGACCGTCCGTGCCGATCGTGGGGCG
>CAMDAQ010000098.1 GCA_945888705.1 Singulisphaera sp. GP187
GAGTCGATCGTGCGCGCGCGCAACGGTGCGCGCCGATGGATCAGCCTCGGCATCACCGACATCCAGCCCGCGGAAGTCGCCAAGGTCGCGTTCCTGCTCATGCTCGCCACGATGCTCCAACGCACGCGCAGCCATCGCACGTTGCGTGGCCTGGTGCTGCCCGGGTTCTTGGCGCTGGTGCCAGCCGCCCTCATCGCGCTCGAGCCGGACCTCGACACCACGCTGCTCTTCGTGCCGGTGCTCGTGGGCGTGCTGCTGGCGGCCGGGTGTCGCAAGCGCCACATCGCGCTCTTTGCGGTGTGCGCCTCCATGGTCGCGCCAGCGGCGTTCTTCGGTGGCGTGCTCAAGCCGCACCAGCGCGCGCGCATCGATGCCTACATCGCGCAGCTGCAGGGCGATCCCCGGTACCGCAACGACATCGGCTACCAAGCCGATCGGGCGACGACGCTCATCGGTGCGGGCGGGATGTGGGGCCTCCCTTCGGACGAGGCCGCCGTCGTGATCGAGCGCAACCGGCTTCCGGAGGAGCACAACGACATGGTCTTCAGCGTGATCTGCTGCCGCTGGGGCGTGGTGGGCGCGATCGGCGTCTGGGGGTTGGTGGCCATGTTCTCGATCGGCTGCTTCCTCGTGGCCAACCACACGCATGACCCCTGGTCGCGCCTGGTGGCCGTGGGTGCGGGCTGCCTCGTGGGCGCGCAGGCGATCATCAACACCGGCATGAACATCGGGGCGCTTCCCATCGCGGGCATCACGCTGCCGTTCGTCAGTTACGGAGGGAGCAGCCTCGTGGTCTCTTGGATCTTGGTCGGCTTGGTGTACGGCCTTGCGCTGTGGAAGCCCCGCGGCGTGAAGCGCGAGTCGTTCGAGTTCGATGACGATCGCCGCCCGCGCGACGGCGGCATCGTGGGATGGCTTGCACCATGAGCGCGCCCCAATCGGCCATCGATGCGCTTGGCGTGCTGGGCGTCGAGCTCGAGTCGGGCGATCTCGACGCGCTCGGCCGCTACCTCGACGCGCTCTACCGCGCCAACGCCACCATGAACCTGACGGCGGTCCCCGAGGGGGAGGAAGCGTGGCATCGACATGTCGTCGACAGCCTCTCGCTGCTGCCGTGGATCGCATCGACGGGTGCGACGACCGTGATCGACGTCGGCACCGGTGGCGGCCTGCCGGGCATCCCGCTTGCCTTGGCGCTGCCTGGGCTGCGCATGACGCTGCTCGAGGCCACCGGCCGCAAGTGCGAGTTCCTGCAGGAATGCGTGCAGGCCCTTGGTCTGCCGTCGCGCTGCAGCATCGTGAACCTGCGCGCGGAAGTCGCCGGGCACCGGCCCGAATTGCGCGAGCGCTTCGATCTCTGCGTCAGCCGCGCGGTGGCGCGCCTGAACGTGCTGCTCGAGTATTGCATCGCGTTCCCCAAGCCAGGCGGCCACATCGTGCTCATCAAGGGTGAGCAGGCGCAGGCGGAGATCGACGAGAGCAAGAAGGCGCTGCATTCGCTCCACGCGCAAGTCGTGGAGAGCGTGCGCACCCCAACGGGCACGATCGTCGCGATCGAGAAGCTGCGAGGTGCGCCGAAGCTGTACCCGCGCGGTGACGGCGAGCCCAAGCGGCGGCCGCTCTGAGTTCCAGCGGCCGTTCGGCAGGGATGCCGGCCCACCCAGCCGTGGCGTCAGGGACTGCCCGGCGGCGGTTCCGGTGGTGGCGGATCGACCTGCGGTCGGCTTCGAGCGACCGCTTCGCTCCATCGATACGCGGCGCGATCCAGCAAGCCGTAGACCTTGTCACGCTTGGCGATGGTTCGTTCGAACTGCGCGCGCGCCTCGCTCAGGCTTCCGCCCTGCGTGGGGTCTGCGGTCTGTGCGGCGGCGGCATCGTTCGATGGTGCCGTCCAGCCCTCGCGGGTCAGGCGGATCCAGCGTGCTGCGCGCAGTTCGTGCACACGTCCATCGCGGCCATGGACGCGCAGGGGACCGAGCGTCCACGTTCCGCATGGCGCGGCAATCGGGATCGAGGCGGTCGGCACCATCGGCCGGTCTTCCTCATCGCGCGGCCAGCGCTCGAGCATGAAGAGCGCCTCGCGGTCGTTGAGCAGCTCGACGCTGAACATCGCGGCCGACTCGCGACCGCGTCGAAGGGCATCGGCCTGCTCGACCGTCGGCTCCGGCGGCATGGTGTCGGTCGAGACCAGCGAGAGCACGGCCTCGATGGGAAGGGTCCAGGTGCAGCCGTCGAGGCCGAGGTCGAGCGCGGCACGGCACGGCTCCATGCGTGCAGGATCGCCATCCCACGCGCAGGTCGCCACGACCGGCGTGGCCAACGTGACCACGCGGCCATCGAAGCGGAGCGACCACTGCAGGGTGACGAGGCCGGTGAGCCCACCGTCGCACTCGATGGGCGAGCGCGTGAAGAGCTGATCGCCGCGCCACTCCTCGATCGATGGATGGAAGATCGTGATGCCTCCGAGCGATCGGGGCCACTGCGCCCACGATGGCCAGGACCGATCGGTGACGAAGGGAACGGGCTCGCCGGTGGCCGCTGGCGCCGTGGCGGGCGCGGCGGCTTGGTCCTTGGTCGGGGGCGCAACGGTCGTGGTCGAACCGGCCTGTTCGGCCGGTGCATCACCGCGATCGCATGCGGGCAGGATTGTGCCGGCGGCGATGCAGATCGCCGTCACGATGACCGCGTGTGCAGGCGGTGACTCGCCGGCCCGTGCACGCCCGCGCGGGGCCCGCATCAGCACATCTCGATGAGCATGCTGACGGCGTTGCCGCCGCCGAGGCAAAGGCTGCAGATGCCGCGCTTGCCGCCGGTGCGGTGCAGCTGGTGCACGAGCGTCGTGAGCACGCGCGCGCCGCTGGCGCCGATCGGATGGCCCAGGGCGATGCCGCCCCCGCAGATGTTGAGCTGGTCCTCGCTGATCCCCAAGGGAGCGATGTCAGCGAGCACCTGCGCGGCGAAGGCTTCGTTGATCTCGAACAGGTCGATGTCCTTCACGGAGAGCGCGTGGTCCTTGAGCAGCTGCTCGATGCCGACCTTGGGCGCGAAGAAGAGTTCCTTGGGTTCGACGCCGGCGGTGTTCCAGCCCACGATCCGCGCGAGCGGCTTGGCGCCCATCGCCTTGGCGGCGTCCTCCGAGGCGACCAGCACCGCGGCGGCGCCATCGCTGATCTGGCTGGCGTTGGCGGCCGTCACACTGCCATCGGGCTTGAAGGCAGGGCGGAGCTTGGCGAGTCCCTCGGCCGTCGAGTCGCCACGGATCCCCTCGTCGGCGGCGAGACCAGCCTTGGCCTTGATCATCTCGGGCGTGATCTCGACGATCTCGGGCTTGAACCAGCCCTCGGCGGTCGCGCGGGCGGCGCGCTGATGGCTCTGCGCACTGAAGCGGTCCTGCTCGGCGCGGCTCACGGAGCGGGTGGCGGCGATGTGCTCGGCTGCGAAGCCCATGCCCCAGCACTCGAAAGCGCAGCGCAGGCCGTCGTACTCCATGTGGTCCTGCATCTCGACCTTGCCGAACTTGGCTCCGGCGCGCACGTGCGCGAAGTGGGGGGCCATGTCCATGTTCTCCATCCCGCCGGCGACAACGACCTTGTTCACGCCCGCACGGATCCCGGTGGCGGCCTGCATCACGGCCTGGAGGCCGCTGCCGCAGACCTTGTTGACGGTGACGGCGCTGAGGGTGTGGGGCAACCCGGCCTTGAGCCCTGCCTGACGGGCCGGGTTCTGGCCGACGCCCGCCTGCAGGACGCAACCCATGATGCACTCGTCGATGTGTTCCTTGGCAGCCGGCACCTGTTCGAGCACGGCCTTGATGGCGATGGCGCCCAGGTCAGGTGCGCTGGTGCGGGCGAGCGAGCCACCGAACTTGCCGACGGGAGTGCGCTTGGCGGCGAGGATCACGGGCTGGTGCATGGGTATTGGTCTCCGGGTTTGGGGGAAGTTGCCATCATACGCAGCATGCGGCGCTCGGTCGCGCCGCCAGGAGCCTCGCGCATGCGATCGAACGTCGACACCGGCAACCTCGTCAGCCTCCAAAGCCACATCCTCCAGGAAGAGGCCCGCCACCCGGGCGCATCCGGTGACTTCTCATGGATCATCAGCGCGATCTCCCTCGCGGGCAAGGCGATTGCGCACAAGGTGCGACGCGCGCGGCTCGAGGGCGTGCTCGGCGACTGGGGCGAGCAGAACGTGCAGGGCGAGGAGCAGATCCGCATGGACGTGATCGCGAACGAGACGATCCTGCGCTGCCTCGGATCGCGCGCGAGCATCGCGGTCGTGGCGAGCGAAGAGGACGAGGAACCCACCATCCTGCGCACGGGGAAGGACGGCGGCAAGTACTGCGTGCTCTTCGATCCGCTCGACGGTTCGAGCAACCTCGATGCGTGCGGACCGGTCGGCACCATCTTCTCGATCCTGCGCAACGATCCCGCGGTCGAGGGTGCCGAGGCGACGATCTGCCAGCCCGGCATGCGCCAGGTGGCCGCGGGCTACATCCTCTACGGCCCGAGCACCGCGTTCGTGATCAGCACGGGCAACGGGGTGGATCTCTTCGAGCTCGATCCCTTCATGGGCTCGTTTCTCCTGGTGAAGCAGGGGTTGCGGGTGCCCAGCGGCAACGCGACCTACTCCCTGAACGAGGCCTACACGGAGAGCTTCCCGGTCGGCTACCAGCGCTACCTGAAGTGGGCGCACGGCCACGGCTACAGCAGCCGCTACATCGGTGCGTTCGTCGCCGATGTGCACCGGATCCTCATGTCGGGCGGCGTCTTCCTCTACCCACCGACCAGCAAGCACCCCGATGGCAAGCTGCGCCTGCTCTACGAGGCCAATCCCATGGCCTTCATCATCGAGCAGGCCGGCGGCAAGGCGATCTCAAGCGGCCTGCCCACGCTTGGCCTGCACCCGCAGCGCTTGCACCAGCGCACGCCGATCGTCGTGGGCAGTGCCGATCAGGTCGATGCCGTGATGGCGCAGGTGCATCAGGTCACCGACTGGCACCCATGAGTCCGCGGCGGTCGCCGGAGTGATCGCGCGCCGCATCACGTGCGTGGTACGGGGGGCATGCACCATCAGGCCATGCAGCGTGAGGCCATCGAGAACGACGCCATGAAAAAACCCCACGGCAACACGCCGTGGGGTCGGGTTGGGTCTTGGTTGATCCCGGGCCTCAGGCGCTCGGGGCGGTCTCGCTCGGTGCCGCGTCGCTGATCGGCGCGGCCGTGCGCTCCGCACGGAAGGTGAGGTGATCCTTGCCTTCCTCGCGGGTGGCGTGGATCGTGTCACCGGGGCGGAAGTCGCCCAGGAGCAGGTTCTCGGCAAGGGTGTCCTCGACGAAGGTGCCGATCGCGCGGCGGAGCGGGCGGGCGCCGAAGTCGGGGTTGTAGCCCTTGTCGATCAGGAACTCGCGTGCCGGGGCATCGAGCACCAGCTTCATGTCCTTCTCGGCCAGGCGCTGGCGCAGCTTGGCCAGCTCGATCTCGATGATCTGCGTCAGGTCGTCCTTCACCAGCGGCCGGAAGACGATGATGTCGTCGAGTCGGTTGATGAACTCGGGGCGGAAGAACTTCTCGGCCTCGCCCAGGAGCTGCTTCTTGATGCGGTCGTAGTCGGCGACCTCGGTGCGCTTGGTGAAGCCGAACGCCGAGCCGCCCTTGATCAGGTCGGCACCGATGTTGCTGGTCATGATCACGATGGTGTTCTTGAAGTCCACGTGCCGGCCGTAGGAGTCGGTCAGGCGGCCTTCTTCCGTGATCTGCAGCAGCATGTTGTAGACGTCCGGGTGAGCCTTCTCGACTTCGTCGAGCAGGACCACCGAGTAGGGACGGCGACGCACGCGCTCGGTGAGCTGGCCGCCCTCCTCGTAGCCGACGTAGCCCGGAGGCGCACCGACCAGGCGGCTGACCGCGTGCTTCTCCATGTACTCGCTCATGTCGAGGTGGATCATGGCATCGGGGTCACCGAACATGAACGTGGCCAGCGCCTTGCAGAGCAGGGTCTTGCCGACGCCCGAGGGGCCGACGAAGAGGAAGCTGCCCACGGGGCGGCGGGGGTCCTTCAGGCCGGCGCGCGCCTTGCGGATCGCTCGGGCGACCGCCTTGACCGCTTCGTCCTGGCTGACGACCGCCTTGTGCAGCTCGGCCTCGAGCTGGAGCAGGCGCTCCGACTCTTCCTTGGCGAGCTTCGTCAGCGGCACGCCCGTCATCTTCGACACGACCTCGCGGATCATGTCCTCGTCGACGGTCGCCTGCGATTCGTTCATGCGCTCGCGCCATTCCACCTGGCGGCGCTCCTTCTCCTTGCGCATCTTCTCGGCCTGGTCGCGCAGGTCGGCGGCGCGCTCGTAGTCGGCGCCACGCACGGCCTCGTCCTTCTCCAGCGAGAGACGCTCGATGCGCTCCTCGATCTCGGCCAGGTCTGGCGGCTTGCTCATGGTCTTGAGCCGCATGCGGGCGCCGGCCTCGTCAAGCACGTCGATCGACTTGTCCGGCTGCACGCGGCCGGTGATGTAGCGGCCGCTGAGGTCGACCGCGGCGCGCAGGGCATCGTCGCCGAAGCGCACCTTGTGGTGGGCTTCGTACTTCTCGCGCAGGCCCTTGAGAATCTCGAAGGTCTGCTCGGCGTTCGGCGGCTCGACCGTGATCGGCTGGAAGCGCCGCTCGAGGGCCGGGTCCTTCTCGACGTACTTGCGGAACTCGTCGTAGGTCGTGGCGCCGATGCACTGGATCTCGCCGCGGGCGAGCGCGGGCTTCAGCACATTGCTGGCATCGATCGCGCCTTCCGCGCCGCCGGCGCCGACGAGCGTGTGGAGCTCGTCGATGAAGAGCATCACGTTCTTCGAACGCTTGACTTCGTTCATGACGGCCTTGATGCGCTCTTCGAACTGGCCGCGGTACTTGGTGCCGGCGACCATGGCCGCCAGGTCGAGCGCGATGAGGCGCTTGTCGTGGAGGATCTCGGGCACGTCCTGCGCGACGATGGCGCGGGCCAGGCCCTCGGCGATGGCGGTCTTGCCGACGCCGGCCTCGCCGAGGAGCACGGGGTTGTTCTTCGTGCGTCGGCAGAGCACCTGGATCAGGCGCTCGATCTCGCCCGCGCGGCCGATGACCGGATCAAGCTCGCCGTTGCGGGCCATCTCGGTCAGGTCGTGGCCGAAGCTGTCGAGGGCAGGGGTCTTGCTCTTGCCCGCGGCGCGGCGACCGGGCTCTGGCGACGGCGCGGAGGCCTCGCCCTCGGGAGCCTGAGGCTGCTGGCTGGTTTCCTCGGCTTCGCCGCCGGCGCCGAGGAGGTTCAGCACTTCCTCGCGGACGTCATCGAGCTTCAGGCCAAGGTTCAGCAGGACCTGCGCCGCCACGCCATCCTGCTCGCGCAGGAGGCCAAGCAGCAGGTGCTCGGTGCCGACGTAGTTGTGGTTCAGGTTGCGGGCTTCCTCGATGGCGTACTCCACGACCTTCTTGGCGCGCGGAGTCTGGGGCAGCTTGCCCATGGTGACCATCTCGGGGCCGCTCTTGACGAGCTTCTCGACCTCCAGCCGGACCTTGCGCAGGTCGATGCCGAGGTTCTTGAGGACGTTGGCGCCGACGCCGGAACCTTCCTTGACGAGGCCCAGCAGGATGTGCTCCGTGCCGATGTACTCGTGGTTGAAGCGCTGGGCTTCCTGGTTGGCCAGGGCCATCACCTTGCGCGCGCGGTCGGTCAGTCGTTCGTACATCGAAGCCTCCTTGGTGGGACGCGGATGGTAGGGGCCGTGCCCGTCGTTGCTCGCGATCCGGTTGCACGTGGCGTGCCAGCGGAGCGCATTCCCTGATGGCTGCCCAGCATCCTGCCGCAGCCACGCTGAAGGATCGGATTCCGCGGCGCAGGACTCAAGTCGAGAGCGAGGGAATCGCGGGGATCGTGGTGCCGCCGGGATCTGCTCCCGGCGGCTGCTGGCCTCGAGGTCGCGCAACCCGTTGCTGCATATGATGTTACGGGCCACGATTGCCGAGGTTCGCCACCGAGCGCTGCCACCGAAAATTTTGCGCCAACCGAGCCGACCACGCGCGACAATCAGCCCATGGCCACCCTGATCGCGATGGTGCTTGCCGCGGTGCTCGCTCAGTCACCGAGCGCACCTGCAGCTCCGGCAGGTGATGCCGCCGCGA
>CAMDAQ010000099.1 GCA_945888705.1 Singulisphaera sp. GP187
GAGCCGGCGCGTCCCGACGCGCGGGATGGCGGCTGAGCGGCGGTGGCACCGTCCACGATCGCCGTCGCATCAGGTCGCGCCGCGGCCATTGGCACAGCCCCGCTCGCTGCGGCGAGCGTGAGCACGAGCACCAAGACTTGGATGAGCGCTGCGGTGACCACGGCCCCGTAGTGTGGCGTCTCCCTGTCAGTCGTGCAACCGCCCCGAGCGGGTTATGAAGCGACCGCTTGGACCATGCTGCCATAGTCCGGGCGATCACCCGCGGTGCGGTGCCGGAACTCTGCTTCGATCCGACCGCGATGCACCACGAACACGCCGGGCATTTGCAGGGGATCGCCGATGGGATGTCCGGCACCATGACCCTTGGCCAGGGCGTGGGTGCCGCGCCACCACACCAAGGGTCCGAACAGGCCGGCGAACGAACCACGCGTCAGCCCAAAGGCAGCGTGGATGCGCCGTCGCGGGTCGCTGACGCGGTGCCAGTGACCGGCTCCGTACGCGCCCAGGAATCCGGCGGCCTCGGCCTCGGTCGCCATGTGGACGACCACGATCGTCACCCCACGACGACGGAGGTCCTCTTCGCCTTGGACCAAGTCCGAGATCGTCTCACGGCAGAAGGTGCAGCCGAAGTGGCGGAGGAAGACGACCATCAGCCGCTGTGATCGGCTGAGTTCGATCAGGTTGGTTCCATGCTGGTCCACCGCAATGGCCATGGCTTCGCCGCGAGTCAGCACGGGCAAGTGTGCGTCATCCTGCGTCGTCGTGCGCCAAGCATCGCGCAGCACCATCCAGAATGGGATCCACCACAGCAGATCGTTGGTCAGGATGGTCCAGCCGAAGCTCCAAGGAATCTCGCCCCTGCTGGCACACCAGACAAAGCCAATGGGACCGAAGATCTTGCCGAGCAGCCCCACCAGCGTGATTGGCCAGTGGCGCACGGGGTCCACGCTCGCGCACAGGTAGCCCACCCCGAAGACCCCGATGACCATGCCCAGGCACTGCCAGATCCCGCGGGCCGGCCCGACGAAGGGTTCCATGCCCGCCAGACGCGGCATGAGATCGGGTAGCAGGACCACAACCGCGCCCCAGGCGAGGTTGTAGAGCCCGGCGGCGAGGAGCCAGCGGCGATGCCCTGTGGAGGCTTGGATAACGGGAATCACGGCAAGGCTTCGCTAGGATGGCCCCGTTGGATTCCGGCCCAGTAGCTCAGCGGTCCAGAGCAGTCGACTCATAATCGATACGACCTCGGTTCGAATCCGAGCTGGGCTACTACGCTTGTCTCCCATGCAGCGCATGACGCAACGCCTTCAGCACGATCGGGCCGCCGGCCGCGGCAGTCTGATGCCTTTCGTGACCGCCGGCTCGCCATCGCTGGAGGCCACGGTGGCCACGATCAAGGCGCTCGATGGGCTCGGGGTCGCCGCCATCGAGGTTGGCTTTCCCTTCAGCGATCCCATCGCCGATGGGCCTGTCATTGCGGCCAGCATGGACCGGGCCCTTCGCTCGGGAACGACCGTCGCAGGCACGATGAATGCCATCAAGCTCATCCGACCACAGGTGGCATGCGGACTCATCGCCATGGTGTCCATGAGCATCGTCCACCGCCACGGCGGGGCTGCGTTCGTTCGCCAGGCACACGAGGCTGGCTTCGATGCCCTGATCGTGCCGGACATGGATGTCGACGCGGCCGATCAGGTCCTTGAGTCGGTGGATGCACTCGGCATGGGCTTGGCGCTGCTGGTGGCACCAACCTCGGCGCCTGAACGGATCCGGTCGATCACCGCGCGGTGCCGCGGCTTCGTCTACGCGCTCGCGCGGGCCGGGTTGACCGGCACGAGCGATGCGCCGCCTGATGTTGTGGGCACCGTTGCTGCTCTGCGTGCCGAGACCCAGCTGCCCATCGCCGTTGGGTTTGGAATTTCGACCGCCGAGCATGTGCGCCTGGTGATCCGCGACGCCGACGCCGCGATCGTGGGCAGCGCGCTGGTACGCGCCATGGAGGGAGACCCGGCCACGGCCCACGAGCGGGCGAGTGCATTCATTCGACCCATGATCGAGGCGTGCCACGCAGCACGGGACTGAGCGCACCGCTGCGTTCGGAACTCAGTAGCGCCGCATGACCCCGATGACGATGCCTTGCACCTGGCACTCATCGACGATGATCGGTTCAAACTCGGGATTGGCAGGCTGCAGGCGAATGCGGCCATCGCGCTCGCGGAAGAAGGTCTTCAGGGTGGTTTCGCCGTTGGGAAGAAGCGCCACCACACGGTCGCCGTTGCGAGCCGTCGAACGTCGCTCGACGATGACGTAGTCGCCATCGAGGATGCTTTCGTCCTTCATGCTCATGCCCTCGACCTGCAGCGCGAACATTTCGTTGTGCCGCCCGCGTGCTGGACCGAACACCTGACCAAGGCTGAGGGTCTCATCTTGCTCGAACTTCTCGACCGGATGGCCGGCAGCGATGCGGCCCAGCAGGGGAAGCGTCAGCGCATCGCCCGACGATGCAGGGCGTGATGCCGGCGTTTCATCGTCGACCGTCAGCGCCAAAGAGCGCGCCTTGTTCGGGTTGCGCGAGAGCACGCCCTTCTCCACGAGCGCTTGGACATGCTCGAACACCGTGACCTTGCTGACGCCGAGTTCGTCGGCCAGCTCCTGCATCGTTGGGGAATAGCCCCGGTCGTTCCGCCATTGACGGACCAGGTCGTAGATGCGCAGTTGCTTGGGTGTGAGGTTCATGGTGGTTTCCTGAAGCGTGCGTTCGAGCGGACACTGGAACGGGAATCGGTTGAAGCGGCAGTTCGATGCGCGTGAGACCGAGAAGGTCATCTAGCCAGTCGATGGGTTGGAGCGCCACACGAAGGGCACCACGCCATCCACGGAGCGGACCAGGCGCCGACTCGTGCTGGGGCGCGGGCGCACCGAAGATCGCGTTGATCACCGCCGCCGCGCGTCGAAGGGCAAGCCCCGAACCTGTGCAGGGTTCATCGAGCACGGTGGGCTGCTCGGTCGACTCATCCGCAGGAGCTGGCGGGTTCACCGGTGCCCGGCGATGGCTGATGACGGCCAAGCCATCATCCTGTTCCACCACGTAGCGGGTGAAGTCGCCACCAGGCCCAAGCTGCACCAACGGTGCTGCGGCGCGGCTGCGCATGGCGTGGACTTCGTCAGGGGTGAGAATGGTCATGGAGGAGTGCATCGGCCAGGTCCTTTCGTGGACCCGAACTTTTGTTCGGGATATGGTAGGTAACGTTCGGGCCGTCCGTGCGTGACGGGCCGTGCGATAGTTTTGCCGGCATGGCTCCCTCGCCCCTTGCCCCCCCGAACCCGCTTTCCGGCACCGATGCGGGGTGGCAGTTGGATCCCGCGATCGTCTTCCTGAACCACGGCTCCTTCGGCAGCCTGTCCGTGGCGGTCGCAGAGGCCGCTGAGCGCCATCGGCGGTTCATCGAGGCCCAGCCGATCGCCCGGCTGGGACGGGGCGTGGCGGACCTGCTCAATGCCCCCAAGGAGGCGCTAGGGCGCCTGCTCGGCGCACCGCCGGAGCGGATTGGCTTGGTCGAGAACGCCACGGCCGGCATCGCTGCCGTGCTGCGCAACGTCGCCTGGCACCCGGGTGACGAGGTCGTCACCACCGGTCACGTGTACGGTGCGGTCCGGCAGGCGCTCTTTCGTGAGCGAGACCTGCACGGGATCGCCATTCGAGAGGTGTCCGTCCCGCTGCCGGTTCAGTCAAGCGACGACGTCCTTGCGCGGATCGTGGCCGCGCTGACCGACCGCACCCGACTGGTCCTGGTCGATCACGTCACGAGCCCGACGGCGCTCGTCATGCCAGCCCGTGAGATCGTGAAGGCCTGTCACGCACGAGGCATCGCCGTGATGATCGATGGTGCGCATGCCCCGGGCATGCTGCCGCTTGACCTCGATGGGCTCGGTGCGGACTGGTACACCGGCAACCTGCACAAGTGGGTGTATGCGCCAAAGGGCTGCGCGTTCCTGCACGCGTCGGCGCAGCGTGCCCACGAGACCCACCCGGCCTCGATCAGTCACCACTACGGCGCGGGCATGGACCTTGAGTTCGGATGGCAGGGCACGCGTGACGTCGGGGCGTGGATGGCGATCACCGATGCCATCGCATGGATAGAGAACTTCGGTGCTGGCGCGGTCATGAATCACAACAAGCAGCTTGCCGAGTGGGCCCACCAGCGCATGGTGGACTCGGGGCTCTTCGAGCCCATCTCGCCCACGGATGGTTCGATGCGGGGCTCGATGGCCGCGTGCCGGCTCGATGCACGATGGCGACATCGGTTCGCTTCGGTCGAAGCCCTGCAGGCAGCGATCCTCGCCGAGGGTTCCGTCGAGGTGCCGTGCATGGAGTTGTATGGCGATTGGCTCTTGCGTGTCAGCGCTGCGCCGCACAATCGGCCGTGGCAGTACGAACGACTGATCGACACGATGCGTGCGCTCGATCGAGCCATCTGATCCCCGATTGCATCGTCAACCGAGCGAGGTCACTTGGGTTCGCGCACCGGTTCCGCCTCGGCCGCGCGCGCGGCGAGGATCGGCAGATAGGTGTCGTTGTACCAAGCCACCCACGCGTTCAGATCCCAGCCCAGGTGCGCGGTGCTCTGGCCTGAGTCGAGCGTGGCGAGCGCCATCAGCGACTGGTGCACGCCCGGGCGATAGGTCGTGACCACGGCGGCAGCATCATCGATCGCCATGACGACGCCCTCGTAGATCTGCCCGATCACGGGCTGGAAGCCCGCCGAGGAGTTGCCGGTGATCGGAATGAGATTGGCGACGTAGCTTCGCTGCGTCCCGATGGCAATCCACGCCAGATCAGCCTGATCCTGCACCGGATCCTGTGCGAACTGCGCGGCGATGAGCAGGGGAATGGCCTTGATGGCATTGATCTGGCCCGCAAGCAGCCCAGCCTGGTTCACGACCATGTGGTTCGGGCTGCGCAGGGCGCCCTCGAGCACGGCCAGTGCTTCGTTCGATGGTGGCTGTTCGATGCGCTGCGCTGCCTCGTTCCTGACGGCCGCATCACGATCGTGGATCGCGATCCACGTGAGGCCCGCCTGCCCGGACGGACCGAGCGATGCGAGATGCTCGAGCACCTGCATCTTGATTGGGCCGTCGGCTCCGCGGCTCGCGTGGTAGATCGCCCACTGTCCTTCGGGAGTGGTGAAGGTCCGCAGCATGCGCAGCCCGTCCTCGTGCAGCGCAGGCTTGGGCGACGAGAGCCGCTGGATTGCCTTGCGGGCCTCGGCATCGCTGACGCCCGCGGGCGTCGGTGCGTCCTTCTCCGTTGCCTTGGCTTGGTGCAGCGTGCTGAAGAGGCTCGCGCCGGTGCTCGGCACGCACGCGGGGATCGGCTTGTTCTGCTCCAGTCGCGGCGGAACGGCGACGCCGACAGGCGACGAAGGTGGCGGGGCTGTCATCAAGCCGATCGCAAGCGCCAGCGTGGTGAGCATGCCGACACCCTACCATCGCCAGAGCCATGAGCGATGCATCGACCGCAGGAACCGGCAAAGAGAGCCTCTACACCCGCCTCGGACCGGATCCGTTCTGGGCGATCGCCCGAGCGTTCTACGCGCGCATCGACGTGCACCCTCGCCTGCGGCCGATGTTCCCGCAGGAACTGGACGAGGCGATCCGCAACCAGGCGGAGTTCCTGATCCAGTACTTCGGCGGTCCGCCCGCCTACAGCGCGCGCAAGGGGCACCCCAGGCTGCGCATGCGTCACATGCAGTTCCGCATCGGTCTCCAGGAGCGCAACGACTGGGTCGAGGTCATGCGTGCCGCACTCGAGGACGCGGCGATTCCCCAAGCGGATCGCCCCGCCATGATGGCGTACTTCGAGCACGCCGCCACGTTCCTGATGAACGCCGACACCTGAGCGCCCGCGAGACCGCCGCGTCAGTCGGTCGTGCCGAGCAGGATGCCCTTGCGGCCCCAGGTCTCGAGTGCGGCCTTGGCCCGTTCACGGGTGTCGTAGATCCCCACCTGCACGCGGTACATGGTCTTGCCCCGAACCATGACGGTCACGACTTCGGGAACCGGCAAGCCCCGCGCATCCGTCTCCTTCTCGAGTTCGGCTGCGAGCACATCGGCCTTCTTCTTCGACTCGAAGGCGCCGGCCTGGAGCGTCCACTTTTCTGAAGACGGCTTGGCGACCTGAGCCTGAGACTTGTTCGCCGGGTCGGCCTTGGCGGCCTTCTTCGGGGCTTCGGGCTTGTTGGTGCCCGCAGCCTTCTGGGCTCCTGATCGGGAACCAAGGCTCGAGGCCTGTGCAGCATCACTGGATGGCTTCGACTTCGACGGCACGGCCTTGGCCAGCCGCTGTGCCTCGCTGCGGGCTCGTGCTTGTTCGCTGCCGGAGAGCATCATGCTGGCGCGGTGCATCGACTGCGCCGCGGCCTCGATGCGACCACTGCGCTCCTGGATCGTGGCCATCGAGGCGAGCGCCGTGCCCGCGCTTTCGCGATCGGGCCCGTTGGATGCCTTCAGCAACCACGATTCGGCGTCGGGGCGCCCCATGTCCATGGCCGAAAGCCCGGCGACGAGCTGCCCACGTTGCGCCGTGGCGGCGTCGGCCGATGCTGCGGCCTCAGAGGCGAGGGCGAACGCATCGTCCATGTCGCCGTCTTCGTAGAACTCGCGCGCACGATCGAGCGGAGTGCCGACCTTCTTGGCCGTTTCACATCCGAGCACGACGAGCACGAGCGCAGACGCAACGATGTTGAGGCACCTCGGCATGCGCCGTACTGTACACCTCACGTCATGCAGCTCGGCAACGCCATCCTCCGTCGTCTTGCACTCCGCCCGCTGCGCACGGTCGTTGTCGATGACCAGCGCACGTGGCCGGCGTGGCAGCTCTGGTGGACCGCGTGCCACGTTGCGTCCGCGATCGAGCGCGCGACCACGGCGGATCGCGTGGGCATCATGCTGCCGACGTCCGGGCTCTTCCCGGCCGCCACGCTCGGTGCATGGATGGCCGGCCGCACGTGCGTGCCGCTGAACTACCTCTTCTCGACGCAGGACATGGAGCATGTCTGCCGCGACGCATCGATCGACTGCTGCGTCACCGTGGGACCGATGCTCGACTTCACCAAGGGGCTCCCAGCCGGCGTGCGCGCGCTGCGGATGGAGGAGCTCCCGGTCAAGTCCTTGCCCCGGCCGCGGTGCTGCACGCCAAGCCGCGCGGATCGCCTGGCGCTCTTGCTGTACACCAGCGGCACGAGCGGTCGCCCCAAGGGCGTGATGCTCACCGAGGACAACCTCTGGGCCAACGTGCGGCAGGTCCGCGACTGGGCGAGCTTTGGCAGCGATGATGTCGTCCTCGGCGTGCTGCCGCAGTTCCACAGCTTCGGCTTCACGGTCCTCACCATGATGCCCTTGGCCGTCGGCGCCAAGGCGGTCTATACCGCCCGGTTCATGCCCAAGCGCATCGTCGACCTGGCTGCGCGCCATCGGCCCACGGCGCTTGTGGCGATCCCGAGCATGTACAACGCGCTGCGCTCGGTCAAGGACGCACCGAAGGACGCGTTCTCCTCGCTGCGGTTCGCCGTGAGCGGCGGCGAGCCGTTGCCGCAGTCGGTCAGTGACGGATTCCATGACGCGTTCGGCGTGCGCATCGCCGAGGGCTACGGGCTCACCGAAACAAGCCCAGTCGTGAGTTGGTGCCTGCCGCACGAATACCGCTGGAAGAGCGTTGGTCGTCCGCTCGACGGCGTGCAGTTCCTGATCGCCGATGCCGATGGCCAGCCCGTGCCGCAGGGGCAGGACGGCGAGATCAGGATCAAGGGCCCGAACGTCATGAAGGGCTACTTCAACCTGCCCGCTGAGACGGCCGCGGCGTTCGATGCCACCGGCTGGTTTCGCACGGGCGATCAGGGGCGGCTCGATGCGGACGGGCATCTTTCGATCACCGGCCGCATCAAGGAAATGCTGATCATCGCTGGCGAGAATGTGTTCCCGCGCGAGATCGAGGAGGTGCTGAACCACGAGCCCTCGATCAAGGAAAGCGCCGTGATCGGGATGACGGATGGCTCTCGCGGCGAGGTCCCGCTTGCCTTCCTTGAACTGCACGAGGGGGCGACCTTCGATGAACATGCGGTGCGCGC
>CAMDAQ010000100.1 GCA_945888705.1 Singulisphaera sp. GP187
TCGCAGCGTTCGGTCTCGTCGCGCTGGAGGGCCAGCGAGCGCTTGCGTGCCGCCACATCCGGATTCGCCAGGTTCACGAGATAGGAGTTGTGGCTCACGACGCGTGATCCATCCCAGCCGACAGCAGCAAGCGCCTGCGACCAGGCCGCGATCTCGGCGTGCACCAGCGGCTTCGAGGCCCACTGGCGCTGGTTCTTCGTGAAGACCTGGACGCAGTCGAGCCCCAGGCGGACCGCTTCCTCGACCGCCAGGTGCAGGCCACCCGCGATCGAGCAGTGGGAACCGATCAGGACAGTCGGCATGACGGGCCGCGGGCTCACACCATGCGCGCGCCGGCGGCGCGGGCGGCCTCGACGATCCGCTCGGCGGTGCGGACCGCCGCGGAGCCGGCCTCGGCATCGACGAACGGCTGCTCGCCCGTGCGGACGGCGCGCACGAAGTCTGCGAACTGCAGCGTGAGCGGATCACCCGCTCCCACGGCCAGCGGCTCGACCTTGACCAGATCGAGGTAGTTCACGCCAGAGAGGTCATCGCCATCCTTCAGTTGCCGGCGCACCTGGTCGAGCTGCTCGGCGTTGGCGGTCTTGCGGACCACCGTGCCCTGCCGCGCGACGAAGTCCGCGCTGACGTAGGCATCCTCGCTGATGATGCGGATCTTGCGCTCGGTCTTGAGGGCCATGCGGCTTGCGGTGACGTTGGCCACGCAGCGGATGCCGTCGGGGCCCGCAGGGAACACCAGACGCGCGTTGCAGATGTCCTCGGCCTCGCCGAGGACGCAGACCGCATTGGCGTGGATCTCCTCGGGCTCGCTGCCCACCAGCATGAGCAGCAGGTCGAGGTCGTGGATCATCATGTCGAGCACCACGCCCACATCGACGCTGCGGAAGGTCATGGGCGAGATGCGATCCATCTCGATGAAGCGAGGCGTGATGCCCGCGAGGCCCCGCACGGCCACCATCACGGGGTCGTAACGCACGACATGGCCGACCTGCAGCGCCACGCCATGGCGCGCGGCGGCCTCGGCCATCTCCGTTGCGGTGCGCTCATCCGGGGCGAGGGGCTTCTCGACCAGACAGTGCACGCCCGCTGCAGCGGCCTGGAGCACGATGTCGCGGTGCGTGACCGTCGGGGTGGCCACAACGATGGCCTGCACGCCCACGGCCAGCAACTCATCGAGCGACGCGCATGGCGTGCCGCCGAACTGCTCGGCGAGCGCGGTGCGCCGCTCCTCGCTCGCATCGGCGATCGCCACGAGCTCGGCGCCGTCGGCCTGGCTGGCCACGCGGACGTGGTGGCGCCCCATGCGCCCGCAGCCGACCACGCCCACACGCATCGGTGCCTTGTCGCTCATGCGCCCTTCGACTTCCTGTAGACCATCGCCAAGTGATTGCCGGGATCGCGGTACTCGACCTCGGACATGTAAGCCTTCATCAGCATGATGCCGCGGCCTGACGGGATCTCGAGGTTGTCGTCCTCGGTCGGATCGGGCACCGCATCGGGATCGAAACCCTCGCCCTGGTCGCGCACGTCGAAGCGGGCCTCGTCGCCATCCACGCTCCAGCGGAAGTCGACCTGCCCATCGGGCACGTGGCGGTTGCCGTGGCGAATAGCGTTCACGAGCGCTTCTTCCAGCGCCAATCGGACGGCGAAGAGGGCCTCGCGGCCGTATCCATGCTGCGCCATCGCCTGCTCGACCGCCGTCTGCGACGCATCGATCTCGGCACGCGGGCCGCGGAGGATCGCGTGGCCTTCGATGCGCGCCGGCATGGCTGGGCTCAGGCGAGCGCCTTGAGGGCGGCCTCGGCCGACTCGTCGATGCTGAAGTGCTTGTTCAGCTTCGTGATGTAGAAGACCTCGAGGATCTCGGGGCGGATCTCGGCCAGGCGCAACGTGCCGCCCTTCTTCTTCACGAGGCTGTTCACGGTGATCAACGTGCCGAGCGCGGCCGAAGACAGGTGCTCGACGACGCCGAAGCACATCAGCACCTTGGGGGCGGTCATCGGCTCGAGCTTGCGCTGGATGTCCTGCCCGATCTGCCGGATGGTGGCCTCATCGAGGATGTCGCGGTCGACGAAGTCGATGCGCACCACGTCATTGACGGCGCTGATGCGCAGGCGGGAACTGTCGTTGGCCATGGTGCTTCCGCGAGGGGTTGGAGGACTGGTTCAGAAGCCGCCGGCGGATCCCTCGCCGAGCTGCGACCGCAGGTCGGGGAAGAGGTCGTCTTCCATCTCCTGCTGGATCATGATCTCGGGACGGATGAGCAGCATCTGGGTCTTCTCGCTGCGGGTCGTCAGACGGTTGGTGAAGAAGCGGTTGACGATCGGGATCTTGCTGAGGACCGGCACGCCGACCTCGATCTCGATCTCGTTCATCAGGATCTGGCCGCCCAGCATGATGGTGCCCTTGTCGGGAACGCTCACCGAGGTGCGGATTTCCGAACCCTGCAGGCTGGGCAACTGGATGGTGCCGGAGAACTGCGACGCACGGCCGCCGCCACCGTCGCCACCACCGCCACCAGCCGCGCCGGTCACCGTCACTGGGGTGAACGAGACGTTCTCGTTGAGGCCGAAGCGCACGTTCATGGTGACGTAGCGGCGATCGGCGCTGATGACCGCATCGAGGTCGAGGACGAAGCCCTCGAACACGACGTTCGTTTCGGGCTCGAAGCCTGCGGCGTTGTTGCCGGTGATCGGCTCGAGGCCGGACACGTAGGTGATGCCCTTCGCGATGCTGATCCACGAACGCTGACCGTTGAAGAGCGTCAGGCGCGGGGCGGTGAGCACCGAGTTGCGCTGGTCGGCCTGCGTCGCCTGCACGAGCAGGTCGATCTGGACGTCGTCGAGGTAGGTGAAGCCGGTCGACAGGGCCGGCGAACCGAGCGCCGCGAGCACGAAGGGCGACTGGCTGGCCGCGGCGAGCGCGTTCACGAGCGGCAGGCCTTCCTGCTGCACGTTCACCGGCGAGAAGCCGTTGCTCTCGCCGCTCGAGCCGTAGGCCTCGCCCTCGCGGCGGACGCCGACGGGGTTGAAGAACTGGCCGGGATACGTGTAGTCGATGGCCCCGTCACCATCGGCGTCGGTGCCCACAGCTCCGCCCGAATTCGGGAAGGCGCCGGGCAGGTCGCTGTCCTGCCCGAGGCCAGTGAAGGTGACCGGGTTGCGCAGGCGACCGATGTTGCTGTTGCCCTGCGGCGGAGCCGAGCCGGGGATGTTCTGGAAGAAGAAGTCACGCAGCTGGAAGTTCGGGTCCTGCGCGACGGCGGCGTCGTACATCGCCGGGTTCGAGTTGAAGTACAGGTCGAAGTCGATGCCGATCTGCTCGAACCACTCGAGGTCGACGTTGATCAGGCGGGCTTCGATCGCGATCTGCAGGGCGCGAACCTCGCGCATCTTGTTGAGCAGGCCTTCGATCTCGCGGTGGGCCTGTGCGGTGTTGGTCACGATCAGGTTGCCGTTCATCGGCGAGATCGAGCCGGTGTTGCCGCCCTGGTCCTTCCAGTCGCCGACGTCGGCGGTCTGCATCTGGATCAGGTCCATCACGTCCTGCTCGATCGACTCGCGCGTCTTGGCCTGGCGCTCGTCCTTCTTGGCGCCGAACAGCTGGCCGCCCTGCGACGGCGTGAGGCCGTCGCCCGTGCCCTGGCTGATGCCCTTCTCGAGGCTGAAGTCCGGGGCGTTGTCGAAGTAGGGAATCTCGAGCAGCAGATCGCGGATGTCGTACACCTCGATCATCACGTTGCGGCGGATCGATTCCGGCGTGCTCACGACGACCATGCCGTCGGTGACGGTGAAGGCCGGGCTCGAGGTGCCTTCGCCGTACTGCTCGAGCACGCGCGTGAGCGCCACGTCCATGGGCACGCCCTCGAGCGCATCGAGGCGAACGCGGGTCTCACGATCGATGCCGGCTTCGGCCAAGGCGCGCCAGTCAGGCACGATGTTGAGGCCGGGGTTGTCGGTGCGGGCGATCTTCTCCATCACGTCGATCGCCTGCTCAAGCGAGTAATCGGCCGAGGCGAGGTTGACCGGCGTGGATTCGATCGAGGCCAGGACCTGCGCATCGGCGGCTGAATCCGAGAAGCCAGCGGCGCCGGAACGGCGCAGCGAGAGCTGACGCCAATCCTCGGGATAGACCATCTTGCCGTTGGTCGACTTGGGGCCGGCGCCGAGCACGTTGCGACGCGGGGCGATCATGCCCTCGATCGCATCCTTGGACATCTGGGTGTAGCCGCGGGCACGCTCGCCGATGGCGACGCTGTAGTCGCGGTAGCTCTTCGCGGTCTCGATGGCATCACGCAGCGCGAGGGCCGCCTGGCTGTAGCGGTCGAGCGTGAGCGTGGCGTCGAGCAAGGTCAGCGCCTCGTCGTACTTCTGCTGCAGCTGCAGTTCGCGCACGCGGCGGATGTTCTCGTTCACGACCTGGTCGCGCTTGGTCTGCTCGGCACGCTGCTGGTCGCGCGCGGTGCGGCTGGCCTGCTCGCGGGTCTTGTCCTGCTCGACCATGAGCGAGAGCGTGCGGCTCTCGTTGATGTCGGCGATGAGCTCGTCGATCTGCACCATGAGCGAATCGACCATGCCCGGGGTCAGGTAGTCGCGGGCCTGCTCGATCTTCAGGCGAGCGGCGGTCATGACGCGCATGGCGCCGTCGAAGTCGCCCTTCTGCTTCAGTTCGGTGGCGCGGCGGACGGCCGACTGGGCTTCGACCTCGCGGCGCTGGCGCAGCAGCGAGATGTCATCGGCGACGGTGTCGACCATCGAGCCCTGGTTCATCGCGGCGCGAGCCTGCTCGACGCCGTCGAGCGCTTCCTTGTCACCGGGCATCGACTTGAGGACTTCGTTCCAGTAGTCGAGGGCGGCTTCCCAGTTGCCGGCCGAGGCCTGCGCCTTGGCTTCGGAGCGCAGGGTGTCGGTGACCAAGCGAGCGCGGCGGGCCGAGGCAGCATCGCGGTCGGCCTGCGTCGGCGCAGCGTTCGAGGCGGCGCGGCCACGTGGCGCAGGCTGATCGGCAGCGGGGTCGTCAAGCGCGGGGCGGCCATCCTGGGCAGTCGTCGGCATGGCGAGCAGGGTCGCGGCGACGGACGAGGCAATCAGGAAGCGGGCAAAGGGCTGGCAGTGCATGCTGAGGGCGCTCCGTGGGGGCAATCTTGACGATCGGTCGTGGGGCAGTCGGTCAGGCCGCGAGCGGCGGGTCGCAGAGCGTACCGCCATCCACTGAACATTCGCAAGACAGGTCCGGATGGCTCCCCTCAATCGCTACCATCGGACATCGATGAATCAGCATGCGTCGACTTCGGCGCGCCTCGCCTTGGCGAGTGGCGCGGTCTTCCACGGCACGGGCTTCGGGGCCACCTCGGTCCAAGGCACCGGTGAGGTCGTCTTCAACACAGCAATGTGCGGCTACCAGGAAGCGCTCTCCGATCCGAGCTACACCGGACAGATTCTGGTGATGACAGCCCCTCAGATCGGTAATTATGGGGTCGCAGCCGACGACGTCGAAAGCGGCAAGCCTTGCGTGGCGGGCTTCGTCGTGCGCGAGCTCTCGCGCATGACGAGCAATTACCGGGCATGCAACGATGTCTCCTCGTGGCTGTCGTCGCACGGCATCGCTGGCATCGCAGGCATCGACACGCGGGCGCTCGTGCGCATCTTGCGGACCAGCGGAGCCATGAATGGCGTGATCAGCACCGATGCTTCCATATCGGATGCCGAGCTGGTCGCGCGAGCGCAAGCGGCGGCAGGCATGGCCGGACAGGATCTGGCAAGCAACGTCAGCCCATCGTGCGCGAGCGCCTGGGAAGAGGACCTGGGCGACTGGGTGCCGCGCGGCGAGCACTTGGTGCGCCGCGCCGTGAAGCGGCTGAAGGTCGTGGCACTGGACTGCGGCGCCAAGCGAAACATCTACAGGAACTTGGCCGAACGCAACTGCGAGGTCATCGCCATGCCGCATGATTCGGCAGCGGCGGATCTCCTGGCGCACCGGCCCGATGGCCTCTTCATCAGCAATGGCCCCGGCGATCCGGCGGCGGTCCAAGCGACCATCGACACGCTGCGAGCGGTCGCCGGCAGCGTGCCCACGTTTGGCATCTGCCTGGGCCACCAGCTGCTCGCGCTTTCCTTGGGCGCGCGCACGTACAAACTCAAGTTCGGCCACCGCGGCAGCAACCAGCCCGTGCGCAACTTGCTCACGGGCCGCATCGAAATCACCAGCCAGAACCACGGGTTCTGCGTGGATCCAGCATCGCTCGAGGCAGCGGGCGGCGAGGTCACCCACGTTCACCTGAACGATGGCACGTGCGCGGGGTTCCGTCACCGCACCAAGCCGATCTTCAGCGTGCAGTACCACCCTGAAGCATCGCCGGGCCCGCACGACAGCGACTACCTCTTCGACTGCTTCATCGCCATGATGGAGTCAGGCCGGCCGATCCAGGCGCAGGACATGGCCACCGCACAAGCGGCGCCGGCAGAAGCCGCGAAGGCCGTGCCGGTCGGCGCATGACCGGCGAGGCCCCACCACGCCTGTTCGAGGACCTGTTCAAGGATGACGGTGCGGGACCGCGCGATTTCGTGCAGGTCGCGGTCGAGCGCGGCGTGGACCGCTATCCGGATGGGTTGACGTACTCAGTTCCAACGGCGCTCGCGGATGTTCGTGAGGGGGATCGCGTCACCGTGCCTCTCGGTCGGGGCAACGCCACGGTCGATGGATATGTGGTGCAGCGTGGCGGCGCGGAATTGCTGGGATCGCTCGATCCGGCGCGAGCCAAGCCGCTGCACGCCCGTGACGACGCTGCGATGCCGCTGCCAGCGCAACTGCTGGCACTCGGTCGCTGGATCAGCGCGTACTACGGTGCGCCGATCGGCGTCACGCTGGCCAGCATGGTGCCGTCGGCCGTGCGCAAGCGCGTGGGCACGGTGACGCGTCGGTCCTGGGCCATCGTTCCCGGTGGCGCTCGCGAGGGGCGCTTCAGCGCGCAGCAGCGCGCGCTGCTTGCGTGCCTTGAGTCGGTCGCCGGGGAACTCGATGAATCGGAACTCCTCGAACGCTCCGGCGTGGCGACCAAGGAACCGCTGCGCGGGCTCGCGCGACGCGGCCTCGTCCGGGCGGTCGAGCGCACTGAAGTCCACGCCAAGTGGGCGGACGCGGCGATCGGTTCGCTGGCGGTGCCAACCCTGACCGACGAGCAGCGTGCCGCCGTCGAGGCCGTGGCCTCGAGCGCAGAACACGGGTTTTCCCAGCATCTTCTCTTCGGCGTGACTGGCAGCGGCAAGACCGAGGTTTACCTGCAGCTCATCGAACGCACGCTCGCCCGCGGCAAGAGCGCGGTGCTCTTGGTGCCCGAGATCGCGTTGACCCCGCAGACCAGCGGCCGGGTCATGGCGCGGTTGGCGGCACACCGCGTGCTCGTGCTGCACAGCGGACTGACCGCAGCCCAGCGCAATGAGCAGTGGGGCTTGGCCGCGCAGCCTGGACCGTGCGTGGTCGTGGGCGCGCGCAGTGCCGTCTTCGCACCCATTCCCGATGGCGACCTCGGGCTCGTCATCGTGGATGAGGAACACGACACCGGCTACAAGCAGGATCAGCAGCCGCGCTACCACGGGCGCGACACGGCGATCCGGCGCGCGCAGCTCGCTGGCTGCCCCATCCTGCTGGGCAGCGCCACGCCCAGCCTTGAAACATGGTGGAACGCCACTGAGCGTGGCACGGTGATCCTGCATCGGTTGACTCGTCGCGCGCCCGGCCTGCGCACCCCGCGCGTCGAGTTGGTCGATTTCCGGGTCGAGCAGCGCGCATGGTCTGACCGCCGCGTGCACCTGATCGGACCGACGCTCGAACGCGCGCTGCGTCGCACGCTGGACGAGGGCGGCCAGGCCATCATCCTGCTCAACCGGCGCGGGTACGCCAACTCCATCGTCTGCGCCGCCAAGGACTGCGACTGGTGCATGAAGTGCGACCGTTGCGACGCCGGCATGGTCGCCCACCGCGACACCCGGCTGCCCAAGGGTGGCTTCGTGCGATGCCATCACTGCCTGTCCGAGCTTCGGCTCCCCGAGCGCTGCCCGGTCTGCCGCGGTCCGATCAGCATCTTCGGACTGGGGACGCAGCGAGTCGAAGAAGAGCTGGAGCGCAC
>CAMDAQ010000101.1 GCA_945888705.1 Singulisphaera sp. GP187
CCTTGTCGCGAAGCGCGCTCGTGTTGGGCGGCAGCAGGCTGCGGTACACACGGTCGCCCAACACGGGCGCGCCAAGCCACGCCAAGTGCGCACGGATCTGGTGCAGACGGCCGGTCTCGATCGAGATCGAGAGCACGGCGTGGTCAGCCTTGGCCGCAATCGTCGTCCAATGGGTGATCGCCGGCTCGCCTGCGGTGGCGATCACGCTGACCTTCGTGCCGCCGCGCATCGTTTCGGCCAGTGGCTGCCGGCATGAGCCATCCTTGCGGGGCAGCCGGCCGTGCACGATGGCCAGATACGTCTTGTCGATCGTTCGCCGTTCGAATTGCCGCCGGATCCCGTCATACGCCGCAGCCGTGCGTGCCACGATCACGCATCCGCTCGTTTCCCGATCAAGCCGATGCAGTAGCCCCCAATCGCGCTCGTGCCCCAACCGCTCGAGCGTTCGGCCGTCCTGCGCAAAGAGCGCATTCATCAAGGTGTCCCGCTGGTGACCCACGCCCGGCTGCGTGGGCATGCCCGCCGGCTTCGCCGCCACACAGACGTGCTCATCGTGCATGAGCAACGGCACGTCCAGGGCTGGGTTGGCGACCGGGGGCGGTGGCATCCGGCTATCTTCGCGCAAAGCGCGTCGGCGCGCACGCCCAACCATGCCGCACACGATCCACCCTCGGCTCGCCGCCTTCGGCGAGAGCATCTTCACGACCATGAGCCGGCTCGCCACTGAGTACAAGGCCGTCAACCTCGGGCAGGGATTCCCTGACTTCGATGCGCCCGAGATCGTGAAGAAGGCCGCCATCGATGCCATCACGGCCGGACACAGCCAGTACGCGCGCGCCGCCGGCTTGCCGCACACCGTCGAACGGATCAGTGAGCGCATGCGCACGACGCATGGTTTCGCGCCGGATCCCATGGCCGAAATCACGCTCTGCGCTGGCTGTTGCGAGGCGCTCACCGCCACCATCATCGGCCTGTGCGGCGTCGGTGATGAGGTCATCCTGCTCGACCCGTGCTACGACTCGTACGCCGCAGCGGTGGCGATGGCCGGCGCGACGGCGGTGCGCGTTCCGATGCAGGCGCCGGGATTCCGCATCGAGCGTGAGGCGCTTGCGCGCGCCATCACGCCGCGCACGAAGCTGATCCTGCTGAATTCGCCGCACAATCCCACCGGTCGCATCGCGACCGACGACGAGCTGCGCACCGTCGCCGAACTCGCCATCGCGCACGACCTGGTCGTGATGAGCGACGAGGTCTACGAAGAGATCAGGTTCACCGCGCCGCACCGATCGATCACCAGCTTGCCCGGCATGCGCGAACGCACCGTGATCGTGACCAGCATGGGCAAGACCTTCTCGGTCACCGGCTGGCGCTTGGGTTGGGCCGTGGCGCCACCGCCGCTCACTGCAGCCGTGCGAGCGACGCACCAGTTCCTGACCTTCTGCGCACCGACGCCGTTCGTGCACGCGGCCGCGGTCGCGATCGACACCTTGAGCGATCCCAACGGCTACGCCGCGGAACTCCGCCGCGACTACACCACTCGTCGAGCGATCATGCACAGCGAACTCTCGAGTGCCGGGCTCGATCCGCTCTGGCCCGAGGGCGCGTACTTCATGCTCGCGAGCGTCGAGCCGTGGGGGTTCACCGACGACATCGAGGCCGCGACCACGCTTGTGCGTGAGGCCGGGGTGGCGGCCATCCCGTGCTCCGCGTTCTACGACGCCGCGCATGCCGAGCGCCGCTACCTGCGCTTCGCCTTCTGCAAGCAGGAGGCCACCATGCTCGAGGCGGGTCACCGGCTCCGTGCTTGGGCCGAACGGCGTCGCCGCTGACCTGGTTATTGTGCCACTATTGGTGCGTCGCGCCGGCTCCAGGGCGCGGACCGAAGCCACGACTCAGGCGGGGGGCTTGCACCGTGTGATGGAATCGCTATGCTTGCCGATTCCCCACTCCTGACCAAGGATTTCACCGTGTACGCGATCATTGAAGACAGCGGAACCCAGATCAAGGTTGCCAAGGGCGACGTGGTGCAGATCGATCTGCGCGAACTCGCCTCGGGCGGCAAGGAACTCACCTTTGACCGCGTGCTCGCGGTCAACACTGGCGGCAAGGCCACCATTGGCGCGCCGTACGTGAAGGGCGCTTCGGTCGTCGCGACCGTGCTCGGCGAAGAGAAGGGCGACAAGACCATCGCGGTGAAGTACAGCCGCCGCAAGGGCTACCGCAAGACGATCGGTCACCGCCAGGGCTACCTGAAGGTCCGGATCGAAGACATCAAGGCCTGATGCCGCGCGGGTGCCGTGTGCGCCGCAGGCGGGATCGATCCTGAATCCGTCGAAAAACCTTGCGCCCCGTCGCACTCCTGCGGCGGGGCGCTAGTCTTTGCACTTGGTCAGATGATCGCTCGCGGGGCAACCCGCGGGAGGAAAGTCCGAACACGGCAGGACACGATGGTGGCTAACGGCCACCGGCCCCGGCGCAGGGGTCAGGGACAGTGCCACAGAAAACAAACCGCCACCGCAAGGTGGTAAGGGTGAAACGGTGCGGTAAGAGCGCACCGCTCCTCTGGTGACAGAGGAGGCAGGGCAAACCCCATCGCGTGCAAGCGCAAGCAGCCCCCGCCGCAAGGCACCTGTGGTCCGCAGGATGGGGCGGGTCGCGTGCTCCGAGCTGTCCGGCAACGGCGGCCTGAGAGAAATGATCGTCACCCGCAAGGGAACAGAATTCGGCTTACGACCACATCTGCGCCGCATGGGCCACGGCCCATGCAATTTTGACGCCGCATGCCGAGCAGGATCGGCGGTGCAGCCAGGCGAATTGCTACTTAAGTTCATCCCTGAACTGAACTTGCATGTAATGTTGACGTATGGCCCTCGGGCCAAGGCCGAACCGGTGTCGGTTCGCGTCGGCTTGTCAGCCACCACATGTTGTGGTAGGTGTCCGAGAATGACGCAACAGATGGGCTGAAATCCGCAGATTTGTGTTGAGTCGGGTGCCCGACTCGGAAACAATCCCTCCTCAATCCAAGGGCGATCGGTCCCCCGATCGCAGGCCTCCCACGCGGGCGTCCAACCTTGGGCTGCACCTCAACGAACTCCCATGAGCATCTCCCCCAAGACCAACAGCATCCAGACGTACACCTCGCTGCTCTACCGCAAGGCAATCCATCCTGAGTTCTTCGGGATCGAAGGCCGCAACCGGATCGAGCACTGCGGCATGGAAGTGGAAGGTTGGGTCTTCAAGGGCGGCCACTGCGCGCGCTTCGCGTTCGGCAGCACCGTGCTGGTCGAAGCCGTCGTCGAGAACCCCCAGACCATGCCCGAGCGCGGCCTGATGGCTTCGCTGCTCTGCAATGGCGAGCGCGACCACGAGGAGCGCCTGTCCGACCACGCCATGTTCATGACGACCATCCAGACCGAGACGCTCAGCGAGCATCTCTACCTGGGCACCTACAAGGAAATGGTCGCTCATGCGCGCGAGAACGATTCGCTCGCCAGCATGTGGACCGACGACGCGGGCAAGCCCAACCTGTCGCTCCTCGACATGCAGCGGCTCGGCAGCGAGCTGCACATCCAGGGCTACCACCTGCGTTCAGACTGCTCCATGGTGCTGCGCACGCAGTCCATGTTCCAAGTCGCGCTCAACGGCAAGAAGCTCGGCTGATGCACGGATCCCGGCTGGCGGCGCAGCAGCGCGCCATGGACCGGGCGTTCGGCGTCGATCTGCTGGATCACGCGCGTTCTGTTCGTGGAGGGTCTGCTCCCGGCATTGGTGAACGCCCGACGTCGAGCGGTGTCACCGCTGGCACGTCGGCTTCGCCTGCGGCACCGCGGCCGCTAGCACCGCGTCCGGTGTCCGCGCTCGGTGGCGCGGCACCTGCAAGCCCTGCTCCCAAGCCTCGGCCGCTTGCTCCGCTGGGGGCAACGCTGGGTGCAGCTCCTGGTTCATCAACCGCGTCCTCAGGCGGGTCTGCCGCTGCCTCGCCCGCCACGCGCTCGTCAGCGGGGGGATCAAGCGAGGCCATTGGCATCGGTGGAACTGGTCGCCGCCTCGAACTTCAGGGCGAGCGCCTTGCGCTGCTCGAAGCCCTGCGCGAGCGGCATGCCGCCCAGTGCCCGCACTGCACTTGCGCGACCGGGCACACCAACCTCGTCTTCGGCGAGGGATCCGCAAGCGCCGAACTCGTCTTCGTGGGCGAGGCCCCGGGCGAGACCGAGGACCAGACCGGCCGTCCCTTCGTTGGCAAGGCGGGCCAGAAGCTCGATGAGATGATCGCGGCGATGAAGCTCCTTCGGGAGCAGGTCTACATCGCCAACGTGCTCAAGAGCCGTCCGCCCAACAACCGTACGCCGCTGCAGACCGAGGTCGATGGCTGCGGCCCGTTCCTCATTGAGCAGCTGTGCATCCTGCGGCCACGCGTGATCGTCACGCTCGGCGGGCCTGCGGCCAAGCTCTTGTTGGCCACCGATGTGGGCATCACCCGGTTGCGGGGCACCTGGGGCACGTGGAAGGCTCCGGCGTGGACCGGCCTCGACCTGTCGGTGCCGGTCATGCCGACCTACCACCCGGCCTACCTGCTGCGGAATTACACCGCGCAGACGCGCGGCGAGGTCTGGGCCGACCTCCAGGCGGTCATGGCACGAATGGGCGCCTAAGGCCCGCGCAGACTCAAAGGTCCCAGAACGCCAATCCAATGCTTTGCGGCTGAACGGGTTGTGACCGAATTTTCATGCCAGTGTGGAACCGTTCGGCCGGCCGCTGCGGAAAGACACGTGGAGGGATGGAAAAGGGAGCGGCACCAGTCCTTGAGGGAGGACCGCCGCGTCGGGAGAACCAGTTAGTACGGGTCGTGTTCCTCAAGCTCACGACCCATGGCTTGACGCCACTCAAGCCCCCCACGAGGAGCCTGTCGATGCTTCGCGCTCGATAGGCTCTTTTCCTTTTTGCCGCTGCTTACTCGCAGCAGGCAAGCACCGCGTGGCTCACGAGCATCTGGCGCTTGTCATCGGTGACCTGGCGATAGTCGAGCAGCTCGAGGCCGCCTTCGCATGCTGCACGCATGGCCGTAAGCGCGCCGACGATCATCCAGCGCTGCGCGTTGTCCTGCCGCAGGGCTTCGATCAGTTCCTTGCCGCCGCGGTCGCCGCGGATGAAGAGTGCCAGCAACTCGCGGTCGCGCTTCTCGATCGCATCCTGGTGCTGCTCATCGATCGGCGCCGGGTCGCCGAACTGCGCACCCACGTGGCTCAGGTCGCCGCTGCACACGATGAGCGTGCGCCCGCTCCATTCGCCGACGAGATCCGTGAGCGCGGAGCAGAACTCGGCGTGCGACACGCGCGCGCCGTCGTCGGACAGCAGGGGATTCAGCGGGTTGGGCAGCAGTGCGGCCACGACCGGCACATCACCCAGCACCGACTGCATCCACGGCAACTGGGCCTGCACCGTGGCGTCGGTGAAGAAGTCGAGTTCGTCCTTCAGCAGCCGATCGCCAAGCCTGGCGACCAGGCTGTCGATCGCGGCGGCATCCGGGCGCACCACGCCCAGCGGCGTTTCGAAACCATGACGGCTCATGACGACGCCATCACCGAGGCCCGACAGATTGCTGCCGATGATGACCACGCGTGCTGGCTTGGGACCGCTGGCAACCGACTTCCACGCCATCGCGTAACTACCCGCTGCCTGGCCGTAGGCCATGCTGGGCACCACGAGGCCGGTGACCGGGGATTCAAGTTCGGGATCCTCGGCCTCGCCAAGCGCGCGCTCGAGGTTGGTCTTGGCTTCAGCCGCATCCTTGCCCGCCATGGCCGACGCGCCGATGGGGAAGTGCCCGGCGGCCGCCACGCGCTCGAGCACCTGCTGCTCGAACCGCTCGGAGGTCGGCCCCCACAGGAGGCCGGACTCATCCAGCCGCTGCACGAGCTGCTGAAGGAAGTCGACCGGAGCTTTGGTCTGTTCAGAAATCTCCTCGAGCGTGCGTTCCCCCTGGAAGAGGCCCAGAAGCGGGAACACCTGCGCCGGGATGACCAGCATTTGCTCGGTCATGGGGACCGGGTTGCGCAGCGCCACGACCTGCTGCCCTTGCTGGTTGCCGGCGAGGGGCTGGAAGGGGCGGATATGCGGACGTTGGAGGTGGTCCGGGGTGGCGGGGGCGCTCATGGGGCGTGGAGCATACTGCGCTCTCGTGCAATTCTCTTGAACTCGGTTCGTTCCATGCCGATAGTCAATCGTCACCACCTGCTCCCCGCACGGGTACAGTTGGCGATTCCCACGACCGATCAGGAGACCATTCATGCAGATCGTCCTTCCATCCTTCCTCGCCGCAGCGCTGACGGCCGTCGCGCTGGCCCAGGCGCCCGCGACGACTAAGCCCGTTCCGCAGGCCCCGCCTGCAGATGCTCCTGCAGAGGCCACCGGCGCCGAGACCGCGCCGGCTGATCTGCTGAGCACCACCCGCAAGGTGCAGGGCACGCCGATCAAGCCGACCGAGGGCGCGCTGACCGGTCCGCCGCCGATCCGCTTCGAGCCTGAAGTGATGAACCTTGGCGAGATGCAGGCCGAAGTGCCCAAGACCGGCAAGATCAAGATCTGGAACATCACCGACAAGCCTGTGAAGATCACCCGCGCGATTCCTGGTTGCGGCTGCACCACGGCGCAGGCACCGACCGATCCGATCGAGCCGGGCAAGTTCGCCGAGATGGACATCACGCTGAAGCCCGCCGCCAAGCAGGGCATCAAGCTCAGCAAGAAGGTCACCTTCCAGATCGAGGGCCATGCGCCCGTGATCCTCACTGTCGAAGGCGACGTCGCTGCCTATGTGACGATCTCGCCCGACATCATCGACGCCCCCAAGGACGAGGCGCTGATGACGACCGACACGCAGATCCGCCTGGCTTCGGCCGATGGCACCGCGTTCAAAATCACCTCGGTCAACCCGCCGATCATCAAGAACGTCCCCGAAGCCGCGGGCACCGAAGCGCTGCTCAAGGTCGACTGGTCGAAGTGGCAGGAAATGGGCCGCACGATCAAGATCACGTTCACGACCGATCACCCCAAGGCGCAGACCATGAGCGTGATGGTGAAGCGGCCCTTCAACGCCGCCGATGCCGCCAACGCCAAGGCGCCGCCGGTCGCCAAGCCCATGAGCTCGCTCATCATGGCTGCGCGCGACGGTGACGCTGCCAAGATCAAGGAAGAGCTCGCCAAGGGGGGCGCGCTCGTCGACGAGCTCGACACCGGCAGCGGCCGTACCGCGCTGATGTGGGCCGCCAAGGGCAACAAGGTCGACGCCGTCAAGGCGCTGATCGAGGGCAAGTCCAACGTCAACGCCAAGGACCGCACCGGCAAGACGGCACTGACCATCGCCGCCGAGAGCAAGTCGCTCGATGCCACCAAGCTCCTGATCGCCAGCGGTGCCGACGTCGCTGCGCGCGACCAGATCGGCGGGACGCCGCTGACGTGGGCCTCGGGCATGGGCTCGGTGGAAACCGTGACGGCGCTCGTCGATGCCGGGGCCGACATCAACATCGTCGATGCCAACGGCCTGAGCCCGCTCCTGTGGGCAGCTGGCATCGGCAGCCCCGAGACGGTCAAGTTCCTGCTCGAACGCAAGGCGAACATCGCCGTGGCGGACAACATCACCGGCGACACCCCGCTCATGCGTGCTGCGCGCAGCGGCAAGCCCGACAGCCTCAAGATGCTCATCGGCGCCGGCGCCGACGTGAACGTGGTCAACAAGCAGGGTCTCACGCCGCTGCTCGTGGCTGCACAGAGCGGCACCCCCGAGAAGGTCCGCATGCTGCTCGACGCCAAGGCCGACCGCGCAGCGAAGGGTCCGCTTGGCAAGAACGCGCTTGAGATCGCCAAGGCCCGCTCGGACGACAATGGCAAGGCCATCGCGGCCATGCTCGAAGCCAAGTGAG
>CAMDAQ010000102.1 GCA_945888705.1 Singulisphaera sp. GP187
CGCCCGCTGCATTGGGCCGCGATCCTCCTTTCGCCGTTCTTTGCGTTGCTGGTCTGCAAGCCATGCCTGCGCGGTGCTAAGCCCATCGTGGGCGTGGCGTGGCGCGCGGGACTGTGCCTGGTCGTCGTCCTGGCCACGATCATCAACGCCGTGGGGCGCGGCAACGCCGCCGAAGATACTGGTGATGGCGCAGCGGGCAGCGATCCGATGATGGACATGCTCGAGGAGTCCAAGTGACGATGCACGCGCTTGCGGTGCTGGCGCTGGCCGTGGCGTGCTCGGCGCGGCAGGATGTGCCGCAGGCACCGCCGACGGGCTCGAAAGGCGCGGAGCAACAGGCTGCACCGGTGCCGCCTGCTGCCGGCGGCTCGCTCGCGGAGCCTGCGCCCACGGCCACGGCAAGCGAGAGCATCGAGCGCATCCTCGATGCAGCCGAAGAGGCGGGCGCGCGACTGGACGCGATGGCATGCACCGTCATCATCGAGAAGCGCGACGCGCTCACCGATGATGTCGAGCGTCGTCGGGGCCGACTCGTCCTTCAGGGATCGGCCGGTCCATCACGGCGGATCGCGCTGCGCATCGACCAGTTCATCGATGGCACCGGCCGTGCGAGCGAGGACCGCCGGCTGTTCCTCTACCGCGATGGCTGGCTGATCGAGCGCGATGATGCGCGCAAGCAGCAGATCGAGCGCCAGCTCGTGGCCGAGGGCACCAGCATGGATCCGCTGCAGCCGGGCGAGGGCCCGCTTGCGCTTCCAGTGGGGGCTCGTCGCAGCGAGGTGCTCGCGAACTACATCGTGACGGCGACCACGCTTCCCGAGAGTCCGCTGTGGAAGGACCTGCCGCCGAACGACGTGCTCTGCCTGGTGCCGCGTCCTTCGACGCCCGCCGCGCGCGATGCGAAGCAGCTCATCGTGGCGTGGGACCGCGCGACATCGCTGCCGATTGCCGTGGTGCGCGACTCCACCGAGGGCGATCGCACCATCGCGCGGCTGCGTTCGGTCGAGGTCGGGCCGCTCAATGATGCTGACCGGGCGCTCGTGGATCTGCCCGAGGCGGCAAAGGGATGGACGGTCGATCGCCGTCCGCTCAAGCCATGACGCGAGACCGTGTCGTGATTCGCTCGTTCGTCGTGATCGTCGCCGCGATGCTGGTGGCCGCGCTCATCGTGACGGCCGTGGCGAATGCCCAGGATGGTGCGGCACCGCCGCGCCGGCAGGATCCGACCATGATCCCGCGCTCGGCCGCGAGCCGTGCCGCGCTGGATGCCAAGGCCGCCACACCCGATGCGCTCAAGGACCTGCGGGTGCGCTACGGCGCGTGGGAGCAGGGTGATCTCGACACGCCATTGCGTGCGGCCGAGGCGGCCGTGTGGGCGTGGCGCTGGGATGAGCCCGCGCTCGCCGATCCATCGGTTCCGGCGGTCCTTCGCGCTCGCGCGCTCGTGCAGCAAGGCGCGTGGGACCGTGCGATCGCTGCGCTCGTCGACGATGCATCGCCGCGCGCGACGGCACTCAAGGGGCTCGCGCTCGCGGGTGCGGGCAAGCTGGCCGAGTCACGCGCTGCGCTCGAGCCGCTCATGGCCGAGCCGATGCCCGCGGTCGTGCGCACGCAGGGGCAGCGCGAGCTGGTGCTCGCCAAGGCCGAGGCGCTCGAGGCCTGGTCGATGACCGGGCGCGTGGCGCCGCAGCTGTACGAAGCCGTGATCGAGGCGCTCGGTGCCGCACGGGCGCTCGACCGGACCGACTGGGAAGCGATGCTGCTCGAAGCGCGCATCCTCGCGGCGCGCCACAACCGAGCCGATGCGTGGAATGCGCTCGCCGATGCGCTCGCGCAGCACCCGCGCATGGCCGAGGCCTGGCGCATGCGCGGCGAGCTCAGCGCGGGTGCGCTCGAACGCGCCGATGCGTTGGCCATCGCCGATGGCATCGATGCCTTCTCGCCGGCGTGTGCGGCGGCTGCGCTCCTGCGCGCGCGCACGGCGCTGATGCAGGACGATGCCGACGGCGCCGAACCGATGCTGCGCCAGGTGCTCGCTACCGCGCCCACGCAGCCGGATGCCTTGGCGTACCTAGCTGCCATGCACGCGGTGCGCTTCCGGCCCGAGGCGATGGAGCAAGCCCTTGCCGATGCCGATCGCGTCGCGCCCGGCAGCCCGCACGCAGCGCTTGAGGTGGGCCGCATGCTGTCGCGGCGCCGCCAGTACGAGGACGCTGCGGTGCTGCTGCGCCGGGCGTGGGACCGCGCGCCCGAGTGGAGCGAGCCCCCAATGGAGCTCGGCCTGATGGACATGCAGTCGGGCGAGGATGCACGCGCGCTCGAGGCGCTGCGAGCGGCCGTCGAGCGCGATCCATTCAACGTCGGGGCCACGCTGAGCCTTCGCTTGCTCGAGGACATGGCGCCATGGCCCGTGCGCGAGGGCCGTCACTTCACGCTTCGTTCGCAGCCAGGCATCGATGATGCGATGGCCGATGGCATGCTTGCGCAACTCGATGCGATGCACGAGGAGGTCTGCGCGCGGCTCGGCCACGCACCGTCGCGGCGCACGCGCATCGAACTCATGCCCGACCACGAGTGGTTCGGGGTGCGGCTCACCGGCCTGCCCGCGATCCACACGATCGCGGCGTGCACGGGGCCGGTGATCGCGATGGAAGTCCCGCGCGAAGGGAGCCGCAAGAAGCACTTGGGCCTCTTCGACTGGCTCGACGTGGTGCGCCACGAGTATGTGCACACGGTCACGCTCTCGCAGACCCGCAACCGCATCCCGCACTGGATGACCGAGGCGATCGCCGTCGACCTGCAGCACAAGCGCCGCGACTACAAGGATTGCCAGATGCTGGCCGCTGCGGTCGAGGGCGGCACGCTCTTCGATTTCGACTCGATCCTGCTCGCGTTCGTGCGGCCCGCGAAGCCGACCGATCGCGCGCAGGCCTACGCGCAGGGCCACTGGTGGGTCGAGTTCATCCGCGAGACGTGGGGCGACGAGGCCCTTCGCCGCATGCTGGCGCGCTATGCCGAGGGTGCCACCGAATCGCAGGCGCTCGCGCAGGTGCTCGAGGTGTCGAAGGAGGAGTTCCTCCAGCGCTTCACGCCGTGGGCACGTGCGCAGGTCAAGGCGTGGGGGCTTGCGCCTGAGCCGCCGGCGGATGCGCTCATGGGCAAGGACCGGGTCGAGCCCGTGAGCGACAAGGAACTCGAGCTCTTGCTGCGCACGCATCCTGATCACCCCGACCTGCTCGAGCTGGCCGTGCGCCGGCGCACCGAGCGTGGTGAGGGCGATGCGCCAGAGGTGATCGCGCTGCTCGAGCGCTACTGCCGCGCGCGCCCGGTCGATCCCTTCCCGCATCGCAAGCTGGCCGAAGTGGCGCTCATTGCAGGCCGCGATGCCGATGCCTCGTCGCACCTGGAGCGGCTCGATGCGGTCACCGACCGCGAGAACTCCTATGCAGTCGAGCTCGCACGCATCGCCCGTGCCGCCGGTGACGGTGCTCGCGCCGGCGTCCACATCGAGCGCGCCGTGCGCATCAATCCCTTTGATCCATCGCTGCGGGAACTCGCCGCGGCCACGCAGCTCGAGGCCGGCAATCTTGCTGCGGCGCGGGTGCATGTGGTGGCGCTGGGGATCCTCGAACCAGCTCGCGAGCAGCATCGCCGCCGGCTGGCTCGACTGGACGAACTGATCGCGAACGCCCGCTGAGAAGCCGGCGATCCGCACGAGTGCCGTGTGCTCACGAGCGGCTCCGCGTGCCGCATCGGCAGGTTCAGCCGCCGCGCATCCAGGGGAGCGCGTCAAGATCGACGTTGCCTCCACAGAGCACCACGCCCGTGGGAACGGGCTCTCGCGCGCGGAACGACTCCTGCACCGCAACCGCCACGCCCACGGCGCTGCTCGGCTCGATCACGATCTTCATGCGTTCCCAGACCAGGCGCATGGCGGCAATGATCTCGTCCTCGGTCACGGTGATGACCTCGTCGACCAGGTCGCGCACGACCGGCAGCGTGAGCTCTCCGAGCGGCGTCCGCAGCCCGTCGGCGATCGTGCGCGTGGGCGGCACGGGCTCGATGCGGCCCGTTCGCTTGGCGATGGCTGCATCGCCGGCGTTGAGCGGTTCGGCGGCGATGACGCGCAGGTCGGGGCGCAGCGCCTTCATGGCGATGGCGATCCCGCTGATCAGGCCTCCGCCGCCGATCGGCACGATGACCGCGCCGAGGTCCGGGCACTGCTCGAGGAACTCCAGAGCCACCGTGCCTTGGCCTGCGATGATGTGAGGATGATCGAAGGGCGGAATCAGCGTGGCGCCTTTGTCCTGGACCACGCGATCGGCTGCTGCGGCGCGAGCAGCGGCGTTGGGCTCGCACTCGACGATCGTGGCCCCGTGCGACCGGACGGCGTCCTTCTTCACGCGCGCCGAATCATGCGGCATGACCACGGTGCAAGGGATCCCGCGCAGCCGTGCCGCGAGCGCCAGCGCCTGGCCATGGTTGCCGCTGGAGTGGGTCACCACGCCACGTGCAGCGTGGTCATCAGGCAGGCGGAGCACGGCGTTCGTCGCGCCCCGCAGCTTGAACGAACCAGTGCGCTGCATCGACTCGCACTTGAAGTGCAGGGGGCGGCCAGAGAGGGCATCCATCGTGCGGCACGTCATGACCGGCGTGCGGTGCACGAACGGTGCGATGCGTTCCAAGGCGCCTTGGATGTCGCTCAGGCTGGCAGCATGCATGCCGCGCAGGCTAGCCGCGTGCCATCACTCCTCGTCGGCGCCGCACCAGACGAACGATTCCTTGAGGATCGCGTGGTACGGGCAGAGCTCGACTGCAGCGATGCCCGGCAGGGCGGTCACGCGATCAGCAAGCGCCTGCAGCGCCTGGCCATGGGGCGCGCTGCACTCCATGGCGAGCGGGCTTGGGCCCGACACCATCGCGATGTAGCTGGGGTTGGCCACGGCCTTGGCGGCTTCAAGCGCTTGGCCGGTGGCGATGCGCGGACGCACCAGCATCAGGCCCGTGGCACGCAATCCGACGCGCGATGGCTCGGGGAACGCCATCATCCTGATCAATTGATCATCGATGAGGTGACGAAAACGCTCGGCCGCCGCCGTGGAGGAGATGCCCGCGACTTCACCGAGCGTGGCGAACGTGGCCCGGCCGTCTCGCTGCAGTTCACGGATCATGGCGCGGTTCACGCGATCAAGCGGGCGGCCGCCGCGCCAGTGGTGGCGGTGGGCATCCGTCGTCTCCTGCGTGCCGAAGCTGTCAAGGACCATCCGCGAATCCACCACGGTGACGCCAGGATCGGTGCACAGGTCGCGGTCGAGCAGCGCGCGGAAGGCCGTGCCGTTGCTGGCCGAGCCGTGCAGCACCAGCGCATCGGCGGGTCCATCGAGCGGTCCCGTCGTGGCGATGAAGTGAATCCATTCGTGCGCGGCAAGGCGTTGGCCGAGCGCCACGGGATCGGGGCTCTGCACGATCATGATCGCGCTGGCCGAAAGCCCGGCGCGGTCGAGCGACATGAACGCGCGGATGCGAACCGCGTGTTCAGCGACGAGCCGATTCAGGCGGCGGCTGATGTTCGCTTCGGAGCAGTCGAGTGCCTTGGCGAGATCGCGGCCCGACGCACGGGGTTCAGCCACGAGGCGATCGACCAGTGCGCGGTCGGCCGGCTCCAGATCGGGCAGGCCGCCTTCGTTGAAGATCGTGCGGGTCAGCATGAGGCTGCCTTGCACGAACCGGATTGCCCCCGGAGACCCCCGGACATCGTTCGTTCGATGCCCATGTATGCTCCTTTGAGAAGACCGTCTGGGCGATGCTAGCGGTCTCGCCTATGCTCTGTTGGTCGCTCGGGGCGTCCTTCGGGACTGAGAAGCACCCGCTGAACCTGATCCGGATCATGCCGGCGTAGGAATGCGACAGGGCGCTTGAGCGCCTTCAGCGGGGCCCCGTCGACCGAGGTTCCGCCCATGATCACTGCTGCCAACGCCAATCTGACCCGTCCTGAACTGCCTTTGAGCGGCGCCCGCAATCCGTCGTCGCAGGCCCAAGGGACGAATCCCGGTTGCTTCGCCAACGCCCCGGACATTGGCGGGCCGCTGTCCTTCAGCAGCCCCGACACGCCCGGCATGCCGGGCCCAAGCGACAAGACGGCGTGGGACTTCCTCCCCGATGGATGGTCGGTCGTCACGCTGGCGCAGGCTCCTGCCGGGCCGGCCTGCGTGAACTGCTGCGGCGATGGCCATTCGGTCGTCGAGTTCCAGACCGCGCGTGGCCAGTGGCTGCGCGTGATCCACCCGAAGGGCTTCGTGCCGATCACGCAGCTCGAGTCGGCCCGCCTGGGGATCATGACCCCGCAGATGGCGCGCGTGGCCGAGCGCGAAGGGCACCTGACCGCGACCGAGGTGCGCGATGAGATCGCCGCAGGCCGCATGGTGATCCCCGCGAACACGGTGCACCTGGCGCACAAGCTCGATCCCATGGCGATCGGCCGCGCGAGCAAGACCAAGATCAACGCCAACATGGGCGCGAGCCCGGTGTCGAGCGGCACGCATGAAGAGGTCGAGAAGCTGCAGTGGGCCGAGCGCTGGGGCGCGGACACCGTCATGGACCTGTCGACGGGCGGCAACCTCGACGAATGCCGCGATGCGATCTGCCGCAACGCGACGGTGCCGATCGGGACCGTGCCGATCTACAGCATGATCATCGGCCGGAAGATCGAGGATCTGGACGACGCGATCGTGCTCGACACGCTGCGGCACCAAGCCCGTCAGGGCGTGGACTACTTCACGATCCACGCCGGCGTGCTGCGCGAGCACCTGCCCTTCATCAAGAAGCGCCTGATCGGGATCGTGAGCCGCGGCGGCTCGCTCCTGGCCAAGTGGATGCTGGTGCACAACCGGCAGAACCTCATGTACACCGAGTGGGAGCGCATCTGCGACGTGATGCGCGAGTACGACGTGACCTTCTCGATCGGCGACGGCCTGCGCCCGGGCGGCCTGGCCGATGCGAGTGACCGCGCGCAGCTCGCTGAACTCGAGACGCTGGGCGAACTCACCGAGCGCGCTTGGCGCAAGGGAGTGCAGGTCATGATCGAGGGCCCGGGCCACGTGCCCTTCGACCAGATCGAGTTCAACATGAAGCTCCAACGCACGCTCTGCCACGGCGCGCCGTTCTATGTGCTTGGGCCGCTCGTGACCGACATCTTCCCCGGCTACGACCACATCACCAGCTGCATCGGTGCGACCGCGGCTGCCTACCACGGCGCGAGCATGCTCTGCTACGTGACTCCCAAGGAGCACCTGGGACTGCCGAAGAAGGACGATGTCAAGCAGGGGTGCATCGCCTACAAGATCGCCGCGCATGCGGCCGACGTTGCGCTGGGCATTCCCGGCACGCGCGACCGCGACGATGAGCTCACGAAGGCGCGTGCGGCGCTGAACTGGGAGAAGCACTTCGAGCTGAGCTTCGACCCTGACACGGCGCGCGCGTACCACGACGAGGACCTGGACGTGGACACCGACTTCTGCGCGATGTGCGGCCACGATTGGTGCAGCGTGCGCATCTCGAAGGAGATCCAGGAGTTCGCCAGCGGCAAGGACGAGGAGTACCAGCGCGGCAAGCCCGTGCGCAGCGCGGCACTCACAGCCGAGCAGCAGGAGATCCTGTCCAAGCGCGGCGTGCTGAGCCCCGACGAGATCCACCGTCTCGCGAACAAGACGAAGAAGGCCGTGGGCGCCGAGGCCGGCAAGGCCAGCTGCCACAGCGACTACGTCGATCCCGAGACGGCGCAGCGCGTGCAGGGCCAGCAGCTGGTGCAGCTGAACACCGCGCCCGCGCACAACCTGCCGACGCA
>CAMDAQ010000103.1 GCA_945888705.1 Singulisphaera sp. GP187
GAACTCGCCACGCTGCGCTCAACGCGCGACACGCTCCTGACCAAGACGTACGGCGGCCTCACCGCCTGGCAGACGGTCCGGGTGGCGCGGCACCCCGCGCGTCCGCAGACCCTTGATCACGTGGATGCGATGTGCCGCGACTTCGTGCAGTTGCACGGCGATCGGCAGTGCGCCGACGATCCAGCCATCGTGACGGGGCTCGCCCGCATCGGGCCATTCAAGGTCATGGTGATCGGTCACCAGAAGGGGCGCTCCACCGCGGAGCGGATCCGTTGCCGGTTCGGCTGCGCCAATCCCGACGGGTATCGCAAGGCGCTGCTGAAGATGCAGTTCGCCGAGAAGTTCAAGCTGCCGATCGTCACGCTCGTCGACACGCCGGGCGCGTACCCGGGCATCGAGAGCGAGCAGCGCGGCCAGGCCGAGGCGATTGCCGTCAACCTCCGCGAGATGAGCCGGTTGCGGACGCCGATCGTGAGCGTGGTGATCGGCGAAGGTGGATCGGGGGGCGCGCTCGGCATTGCCGTCGCCGATCGCATCGCGATGATGGAGCATGCGTGGTACTCGGTGATCAGCCCCGAAGGCTGCGCGGCCATCCTCTGGAAGGAAGCCAACGAGAAGACCAACACGCTCGCCGCCCAGGCACTCTCGCTGACAGCGCGTCAGAACCTGTCCAATGGCATCATCGATGCCATCGTGCCTGAGCCTGCCGGTGGCGCGCACCGCGATCCCCGCGCAGCGAGCGAGGCGCTTCAGGGTTGGATCATCGATCAGTTGCGTGACCTGTCGCGCGTCGATCCTGACACCCTGGTCAACATGCGCTTCGAGAAGTTCCGTCGCATGGGCAGCGTGCGATCGAGTTGAGCGGTTGGCGTTCTCGCTCGCGGTGTCCACACGCGGGCGCGTGATGAACCGGCCCGATCCCGGGCGTCCACCTGCTCGGGTTGCCATCAGGCGAAGATGGTGGTAAAATGCGCTACAGTTTCGTCGAAATCGAGGTGTTCTCGGTCGAAATTGGTCCTTTCCGCTGTGGAACGGCCTGATTATTGGCCATAGACAGTCGTCCTAGGAGCACTCCACGTGGCCAAGAAGAACGGGGCATCCAAGAGTGGACCAGCGAAGAAGCCAGCGGGCGCGGGCAAATCCGCTGCGAGCGCCGGCCCCAAGGTCCCGCCCAAGCCCGCCACCAAGGCTGGCTCGAAGCCTGCCACGAAGTCAACGACCAAGGCAACCGCCAAGGCACCAGCCAAGGCACCAGCCAAGGCACCAGCCAAGGCACCAGTGAAGCCCGTCGCCAAGCCTGCCGTGAAGCCTGCGGTTGATGCGGCCAAGTCCAAGCCCGCTCCAGCGAAGGCTCCCGCTCCTGCGGGCACCGCCGGGGTCAGGCCCACGCACATCGGCAAGATCACCGAAGCGCCGCCGCCTCCGCCGCCCAAGCGTCGTGGCATCCTGCCGCCACTCTTCGGGCCGCCACCCACACCGCCCAAGCGCAGCAAGGGCGCGCCGCCACCGGTCATCGCCAAGCCCAAGCCCAAGAAGAAGCCGGGCGCAGAGAACGCCGACAAGACGCCGAAGAAGAAGATCGACTACGCCAATGCCGTGTCGGTGGCCGCCGCCGCCGTGCAGGCCGCTGCGGCACCCGCACAACCCTCCAAGAAGGCGTCGCTTCAACCCGGCTTGGTCATGATCAGTGGGCGCCGCGTCCGAACGCTGAGCCTGAAGGGGATCAAGATCGCGCGCACGCCCAAGGCAGCGAAGGCCGCTGCTGCCAAGCCGGTCGAGACCGCGCCGCTTGTGCTGGCCAAGACCAAGCTCACGCCCAAGGAGCTCGAGGGCTTTCGCGACATCCTCAACCGCATGCGTCGTGAACTTGCCGGCCGCGTGCATGACCTCGAGGAAGAAGCCCTCAAGAGCAGCGGCGGCAACCTCAGCAACATGCCGCTGCACATGGCCGATGTCGGCACCGACACCTTCGATCAGGACTTCAACATCGGCATGGCACAGACCGAGCGCGGCATCGTGCAGGAGATTGACGAAGCGCTCAAGCGCATCGCCAATCGCACCTACGGCATGTGCATGCTGACCGGCAAGCCGATCCCCAAGGGGCGCCTGGCCGCGATGCCGTGGGCCAAGTACACGGTCGAAGCCGCACGACAGGTCGAGAAGTCCCGGCCACGTCCCTGATGATGCGGCGTCGACGTGGTGCGTAAGCCGATCGTGAACTGACCATGAACCGACCATGAGCACGCAGCCCATGGCCCAACAAGCAGCATGGACCTCGCCGCGGGCGTGGGGCGTGCTCGTTGGTGTGCTGGTGGCCTCGCTCGCCCTCGATCTCTGGAGCAAGTCTTGGTCGTTCGAGCATGTCGCGGGCTATCCGATCGTGCTGCCCGATCGCGAGGTCGTCGCCGATCCCTCGTACCGCCTGCCCTTCCACGAAGGCATGCGCGTGCTTCCGGGGAGCCTGCTCGACTTCCATCTGGTGCTCAACCGCGGCGCGGTCTTCGGCATCGGGCAGCAGCAGCGCTGGCTGTTCGTCTGCTTCTCGGTGCTCGCCGTGGTGGTCGGGCTGTGGATCTTCGCCAGGTGGACGCGCGAGCGCATGACGCTGGCGCACGTTGGCATTGCGCTCGTCCTCGCCGGCGGCCTGGGCAATCTCTACGACCGCCTCTTCGTTGGTGCCGTTCGGGACTTCCTGCACATGCTGCCGCGCTGGAACCTGCCCTTCGGCCTGTCGTGGCCGGGTGGCGCCACCGAGATCTTCCCGTGGGTCTTCAACGTCGCCGACGTGAGCCTGCTGGTCGGACTTGGGCTGCTCTACTTGCATTCCCGGGGCGAGGAGAAGCGGACAGCACGCGCGAAAGCGCAGTCCGCTGCGAAGTCCGCCACGCCGTCCTCGCCTGGCTGATGCCAAGCTGCGTCGCAGCGTGGCCCCGCGGAGCGTTGCGGATCAGGCCTGCACGACCGTGCCACCGGTGGTCTTGCGCATGGCGTTGCGCGTGTCGACCACGAGCGGAGCGTTCGCCGCCACAGCCTGGTAGTCGACCGCGTCGTGATCGGTCACGACCAGCACGCAGTCGGCTGACTTCAGGGCCGCCGCGTCGAGCTTCACGCTCGAGAGCGGGATCGTGTGCTTGCGCATGCGCGGGAAGGTCGGCACGTGGGGATCGTGGTAACTGACCTGTGCGCCACGATCCATCAGCAGCTCGATGATCTCGGCAGCCGGCGTCTCGCGCGGGTCGTCGATGTTCTTCTTGTACGCCACACCGAGCACGAGCACCTTGGATCCCTTGAGCGCCTTGCCGTGGTCGTTCAGGGCATGCATCACCTTGTCGATCACGAAGTGCGGCATCGAGGTGTTGACCTCGCCGGCCAGCTCGATGAACCGCGTGCTGACGCCGACTTCCTTGGCCTTCCACGTCAGGTAGAAGGGGTCGATGGGGATGCAGTGGCCGCCAAGGCCCGGTCCGGGATAGAAGGGCATGAAGCCGAAGGGCTTGGTGCTTGCAGCGTCGATGACTTCCCAGACGTCGATGCCCATGCGGTCGAGCACGATCTTCATCTCGTTGACGAGCGCGATGTTCACGCAGCGGAAGACGTTCTCGAGGACCTTGGCGGTCTCGGCGACTTCCGCGGTCGAGACGAGGTGCGCAGCCTTGACCACGCGGGCATAGAGCGAGTGCGCGATCTGGCCACTGACCGCGTCGGTGCCGCCGACGAGCTTGGGGATCGCCGCTGCGCTGCGGCCGATGCTTCCCGGGTCCTCGCGCTCGGGGCTGTAGGCGAGGAAGAAGTCCTCGTTGCGCTTGAGCCCGGTGGCATCGAGGATCGGCCCCATCTCATCGCGCGTGGTGCCAGGATAGGTCGTGCTCTCGAGGACCACGATCTGGCCCTTGCGCAGGATGCCCGCCACCATGCGTGTGCTGTCGAGCACGTAGGTCAGGTCGGGTTCGCGGTGATGGCCGAGCGGGGTCGGCACGCAGAGCAGGATCGCATCGGCCTTGGCCAGTTCCTTCGGGTCGCTCGTGGCCTTGAACTTCGGATCGGTCTTCAGGCGATCGAAGAACTCCTGCCCAAGGTGGTGGATGTACGACGTGCCTGCGTGGATCGCATCGATCTTGCGCTGGTCGATGTCGTAGCCGACGACGGCGTATCCAGACTCGAGCAGGGCCTTGCTCAGGGGCAGGCCCACGTAGCCGAGGCCGACGATGCCGACGACGGCGGTCTTGGATTCGATGCGCTTGAGGAGGTCCGAAGCGGTCTGGTTCATGGGAGGGGAAGGTACAGATCCCCGACCCGCCACGTTTGAACCAAGGAATCTTCAGGTCCACAACCCCAGCACGTACGCGAGCTCATAGCCGCCCACGACGCCGTCGTTGTTCAGGTCATATTCGGGCACGTTGGTGCCCCAGGCTCCCAGAATCAGGCCCAGGTCGATGCCGTCGACCACGCCGTCCCCATTGAAGTCCCCCTCGACGGGTGGCGGTGGGGGGACTGGTGGAATGAACGTGACCGTGAGCTTCGGGCGCTGCCCGAGCGTGCCCCACTCGCTGGTCGCGATCTCGATGCCGTCGTCGTTGCCGCTGATGATCTCCGGCAGGAATGCCACGCCCCAGTTGGGCTGTCCATCCGCCCACGCCTGCACGAGCCCGGTCACGCCGATCAGCTTGATGGAGTTGTCCTCGGGTTCGTTGTCGCCGTTGAAGCTCGCCCAGCGTGGCGCCAGATCCTGGGGCTGGCTCAGCCCGCCGTCAAGCGAGTTCCAGCTGCTGGCCTCGTCCCACGCACGGATCACCGGGTACACGTCGATGTACGGGTTCCAGAAGGGCGTGTCGATGTCCTCGACGACGTGGATCTCGAGCGTGGCGCTGACGATCGTGCTGCCGGGTGGGATCGCGGCCTCCGCGATAATGCCATCGAAGCGCAGCAGCGACTGGCCGCGGTAGTCGCTGAAGGCCGAATTGGCCACGTCGTCATCGACCCAGCGGGTGCCGCCGTTGCCGTAACTGGAGTTCGGCGAATCCTGATTCACCCACGTGTCCTGCGTGCTCGAGTAGCCGTTCTCGCCCTGGCGGAACGAAATCGTCTGCTGCGCCCACGCCGTGGACGTGCACAGGAACGATGCGACGAGGAGACCTGCGGTGCCCTGGATCATGCGATCATCATGCCACAGGAAGCCGCCAGGGCGAAATACGTGCAGCGGAGTGCGCGCGCCGGGTCCTGGTCGTCGCTCCAGGCGTCAACCCAGCGAACGTCGCAGGGCAACCGCCTTCGCTTCCAACTCCGCGTCCTTGGTGGCCTTGCACGCCTCCACGAGCCGATCCGCCAGCCAGCGCGCGTCGTCGGCTCGATTCGAGGCGGCAAGGCCGGTGACCTGCGATTCGATGCGCCCCAGCGACCCATCGCGCTCGACGGGCTGCGCGACGAGGCCTGAGACCATGCGCTGCATGGCCTGTCGCCACGCGGCATGACGGCTGCCGCCGGGACCGTCCAGTCGGTTGATGCCGTCTGAGCAGAGTTCGGCGATCGACTTCACCTCGCTGGCGGTGATCGTTGGTGTTCCCCCGGGCGCGGCATCGCCTCGAACGATGGCCCGCGCCGCTGCGGCACCCTTGGCCGTCATCTCCGTGCAGGCCCGCTCAAGCAGGTTGGTCGTTGCCATCGAGCAGAGCGTGGCGTCGGTGCCGCTTGCAGCCATGGTCGCAATGTCGTCAATGCGAGACAGGAACCAGGTTCGTGCTGCGGTCGACGCAGCATCTGGAGCCGCGAGCGGGTGCAGCGCCAGCGCGATCTCGGCGTAGGCCATGGGTTGCGTGGCGAGCGCGACGGCAGCTTCCTTCAGCGCTTTCTTCGCCAGCGACGTCGACTGCTTCGACTGCACGATCAACGCCGCGCGCGCGCGCCACGCGGCCAGATGCAGCGGGCAGCGTTCGGTGGCTTCGGCGAGCACCGCCAGATCATCGGCGGGCTTGCCCCATGCGATGGTCGTCGCGTCGAGTAGCGTCTGCGCATCGAGATAGGCACGCGCGTTCGCCTGCGCTGCCTGCATCATCGGAACGAGCCATGCCGGATCGCCCCACGCCGTCTGGATGCCCGTGTGGCGACCGCTTTCTGCCCAGCCGGAGATGTCGTTGTTGAGGCTCCACTGGTGGGGCTCCTTCTGCCAGATGAACGCGCAGTGCCCAGGCTGGCCCACCGGCATGGCGGGAATGCCGAAGGCTTGGCACATGCTGGTGCCGAAGCGGCTGATCGCGCCGCAGACGCCGCCAACCTCCACGATGATCGGCAAGGTCATCGGGCGGCCGCCGTAGAACTTCCGCCCTTCCTGCACGCTCACGCCGTCCTTGTTCTCGAGCGTGTACTTGACCATCCCGTGCACTGCATCGCCGACTTTCCCGCGCTCGCGGCAATCGGCCTTGATGTTCGCCCGCGCCCAGACAAGGTCGTCGTCGCTCGCCCACGATCCGACCACGTAGCGGAGTTCCCACGTCGACAGCGTCCGGAAGCTCGGATCGAGCTGGCCCTCGCGATCCCATGCGATGAAGTTCCTGCAGCGAGCCACGGGATCGATGGGTGCGTCGTCGGCCATGGCATTGACGGGCTCTGACCAGGTCAGCGCGGTGGCCAGCGCAACCCGAAGCCCGAGTCCATCACGCGTGCCATCGACGGTGGTCACGAGGGCATGCAGCACGTCCATGGTGCGGGTCCAACTGCCTGCGATCTCTCCGCCGCTCACGAGCCCGTCGAGGGCATCGGGTGTGGCGAGCACCCACGAGAGGGTGGGGGCCCACGTATCGGCGACCGGCTGGCAGCGATTGAGGAGCGTGAGCTGTCGGATCGCACGCGATGGTCCATCGGTGCACGCGGCCTGCGCTGCAGCACTTGAGCCCTTGGCCTCGAGCTTGGTGCGGAGCGTCGCGTCCAGTTCCATCCTGAACGCGTTGAGTTCCGTGGCGGTCGTTGCCTTCGCCGCTGCAGCGCAGAGCGCCTTGGCGTCGAGCTTCGGTGCCTCCGCGTGGAGCGGTGGCGTGACCGCAAGCAGGAGGGCGATCGAGGGGATCATCATCCAACAGGGCAGGTTCATGGGGGAGGATCCTACGGAGGACGGCGAGGCATTCCATGGCATGCTGGACGGGCGGCGGACTACGCTTGCGGCCATGGCTTCCCGCGGCACCATCCTGCTCACCGGCGGAGCCGGCTTCATCGGGTCGCACGTCGCCGTCGAGGTGGCGGCAGCAGGGTGGACCCCGGTGCTCCTGGACAACTTCTGCACGAGCGAGCGATCCGTTGTGGCTCGGCTCGGCCAACTGATTGGAAGCCCCGTGCGTTGCATCGAGGCCGACATCCGGGATGCGCCCGCGATGCGCGAAGCATTCCGCAGCGGTCCCGTGCATGCCGTCATTCACCTGGCCGGCCTGAAGGCCGTCGGGGAGTCGGTTGAGCGACCCGCGCTCTACCACGACAACAACGTCCGGGGCACCGAGGTGCTGCTTGCCGCGATGGACGAGGTCGGCGTGCGCCGCATGGTGTTCTCGTCGTCGTGCACCGTCTACGGAACGCCGCAGCGCCTGCCGATCGATGAGTCGCATCCCCTGAGTGCGATCAATCCGTACGGGCAGACGAAGCTCGACATCGAGCGCATGCTCGACCGTTGGGTC
>CAMDAQ010000104.1 GCA_945888705.1 Singulisphaera sp. GP187
ACGAGGTCAACCGATGATCTGGTCGCTGCTCCTGATGTCGCTCAGCATGCTCGCCGTGGCGTGGCTCGCGTGGAAGCTCGTGCAGCGGCAAGAGCGCGGCGACGACCAGCTCGAATCGCTGCTCAAGAAGGATGACGACCGCGCCGAGCGCGGCCTGCGCCGCGCCGCCGGGCTACCCGACGAACCACCGGCGGATCCAACGCGCGAACGGCCGAACGGCTGAATCAGCCCCACCAGGTGTTCTTGCGGCGCGCATCATCCACAGCCGCCTGCAGGTTCTTGCCCGGACATGCGGTCTTGGCGCCGGCCCACTCGCGGTGGGTCAGCACGCGGCCGCGGCTCAGCTTGTACTGGGCGAGCAGCTTGCGCACGTGCAGGCGCGTGCCATCGAGCTGTTGCTGCGATGGCTTCTGGATGTCGAAGTTCCCCATCACGAGGATGCCGATGTTCTGCTCGTTGTGCTTGGACACGTGCGCCCCCTGCCAGCGCATGTTGCGGCCTTCCCAGACGCGACCGGAGCGGTCGATGATGTAGTGGTAGCCGATGTCGCTGAAGCCGCGGCCGCGGTGGCCGCAACGGATCCACTCGATGCGCGCGGCCGAGGCATCCATCCCCGTCTCGGTCATCGGCGCATCAAGGCCATCATGGTGGATCGTGATCCACTTGATGGGCACGATCATCTTGTTCAGGTCCTTGGCGTCAGGCGTGCCGCGGGCCCAGCGGGTGCGCGGGATCACACCATCGACGGCCTTGGCGTTGGGGTCGGGCGCGACGTTGGTCGAGGTCGATCCTGCCGCGGCGGACTCCGTCGCCACGCGCGGCTCCGGCCCCTTCGGCCGAACCGGATCAGGCCAGATGGGATCGGGCACGAGGAAGGTGCTCGTGGTCGTGGGCGCGGTGGTGCAGGCAGCCAAGAGGCCCATTCCCATCAAGAGGATCGATCGGCGCGCCACGCTCGACGCGGCGCCATCGGCCACCAAGTCGTAGCGAGGCAGCGATGCATCGAGCGCGAGCGGTTCGCCCGCCCCATGGGCATCGCCTGCATGGTTGCGTTCTTCGATCCCCGAGTGCTGCGTTCGATCCATGGCCAGACCTCCGTGTCCAAGCCCAGACTCATCGTCCATGACGAGCGAAGGCCTGCAGAGAATAGCCCATGGAATCATGCGGCCGGGCACCGACTTTGCGCCGGATTTCCCGGGCTCGGAGCCACCTCGGCGATGATGCCCCGCACCCCCCTTCCCGGTACACTTTTCTGGCTCCCCGGCGGGGTGCATTCCACCCCCCCATTCAGCCCCCAAGGCGCAGGGTCCATGACCGAGCAGACCACCCCAACCGATCCCACCACGGCCGCACCCGAGAAGTACACCAGCGAGGAAATCCAGGTCCTCGAGGGGCTCGAGGCGATCCGCAAGCGCCCCGGGATGTACGTCGGCGGCACCGGCCTGAACGCCCTCCACCACCTCGTCTACGAGTGCGTCGACAACGCCATCGACGAGGCCATGGCCGGCTTCGCGACGAGCGTCGACGTGCGCATCGGCGTCGATGGCAGCTGCACCGTGTCCGACGACGGCCGCGGCATGCCGGTCGATCCGATGAAGCACGAGAATCCCAAGATCAACGGCCGCCCCGCGGTCGAGGTGATCCTGACCGAAGTGCACGCCGGCGGCAAGTTCGACAACAACGCCTACAAGGTCTCCGGCGGCCTCCACGGCGTCGGCGTCAAGTGCGTGAACGCGCTCAGCGAGTGGACCGAGGTCATCGTCCGCAAGGCCGGCGTGCAGTGGAGCATCGGCTTCGAGCGCGGCAAGGTCACGCATCCCCTGCACCAGGTGCGCGCCGACCTGCCCACCGCCGAGCGCGGCACCACGATCCGCTTCCTGCCCGACACGCAGATCTTCCCCGACACGAACTTCCGCTTCGAAACGCTGGAGTTCCGCCTGCGCGAGCTCGCGTACCTCAACCCCGGCGTGAAGATCCGGCTCGTCGACGAGCGCGTCGATGCCTCCGGCCGCGTGCGCGATGTCGTCTTCCACGACCAGGATGGGATCCGCGCGTACGTGCAGTTCCTCAACTCCGGCCGCACCACGGTCTCGAGCTGCATCGGCATCTCGCGCGTCGATGATGCGCGCGGGCTGCGTGCGGACCTGGCGCTCCAGTACACCGACGGCACCAACGAGAACCTGCTCGCCTTCGGCAACAACATCCGCAACCCGGACGGCGGCACGCATGTCGTGGGCTTCAAGACCGCCCTCACCCGCGTCATCAACGGCTACGCGCGCGAGAAGGGCCTGATCAAGGACCTGGTCCCCACCGGCGACGATCTGCGCGAGGGCCTGACCGCAGTGATCAGCGTCAAGCTGCCGAACCCGCAGTTCAACAACCAGACCAAGGAAAAGCTGCTGAACGAGGAGATCGAGGGCTTCGTCAGCCAGGCCGTAGGCGAGGAACTCGCCGCGTGGCTCGACCGCAATCCCGCCGAAGCCAAGAAGATCTGCCAGCGCGCCGTGCTGGCTGCCGAGGCTCGCGAGGCCGCCCGCCGCGCGCGCGACCTCATCCGCCGCAAGAGCGCCCTGGGCGACAACGCGCTGCCGCAGAAGCTTGCCGACTGCTCAAGCAACGACGTCGAGCGCACCGAGATCTTCATCGTCGAAGGCGACAGCGCAGGCGGCAGCGCCAAGGGCGGCCGCGACCACGTCCACCAGGCCATCCTGCCGCTGCGCGGCAAGTTGCTCAACGTCGAACGCTGCCGACTCGACAAGGTGCTCGCCTTCGAGGAGATCCAGACCCTCATCCAGGCGCTCCAGTGCGGCATCGCCGATGAACTCGACCCGGCCAAGCTCCGCTACGGCCGCATCATCATCATGACCGACGCCGACGTCGACGGCAGCCACATCCGCACGCTGCTGCTCACGTTCTTCTTCCGCCAGATGCAGGAACTCGTCCGCCAGGGCCGCATCTACATCGCGCAGCCGCCGCTGTACCGCGTCAGCCGCGGCAAGACCGGGCAGTACGTCCTCAACGACAAGCAGATGAGCGACACGCTCGCGGGCCTGGCGCTCAAGCGGGCCGTGCTCGTGGTGCGAGCAGCCGACGGTTCGATCGAACGCACCATCGATGGCGACGCGCTGCAGCGCGTGCTGCGCCAACTGCACCGGCTCGACGAGCTCGTCACGGTGAGCAAGCGCCGCGGCATCGTCTTCCCGCGGCTGCTCGCCGAGCGCGCGAACGACCCGACCGGCCAGGGGCACCTGCCGCGGTACCTCGTCAGCTGGGGTGGCGGCGATGCGCTCTGCTGGACCGAGGCCGATGCCGCTCGCGTGGCACAGGAGCGCAGCCTTCCAGCCGAGAGCATGCGCGAGCTCCACGAGAACTCGGAACTCGAGCGCCTCTTCGGACAGCTCGCGCAGTCGGGCCTCGACATCGCCGACTTCGGCCTGGTGCAGGAAGAGAGCGTGACCGGCGAGAAGCTGTCCACGCGATACGGCTGGCTGCTTCGCGCCGAGAAGGGCGCCAAGGCCAAGGCCGACGATGCCGTGTCTGCCGCGGACGCCGACGAGGATGGCGATGGCGAGCCCAAGCAAGCCGTCGGTGGCGGTCGTGCAAACACCAAGTCCGATCCCTCGAAGGACGAGCTCGTCGAGGTCGCGAACATTCCCGGCATCCTGCACACGCTGCACGATGTCGGTCGCCGCGGCATCGAGGTCCAGCGCTTCAAGGGGCTGGGCGAGATGGAAGCCGTTCAACTCTGGGAGACCACGATGGACCCCGCGCGCCGCACGCTCCTGCGCGTGAGCATGGAAGCCGCTGCGGAGTGCGACCGCCTCTTCCACGTCCTCATGGGCGAGGATGTCGAGCAGCGCCGTGCCTACATCGAGAAGCACGCGCTCGAGGTCAAGAACCTCGACGTCTGACCGGCGAAGCGGCCCGTCAGGGCCACCGGCGGTGGATGCGTGGCGATCCTCCTGTCGCACTGGGGCCCGCCTCCGGGGATTTCCTCGGTGCGGCGAACTTCCCGTCGGGTCGCGCGTTGCCCGCCGCCACATCCGGCGTAGGGTTGTCGCATGTCGATCCTCAGCCTTGCCCTTGCGGCGGCCATGTGCAGCGCTGCACAACCCCCTGCGCCCACCCAGTGGCTCGTCCCTGACGATCGAGGTCGTCTTGCCCCGGCGCCGGGCCTGCATCACGCGCTGCTGCAGTCATTGCGAGGACACGATCCGGCCAAGCCGCAACCGGTCCCCACGACCGTGCTCCTGGCCGACCTCCCCGTTGCCACGCTGGGCACGATCGCACTCGAACTGCGACCGATGCCGGCGGTCGCCACCGATGCGGTCGTGCACGTCGGCTCCGCCACGCGCCATCGCGACGATGCGCTGACGGCGACGTTGCACGGCGTCATCCATCTCCAGGGATCGGTGGTCGGCCATCCGCACTCGAACGTCTATGTCGGCATCGGCTCGACGGGCATCGCCGCCACGATCGATCTGGGTGGCGGCCAAGGCACCTGGACCCTGCGACGCGCGGGCAGCGATACGCCGGGCCTGTGCTCGGGACCGGTCGAGTTCGTGCGCAGCGTGGGCACGAGCGCGCCGGAGGTCCCCACCTGCGGCGCCGAGTGCTCGGGCCACGACGGCAGCCTCGCTGGCACGGGCGTGATCGTGCCTGGCGCACGGCCGGTGGTCGAGCTCGCGGTCGACAGCGACTTCGAGTTCTTGCGCATCTTCAGTGGCGACGGCACGGCTGCAACCGAGTACATCGCCACCCTCGTTGGTGCGGTGTCGGCGATCTACCGCCGCGACTGCGACACGACGATCGCGCTCGCCTACGTGCGGTTGCAGCCCGATGCCGACGACCTCTTCAACCAGCCCGATCCACTCGGTCCCTTCCGAACATGGTGGAACGAGAACGGCTCCGACGTCGACCGTGACCTGTTCACGCTCCTGACCGGTCGCCGCGACTTGCCGTACGGCGGCGTGGCCTGGCTGAATGCCGCCTGCACCGACTACGGCTACTCGGTGAACGGATACCTCAACGGCCGCTTCACCGATCCCTTCGCGACGAACCCGGGCAACTGGGACATCAACGTGACAGCGCATGAACTCGGCCACAACCTCGGCACGCTCCACACTCACGACTACTCCATCGATGCGTGCGCCGGCGGCACCGTGCAGCGCGGGACCATCATGAGCTACTGCCATGTCGTCTCCGGGGCGAGCTCGAACATCGACCTGCGCTTCCACGCCGGCACCGTCGATCCGATCAAGGCCTTCGTCTCTTCAGCGCCGTGCCTGGCCCGGGACTGCGACGACGATGGTCTCGATGATGCGGGGGAGATCGCGGCCGATCCGGGCCTGGACACGAACGGCGACGGGCTGCTCGATGCCTGCCAGGACTGCAACGGCAACGGGACGCCGGATCCCCTGGAAATCGCTTCCGGCACGCTCGTGGATGCCAACGCCAACGGCCGCCCCGACTCGTGCGAGCCGGACTGCGACGGCAACGGCGTAGCGGATGCGATCGACGCGGCGCTCGATCCTGCGAAGGACTCCAACGGCGACTTCGTGCTGCAGTCCTGCGAGCCCGATTGCAACGGCGATGGCATCGCCGACAGCGACGCCGTGCTCGCGGACATGACGCTTGACCGCTCCCGCGACGGCGTGCCCGATGCCTGCGAGGACTGCGACGGCGACGGCGCAGCGGACTTCCTCGAGCTCGAGGGCTCGATGTCGCGCTGGGTCGGTTCCCGGAGCGACGCCCTCCTGCGCGAACTCGATCCGCGCTCGGGCGTGCTGCGACGGACGGTCGCGCTGGGAGCGGCCTCGATCGAGGATCTGGTCATCGCACCTGATGGGCGGCTGCTCGCGATCGAGGGCTTGAATGCTTGGGCGCTCGACCGCTCCTCGCCCGACCACCGGCCCGTGCGATGGGGGCCTGCCTTCGCGAACCAGCTCCGTTCGATCGCCGTCGCGCCCGATGGACGCATCGCCGTGATGCAGCGCAACGGCCGGACCACGCTCCACGACGCCGATGGCTCGCTCTCCGCCAGCTGGCTCTCGGCGTTCGCCGACCAGGATGCGCGCGATCTCGTCTTCCGCGCCCTGGCCGATGGCACCCATGAGGCCATCGCGACCAGGAGCAACGGGATCGTCATGGCGTTCGCATGGCCCCAGGGGATCGACCGCGTCCTCGCCGACCTCTCGGCACAGGTGCCCGACCTTGCCGGGGCCTTCGCGATGGCCGATGGGTCGATCCTCGTGGCTGCCACGGCGCTCGATCGCATCATCAGGATTGCTGCCGACGGCACGGACCTCGGTGAGTGGGACGTCGACAACGGGCTGCTGCTCGACGGCGTGGTGGCCCTCTGCGCCGCCGGCGATGGCCGCGCAATCCTGGCGGCCGCTCCCAACAGCAGTTCGACGGTCAACGGCTTCGCGCTCGTGAATGGCTACACCGAGCGCACCTATCGCATCTATCCCGCGGATGCACCGCGCCCGAGCGCGATCGTGATCGCTCCGCCAAGTGCAACCGACCTCAACGGCAACCTCATTCCTGATGCGTGCGAGGGTCCGATCGGCGACGTCGATCGCGACGGCGATGTCGATGGCGCCGACCTGGGCATCATGCTCGCGACCTGGGGCGACTGCTCCGGTTGCGCCGCCGATCTCAACGATGATGGCACGGTGGATGGCGCCGACCTCGGCGTGCTGCTGACGTCCTTCGGGGTGTGATGGCCCGCTCCTCATCTGCTTGTCAGAACTTGGCTTAGATTGAAGCCCCGCTTCGGCGGGCGGGCATCGATCCTTCAAATACGGCAAAATCAGCACCAATCGCCTCGCTCGCCAGAGCATCCACGCAAACGTGTGACAAGGTGAGGCACCTGTCGTCGGGTGGTGTGGCGCAGCGATCCCCTGTCCTGAACGTGCCACGGAGACCGACACCATGAAGATCCGCGCAATCGTCGTCGCGGCGCTGAGCCTGCTCACCGCCGCTGTCCATGCCGCCCCTCAAGCCACCGACGATTGCTCAGTGCCATTCCAGGCATCAGGTGATGCGATCGTGAACTTCGACTTCGCTGGATCGCAGGTGACTGGCGGCGTGCTCGGCGCGCCGTGCGTGACGCAGCCCGTCGACGCCGTCCGCGACCTCTGGGTCTGCTACCGCTCGGAATGCAACGGGATCGTCGAGATCAGCACCTGCGGCCTCACCACGCTGAACACCATCATCGCCGTCTACCAGCCCAGCGCCTGCGCATGCCCTGATTCGCAGCTGGCCATCCGCTGCTGCAACGACGACAGCTGCGGCAAGCAGTCCCTGGTCCGCTGCGAGATGTCATGCGACCGGACCTACATGATCCGCATCATGATCCGGACGAACGAACCGCTCGGATCCGGCCAGGTGTCCTTCACCTGCACGGGAGAGCCCTGCCCGAAGGACACAGGCCTCACCGCACCGGAGTGCCGCGAATGCTGCGGTGCACGCCCGCCGCTCGTGGACGGGTTGCCCCAGCCCTTCGCGCCCGGCCAGGT
>CAMDAQ010000105.1 GCA_945888705.1 Singulisphaera sp. GP187
CCCGAGCCCTTGGTCGTGCCGGCATCGATCACGAGGGGACAGCCCTCGCTGCTGGGCTGGCGCTCGAGCGCGACGGTGAGGTCGATCCCCCGCGGCCTGTCGCACACGAGCTCGACCACGACCACGTCGTGCGGCTTGCTGGCGAAGACCGTGCGCATGTAGTTGGCGCCGTCCTTGGTCCACGTGGTGGCGCTGATCCCCGTGAGCAGGTCGAGGCCGCGCCGATACCCAGTCACGCGCTCCATGCCGGGCATGCGCAGCACGAGGTCGCCGAGCGTCTGGTGCGATCGGTCCGTCTCCGGATCCATCAGCGTGCGCTGGGCCAGCTCCTGCCCCTCGCGCACCTTGCCCGCCAGCAGCAGATCGCGCACGTCGGCGACCTCCATCGACAGTGCACGCGGCTGCAGGTCATCACGGCGGCCCTGCCAGACTGAGTCTTCGTTCAGTTGAAGTCTTGATTCCTGAACACCGCCGAAGTCCATCGCGCCGAGCCGGCCATTGCCGACCGGCAGCGCCTCGTTCCAGCTGCGCGCTGGCTGGTCGAACCAGATCACCGCGCCATCGGGCGAAGGTTGCGAGGAGCGCTCGATGGATGGGGCAGGCGCGGGTCCGGTCGCGGTTGCCGTGGGCGCTGCATCCTGCCCGCGAGCGCCCGCTGCCTGCAGCACGAGAAGAAGGGTCGATGCCGCGATCGTGAACCGCATGGACCTAGCGTAGCCGTCGTGCAAGCGCACGAGACACGCCAACCAGCAACGCGCTCATCAGGAGCACGCTCAGGCCCGAGATGAGCCATGTGAAGCGCAGGATCTGCAGCATGCGCGTGAGCGTGGGCTGCAACGCACCGAGTCCTTCGGTGTTGGCGGCCACGAACGCTCCGGCCCACGCCAGGCACAGGACCGCCGCGAGCCCCGCGGCACCCACCGTCAGCGCGTATCGCCATGGCCAACGAAGCCCCGTCGCCAGCCGCAGCGCCGCCACCATGAGCACGACCAGCGAGCCCGCGGGCATCAGGATGCCGATGGACGTCAGGCTCAGGACCGCCAATGGCTTCGCGAGCATCGCGCTGATCGCCGGGGTCGCGAGCCACTCCTGCATCACCAGCTCGCCCAGGCGAACCACGCTCATCGAGAGCGTCACCCAGCAGACCAGCCGCATCCATCGACCATGGAGCACGGGCCACAGGCCAAGCACGGCCACCCACGGAACGATGCCGTCAGGCAGGAGGTACAGGAAGACGACCGCCGGCAGCGAGGACCGCAACGCCAGCGGCAACATAGGCGGCACGAGGATCCACGCGGCAGAGGCGACCATCAGCGCGATCGCGCACCACCGGATGCGCGCGAGCATCCCCACGGCCCCTGATGCGTCGAACGTATCGATCCGCGTCGCACGCGACCATCGCTCCCACGCCTCCGAGCGTGGCGCACCGCACTCGGAGCACAGCGCCGTTTCCGGAGCGATCGGATAGCCGCAGGTCCAGCAGCGCGCCGGCCCCGCGACCGACCGATCATCCACGCGGCTTCGATGCCTTCATCGTGACGTCGACCTCGATCTCCTTGCCATCACGACGAAGCTTGATCTTGACCTTGTCTCCGGGCGCGTGCTTGCGCAGCTGGTCCATCATGTCGCCGGCACCCTCAAGCAGCTCGCCGTTCCAGGCCAGGAGCACATCGCCCTTCTTGATGCCCGCATCGGCGGCGCTGGTGCCATCGCTCACCGCTTCGACGACGACGCCCGGCTGCCCGGTCTCGCCGTAGCCGGGCGACACGCCCAGACGCACCTTGGCATAGCCGCGGTCCTGACCGGAGCCGGCCGACTTGCCCTCGAACTCGAGCTTGGCCTCGCTGACCAGGCCCTGCGTGATCGCTTCGCTGAGCGTGATCACCTTCGCAGCGCCACCCGGGTTCACGGTCCAGCCGTGGTCGCCGGGCTTGTGATAGACGTCGTGCACGCCCGTGAAGAGGAAGAGCACGGGAATGCCGGCGCTGTAGAAGCTCGCGTGGTCGCTCGGGCCCCGTCCGCTCGGATCGGCACGGATCGTCAGGCCGCTCTCCTCGAAGCGCGGACGCAGCCACTCCTTGAAGCCCTTCGCGCTGCCGACGCCACCCACCACGAGTTCGTCGTTGCGCAGCCGGCCCACCATGTCCAGGTTCACCATCGCGTTGATCGACTCCTGCTTGAGCGTGGGGTGCTCCGTCCAGTGACGGCTGCCGTCAAGGCCGATCTCCTCGGCGCTGAAGGCCATGAAGAGGATGCTGCGCCGGTCCTTCGGCGCATCGTCGGAGCCGTACCAATCAGCCATCAAGCGAGTCATGCAGAGCATCGCCGCGGTGCCGCTCGCGTTGTCATCGGCACCCGGGTGGAGCTTGCCGCGATTGCGCGGATCGGCGCCGTAGTTGCCGAAGCCCACGTGGTCGTAGTGGCTGCCCACGATCACCCATTCATCCGCGAGCGAGCCAGCACCGCGCAGGACGCCGCCGATGTTGTCGGTCGAGATCGTTCCGGTGGTCACTTCCGCTTTCAGCGTGACCTGCACCGAATCCTTCAGGGGCACGGTCGTGACCGAACCCTCGTCGGCCTTCTGCCGCCACTCCGCAAGCGAGCGGGCATCAGGATCGGCTTGCTGCATCAGCGCATCCATCGCCTCGATGCTCAGTTGCACGGCGGGGATCGAGAGCCGATCGCCGAAGCGGCTGGTCGCCGTCGTCTCGAGGCCACGCCGGGCATCGCGCGCATCGGGCGGCGTGACCATGATCACGCCCACGGCACCACGCTTGGCAAGCGCTTCGAGCTTCGGCGCGGCGGCGCTGTACTCGCTCCAGCGGCGCTCGCTCCAGCGGCTCACGCCCTCCTGGTTGATCGGCTCGTAGCGGAAGAAGACCGCGATGCGGCCCTTCAGGTCCTCGCCGTCCTCCTTGAAGCTGGTGTAGCCATCCTTGCCCGACTCGATCGCATATCCCGCGAACGCCAAGGGCGCGGTCACGCTCGCGCTGCCGCTCGAACCAAGCACCACGTAGTCATCGCCGGACTTCAGCGCGCGATCGCCGATGGCCACCGCACTGTCGATGACCTTCGGCCCGGCACCCGGCAGCTCGAACGGCTGGCGGTACGTCGTGCGCTCGCTCTCGCCTTCCTTCGCCGGGAAGCCCGGCTCAAGACCGGCTTGGCGCATCCAGAACTCCACGTAGTTGGCCGCGGCGGCAATGCCATCGGAGCCCGGCGCGCGGCCCTCGAAGTAGGGATTCGAGAGCGTCATCACGTGCTGGTACCACTGCTGCCCGACCGGTCCGATCGCCGCGAGCTGGCCCGCGATGTCCGGGTCGGTCCCCGAATCCTCGGGGTTGTAGTCGTAGACGTTGACCGTGCCTTCGACGATCGTGCCCTTCTTGCGCTCGGGCTTGGGATCCTGCGCCACGGCGATCGCGGAGACGGCGAACGCGGCGCTCAGGAGCATGGTGACGGTCGAGCGCACGGTGAGCATCGTGTGGGCCTTCCTGCGCGGGGCGGCATGCCTCGTCGCGAGGATGACCACTCTAGGTTTCCGAGGCCTCGCCGTGCAAGGGATCGAGGCCATCAGGCCTATACTTTCCGCTCGCCTTCACCGGGCACCACCACACCATGACCACGCTCTCCTCGACCATGCCGACCGCTTCCAAGGCCCTTCACGCCCTCGCGCCGACCGACACGTTCATCCGGCGCCATGTCGGGCCGAGCGAGCCCGAGATCGTGGACATGCTCACCGCGCTCAGCTGCGCTTCGCTGGATGAGCTCAGCGCCCAAGCGATCCCGTCAGGCATCCGCATGGCGCACCCCCTGCGGATCGACGACCCGACCAACTCACTCGGCGTGACCGAGCGGGGCGAAGCCGAGACGCTGGCTGCACTCCACCGCATCGCGCAGCAGAACCAGGTCTGGCAGACGTGGATCGGCATGGGCTACGTGGGCACGATCGTGCCGGGCGTGATCCAGCGCAACATCCTCGAGAACCCGGGCTGGTACACGGCCTACACCCCGTATCAGGCCGAGATCGCACAAGGCCGCCTCGAGGCGCTCCTCAACTTCCAGACGATGATCACCGAGCTCACGGGCTTGCCGCTCGCCGGTGCATCGCTGCTTGACGAAGGCACCGCCGCTGCCGAGGCGATGACGATGTGCCGCTCGATCGCCGCGCCGGCGCACGACCACTTCTTCGTCGATGCCGGTTGCCACCCGCAGACGATCGCGGTCGTCCAGACCCGCGCGAGCGGACTGGGCATCACGGTCATCGTGGGCGATCCGATGACCGCCGATTTCGCGGGCCAGTCCTTCTGCGGCACGCTCCTGGCGTACCCCGCGACCGATGGATCGGTGCGTGAGTTCCGCGCCGTGGCCGAGCGCGTGCACGCCGCCGGTGCACAAGTCGTCGCCTGCTGCGATCCGATGGCCCTGGTCATGCTCGTGCCGCCCGGCCAGTGGGGCGCGGACATTGCCGTTGGCAGCGCCCAGCGCTTCGGCGTGCCGATGGGCTTCGGCGGGCCGCACGCCGCCTTCATCGCCACCAAGCCCGAGCACGTCCGCCGCATGCCGGGCCGCCTGATCGGCATCAGCCGCGATGCCACCGGCGCGCCCGCCCTGCGCATGGCGATCCAGACGCGCGAGCAGCACATCAAGCGCGACCGCGCGACCAGCAACATCTGCACGGCGCAGGTGCTGCTCGCCGTCATGGCCGGCATGTACGGCACCTACCACGGGCCCGATGGCTTGCGCCGAATCGCCGGCCGCATCCATGCTGCGACCTCCACGCTCGCCGCGGCCGTGACGAAGCTCGGCCACACGGTGCTCAACGACACCTGGTTCGACACGCTGCATGTGCGCCTGGCCGGCTCGCCCGGTGGCTTCGCCTCGGCGCTGGCGTCGCGCCGCATCAACGTGCGGCACTTCCCGGATGGCACCGTGGGCGTCACGCTCGACGAGACGATCACCACCGCCTCGCTCGAGGCGCTGCTCGGTGCCTTCGCAGCGGCAGTCGGCAAGCCCACCCCAGCACTCGAGGTGCCCACATCGCCGGCGCTCCCGGCCACGCTGCAGCGCACCGATGCGTTCATGACGCAGGATGTCTTCAACAGCTACCACAGCGAGCACGAGCTCCTGCGCTACATCAAGCGCCTCGAGAGCCGCGACCTGTCGCTCTGCCACAGCATGATCCCGCTGGGCTCGTGCACGATGAAGCTCAACGCGACCAGCGAGATGGTCCCCGTGACCTGGGCCGAGTTCGGCAACATCCATCCGTTCGCGCCCAGCGACCAGTGGAAGGGCTACGCCACGATGTTCCGCCAGCTCGAGGACTGGCTCAAGGAAGTGACGGGCTTCACCGCCGTCAGCCTGCAGCCCAATGCGGGAAGCCAGGGCGAATACGCGGGCTTGATGGTGATCCGCGCCTACCACGAGCACCGCGGCCAGGCCAACCGCACCGTCTGCCTGATCCCCGAGAGCGCACACGGCACGAACCCCGCCAGCGCCGTCGTCGCGGGCATGACCGTGGTCCCCGTCGGCTGCCTGCCCAACGGCGAGATCGACCTGGCCGACCTGAAGGCCAAGGCCATTGAGCACGCCGCGAACCTGGCGGCGGTCATGATCACGTATCCGAGCACCCACGGCGTGTTCGAGGAGAACGTTCGCGAGACCTGCGAGCTCATCCACGCGCACGGTGGCCTCGTCTACATGGACGGCGCCAACATGAACGCGCAGGTTGGCCTGACGCGACCCGGCGACATCGGTGCCGATGTCTGCCACCTCAACCTGCACAAGACCTTCTGCATCCCGCACGGTGGCGGCGGCCCGGGCATGGGCCCCATCGGCGTGAACGACACGCTCAAGCCCTTCCTGCCGGGTCACCCGGTCTTGAATCCCACCAGCGCCGGCGTGCACGCGATCGGCCCGATCAGCGCCGCTCCCTACGGCAGCGCGAGCATCCTGCCGATCAGCTGGATGTACATCGCGATGATGGGTGGCCCGGGCCTCACGCTGGCCACGCAGGTCTCGATCCTTGCCGCCAACTACATGGCCAAGCGCCTCGAATCGCACTACCCCGTGCGGTACGTGAATGCGAACGGCCGCTGCGCGCACGAGTTCATCATCGACTGCAACGCGTTCGACAAGAGCGCGGGCATCAAGGTCGATGACATCGCCAAGCGCCTGATGGACTACGGCTTCCACGCCCCCACCATGAGCTGGCCGGAGCCCGGCATGCTCATGATCGAGCCCACCGAGAGCGAGTCGAAGCCTGAGCTCGACCGCCTGTGCGATGCGCTCATCTCGATCCGCGAGGAGATCCGCGCCATCGAGGACGGCCGCATGCCGCGCGACTCGAACCCGCTCAAGCACGCGCCGCACACCGCAGCGGTCGTGACCTCGGATTCGTGGACCCGCCCGTACACCCGCGAGCAGGCCGCATGGCCCGCGGCGTGGCTGCGCGACCACAAGTTCTGGCCGGCCGTCAGCCGCGTCGACAATCCGTACGGCGACCGAAACCTCGTCTGCACCTGCGACAGCGTGAAGGCGTATGCCTGACGGGCACGGACCCGCCCTGCAGGATCGACGGCGCGCGCTCGAGGCCCTCGTGCGAACGCATGGTGCGAATGCACTTGCGGTCGCGCGCCAGTTCGCGGCGACGGATGCCGACGCCGAGGACATCGTGCAGGATGCGCTGCTCCAGGCATGGCGCCGCTGGGACACCTTCCGCGGTGATGCAGCGCGCTCGACGTGGCTGCACACGATCGTCACGCGCGTGGGCCTGAAGCGGCTCGCCAAGCGACGGCGTCGCCAGCGCCTGGCACCGACCTTCTCCGCCGTGTCGCCCTTCGGTGACCGCCAGGTGATTGATCTGCCCGATCGGCGCGGCGGTGCCTCGATCGACCGGATCCTCGATGGCGAGGCGCTCGCGCAGATGCGAACGGCCATGCTCAGGCTGCCTGCGCCATGGCGCGCGGCGCTGGTCCTACGGGACGTGGCGGGCTTGGAGGCCGAGGATGCTGCGCATGCGCTCGGCATCGGTGTCGCCACGCTCAAGACGCGGCTGCATCGGGGCCGGCTCGCGCTGCGCAAGGCGATGATGGCCCACGTGCCGGTCCGGCCGGCGCCCGCGCCGATCTACGAACGCGAGACCTGCGCGGAACTCCTGCGACTGAAGCTGCAGGCGCTCGAGGATGGTCGCATCACCCCTGAGCTGCGTGCGGTGACCTGCGAGCGATGCAGGAGCGTGTTCAGGGAACTCGACCTGGCCGCAGGATCCTGCGATCGGCTCTTCATGACGACCGATCGGGCCACGACGCGAGCCAGACTCATGGGTGTGCTGGACAGGCTCCGGACGATGGATCGCATCAGTGGGCGCGGGGCGCATTCCATGGCAGCTTCCCCATCAGGATCGCAAGGCCGCAGAAGCCCGTCGCGCCGGCGAACACCAGGCCGACGCCCATGAA
>CAMDAQ010000106.1 GCA_945888705.1 Singulisphaera sp. GP187
GAACGTGGCCGTCAGCAGCATGGCGGCATTGGGAATCAGGGCGAGGGCAGGGTCGGCGAGGGGCCGTGAAAGCGGGGGGCGGTCGGTCAGCATGCATTCTCCCGTGGTGAAACAACGGGCCGGACGGCCGATTGTGACCTAAATGACTCTGCAATCAAGACTTATGTTCTCGGTTCCCGGCAGATTATGGCTCAAGTGGGGCGGACTTGAGAAAAATTGTCGCAGTGTGTTGCGTAGTGGGGTAAAGTGTCGTACAGTGGGGCTTGAGGTCACTTGAGTGCTTTTCACGTCCACCTACATCCACGGCCTCGACGCGAAGCGTCGTCTGGCCATTCCCGCCCAGTGGCGGGCACGCTTGGACCCCAAGGTCCACGGCGCGCGGATCATGGTGTCGCCGGGCTCGGGTGGCCGTCTCTGCCTGTGGACCGAAAAGGAATTCGAGCTGCAGGCGGAGCCATTCCGATCGGGGCTAGTGAACGATGCCCAGGCCGCCAAGCGGGCGGCGCTGCTCTTCGCCACCAGCGATTCGCTCGAGCTCGACAATGCCGGCCGCATTCGCATCCCGGATCGGTTGCTCGACCTCTTCAAGCTCGAGGACAAGGTGGTCCTGCTTGGAGTCGGCAACCACATCGAACTCATCAGCGCCTCGCAGTATCGCGAGCCGACCTTGGAGGACATCACGGGCATGCAGTGAGCGCACCGCGCGCGCTGCAGCTCGAACGAACGCACCAGGATGGTGCAGTGGGTGCAGGGAACGCACCCAATCGGGGCACAGGGAAGGTGCCCTGAATCGCTGGAGCCCGACTGCACGGACGCAGCCTGTTCCAGAATCAGTTCGAGCCATGGATGGCTCGGGCCACAGCCAAGGATGGCGGTGGCGGCCTCAGGGATGAGGCGAGTTGGGCGAGAGCCCGTTTCCGTCGATGCCCCTGCACCTCACAAGGGTGCAGGGGCATTTTTTATGGACTTCCAAAGATAACCCGCTGCCGGAACACGACTTTTGTTCATCTCAGGTGAGGGGAATCCCGAATGAGGGGGGTACCCTGAAACGGTCTGGGCGCGTTGCCCGGGTCAACCACCGCACGGTGCGAACGGATGCGCGCGGTGGGCAGTCTGGGCAGGAGGTCCGCAGTGCTGGTCATTACCCGTCACGTCGGCGAAGAAGTCATCATCGGAAATCCCGCGGCTCCGCTCGGGACGATCCGCATCGCCGCGATCAAGGGTGATCGCGTCCGCATCGCGTTCGACTTCCCTCGGGAGATGCCTGTCCACCGCAGCGAGGTGGCCAAGGAGATCCTCGAAGAGCAGCAGCAGCGGCGCACCGACATTGCGGGCCGCATCAACGAAGACGGCACGGCCGGGGCGTGATGCCCTGATGCCGGGCCCATCGTGGGCCGCAGCCGCTCCAAGCAGCACCCGTCCGGTGCATCCTTCAGTTCAGCGAGTCAACCGACGCGATCTCCGGGATCCGCTCCCTGAGCAGCCGTTCAATGCCGCCTCGCAGCGTCATTGACTTGCTTGGGCATGTGACGCAGGCACCCAGGAAGCGCAGCACGACCTTGCCGCCATCGGTGCTGACCAGTTCCACGTCGCCGCCATCATCGCGGATGCCCGGTCGCACCAACTCCAGGACGGCCCGCACGCGCTCGTCGAGCGGTTGATGGTCCTGGGCCTTGGTCTCGCGGGCCATGGGCAGAGTGTAGTCAGCCCCTCACGCCGTACACTTCCTGCCATGCGCACGGCCGCGCCGATCGTTCTTGCTCTTCTCCTGGCAGCCTGTGCTTCGGGCCCGATCAGCGACCCTCAGGGTGTGCTGGCCACGCCTGACGCGCTGCCGACCCAGCACATCCGGGCGATGGAGCAGCTCGATGCCGCACCGACGCCGGAGTACATCCGTCAGCTGAAGTCGATCGTCGTCTCGACGGGCTACGTCCAGCAGATCCGCGAGGAGGCGTTCGATCGCCTCTATCGGCTCGACAAGCCCGCGCTCGAAGAGGCGATCGAGGTGAACCTGGCGCGCATGACGGCGCTCGAGTGGCGGCGCACGCTCTGCCAGCGCATCGCGGAACTGCGCTGGAACGCACTCGTGCCTGCGCTGATCCGCGCATGGGCGACCCCGGTGCCCGGCTGGGACGACAAGCCGAAGGAGCGGCCCGAGCGCCTGGCGCTCGTCGCGCTCTATGGCGAAGAGGGTCTCGTTCCGGAACTCTTCAGAACGATGAATGACCCCGCCGTGCGCTCCCAGGAGAACCTGCGGATGCGCTGCTGGGAACTGCTCGTGGCCCAGGGGCAGGAGGAGCGGCTCCTAGCCGAGCTCCGGGCGACCGAACCCGCCAAGGGCGATGCGCTCATGCGCGAGCTCCGTGCAGGCGTCCTCGACCTGGGCATCATGCCGCGCAACAAGGAAGAGATCCTCTGGATGCGCGCGCTCGTCCAGCCGGCGCGGGCTGCGTTCCTGGCGCGGGCGAAGACCGCGCTGGCGAAGCTTCCCGACGCCACGCGCCGCTCGCTCGAAGTGCGTGAAGTTCCCGTGGCGATGGCGGTGGCGGAGGGCTGGCCCGAGCTTGCCGGGCGAAGCAAGGAGGAGCTCTTCGAGCAGGTCCGGGCGACCATCAAGCCCAGTCGCCATGCACCCAATTTCGATGGCTTCGAGGGCAAGTTCAGCGAGACGCTCTACGACCAGCGCGACCGGCTCACGTGGGGCGACTGCGCGCTCATCCTCGTGCTGCACCGGGCATTCGAGTCGCCGCAATTGCGAACGCACCTCTTCGAGATCGGTGACCGGGACGTGAACGACCGAGGAACGGAGTATGGCGGCATTCTCCGGCTGGACGACCAGGGGCGCATCGAAGCGGTCGAGTTCACGCCGCGCGTGCGTGGCAGCGACGTGCGTTTCGAGGCCAGCAAGGAGATGTTCGAGGCCGGCTACACCGGGCTCTCGCACTTCCATTTTCACGCGCAGTCGTACGACAACGGGCGCTACGCGGGGCCGCACATCGGGGACTTCACCTACGCCGACGCCACCGGCGTGAACGGCATCGTGCTCTGCTTCATCGACAGCGCCACGCTCAACGTGGACGTGTATCGGCGTGGCAGGGTGGTCATCGACATGGGCACGATCCGACGGCCATGAGCGCGCTGCCGTTCACCAAGATGCACGGCCTCGGCAACGACTACGTCTACGTCGATGGCTTCGTGCATCAGGTGGACGATCCGGCATCCCTCGCGCGGCAGGTCAGTGATCGGCACCGGGGCATCGGCAGCGACGGGCTGATCCTGGTCATGCCGCCGGATCATGGCACGGGTGCGCAGGTGCGCATGCGCATGTTCAACGCCGACGGCAGCGAGAGCGAGATGTGCGGCAACGGCGTTCGGTGCGTCTGCAAGTTCGCGATCGATCGTGGGCTTGCGACGGCGAACCCGCTGCGCGTCCAGACTGGTCGTGGCGTGCTCAGCCTGGCCTGGACGACCGGCGAGGACGGTCCGGTCGACTCCGTCCGCGTGGACATGGGTGCTCCGATCCTGGCGAGCGCGCGGATCCCCGCATCGCATGCGGGGCTCGATGCGGATGCTCCGGTCGTCGGCCATCGAGCCCTTGCGGCGGCACTTCGCAGCGCGGTGGGCGATGCGGGCTGGGGCGCGATCGAACCCGTGGCCACGCTGGTGAGCATGGGCAATCCGCACCTGGTGCTGTGGTGTCCTGGCGTTGAGTCGATCGACCTGTCACAGGTCGGTCCGGTGCTCGAACGTCATGCGGCGTTCCCGTCGCGCATCAATGTGCATGTCGTACAGGTCATCGACCGCGGGAACGTGCGCATGCGCACCTGGGAGCGCGGCAGCGGCATCACGCAGGCGTGTGGCACCGGCGCGTGTGCGGTGGCGGTGGCCGGGGTGCTCGAGGGGCGCACCCGCGACTCGATCCGTGCTCAGCTGCCCGGCGGCACGTTGGTCCTGGAGTGGGCCGGCGGCGAGTCGAGCGTGTTCATGACGGGGCCTGCGACCACGGTCTTCGAGGGCACCTGGCAGCCATCATTGGCGGCGGTGTCGACATGACCGAAGGGGGGCCAGCACGCGACCGGGCCGTGATCGAGGCGGTGCATGCGCTTGAACCCCAAGCCCGCGCAGCGTGGCGAGCGCTCGTCGATCTGGAGTCGCCGTCCACGGACATCGGTGCGCTGGCTCGCGTGCTCGCATGGGTCGAGCGCGAACTCACCGAGCTTGACGCCGCGGTCGAGCATCGGCAGGCGCCGAGTGCGATGGCCAGGCTCGGTGCGCCCGACGGCACCAGCACGGGTGCAGGGATCGCCGTGGCCCGGTTCGGATCCGACGATCGTCGTCGCCTGTTGCTCTGCACCCACCTGGACACGGTGCACGCGCACTGGCAGGGGGCGACGTGGTCCGAGACCGGTTCGCGTGTGGTGGGTCCGGGCGTGGCTGACATGAAGGGCGGCGTGCTTGTGGTGCTGCTTGCGCTGCGTGCGCTCCGGCAGGCGGGCATCCGCGACCTGTCGTGGACCGTCGTGGCCACCACCGATGAAGAGACGGGCTCATGGGCGAGCCGCGATGCGCTTGCATCCCTCGCGCCTGGCCACGCAGCCGCATTCATTCCCGAGCCCGCGATGGCCGATGGTTCGATCGTGGTCCAGCGCCCCGGCAGTGCGCGGGTGTCGATCGAGGTCACAGGCCGTGCCGCGCATGCTGGACGCGATGCTGCGCAGGGCATCAGTGCTGTGACGGCCCTGTGCGAAGCGGTGGCTGCTGCGGCGAGGCTCGCCGACCCGCCGCGGCGCATCGTGAACATGGCGCTCTTGCGAGGTGGCGAGGCCACGAACATCATCCCCGACCACGCCGGTGCGGTGGGCAACATCCGCTGGCAGACCGATGCCGATGGTTGTGCGCTCATGGCTGGCTTGCAGGCGCTTGGTCGAGGTGGTCCCAACGACCTGCCGCATGTGGTCATCGACCTTCAGGTGAATCGGCCGGTCAAGGAGCGCACCGAGGCGGTGGAGTCGCTGGTGCGCTGCATGCAGGATGCCGCGGCCGTGGTTGGCCTGCGGGTCGGCGCTGGCTTCACGGGCGGCGTGAGCGACGGCAACATCGTGCAGGCCGCGGGGGTGCCGACGCTCGATGGCATGGGGGTCCGAGGCGGCAACCTGCATCGAGGCGACGAGTTCGCCGAGCTGGACAGTCTTGGCGAACGGGCCGCGCTGCTCGCCCTGACCATGCTGCGGGTGCGGGATAGCATCCCGGCATGAGTCACGGATCGACCCATCACGACGTGCTGCCGGCCTTTGCGCGCGACCCCGAGGTCGCCGACCTGATCGAACGGATCGTGGCGCGCGTCGAGGCGCTCCAGACGGGCTTCACGGGAGCACGACCTGCCGATCCTGCTCGCAAGGAGTCGTATGACGCGTGGCTGTCGCGCAACGGCGGCGTGCGCGGGCGTGCGTCGCTCTATCCGTACGTGGGTTCCGGAGCTGGTCGTGGTCCGTTGGTGGAGCTCGCCGACGGCAGCGTGAAGTGGGACATGATCAACGGCATCGGCGTGCACATGTTCGGCCATGCCGACGGGCGCATGGTGCGGGCGGGACTTCGTGCCGCGGTCGCCGACCTGGTCATGGAAGGGAACCTCCAGTTCAACGCCGACTCGATCGCGATCGCCGAGCTGCTGGTCGCCGAGGCGTCGAAAGGCAGCTCGATCCGGCACGCGTTCATCACGAATTCCGGCTGCATGGCCAACGAGAGCGCGCTCAAGGTCTGCCAGCAGAAGACGGGCGCGGCGCCTCGCGTGATCGCGTTCGCTGATTGCTTCATGGGGCGCTCGACCACGATGAGCCAGATCGGCGATGGTCCGGCGTACCGCCAGGGCGTGGTGCAGAACGTGCTCGTCGACTACATGCCCTTCTACGACGCGGCGATGGGCGAGCGCTCGATCGAGATGGCGGCGTGGCACCTTGAGCAGGTGATCCACCGGTATCCCGGCCAGCACAGCTGCTTCGTGATAGAACCCGTGCAGGGCGAGGGTGGGTTCAAGGTCGCGCCACGCGAGTTCTTCGTGCGGCTCATGACGATCTGCCGCAAGGCGGGCATCCCGGTCTGGGCCGACGAGGTGCAGAGCTTCGGACGCACCGAGCGCATGTTCGCCTTCCAGATGATGGACCTTGGCGAGTTCGTGGATGTGGTCACGATCGGCAAGATGAGCCAGGTGTGCGCATGCTTGTTCACCGAGGCGATGAACCCCAAGGCGGGCCTGCTCAGCGGCACGTTCTCAAGCAGCGTGAGTGCGTTCCAGTCCGGGCTCGAGGCCCTGACGATCCTTCGCGACGGTGGGTACTACGGGCCAGATGGGCGCAACGCGCGACTGCACGCTGCCTTCCGCGAGCACGCCGACCGCCTGGTCGCCGCGCATCCGGAGTGGTTCCCGCCAGCACGTGATTCACTCGGCCGCGCCCAGCCCTCGCTGGTCGGGGGAGTGGGCGGCATGATGCGTCTGACGCCCTTCGGCGGCGACAAGGACCGGATCATGAAGCTGCTCCATGCCATGTTCGACGTGGGCGTGATCGCCTTCATCTGCGGGCACGGTCCGTACCACGTGCGCATGCTCGCGCCGGTCGGCGTGATGGAACCGGCCCACATGGGTCCGGTCTTCGAGGTCATCGAGCGCGCATTCCGGAAGGTGGGCTGACGCCATGTTCGTGATCCGCCAAGCCACGCTCGATGATCTGCCCACGCTGCTGAAGCTGGCGAAGATGGTGCACTTCATCAACCTGCCGGCGGACAAGGACCTGCTTGCCGAGAAGATCCAGGCGAGTCGCCTGAGCTTCACGGGCAAGGAAGCGCATGCGCGCGACCGTGAGTGGATGTTCGTCCTCGAGGACACCTCGAGCGGCGCGGTGATCGGGACGAGCGCGCTGATCGGCTGCATCTCGTGGCACGGCCACCCGCACCTGTACTTCCAGGTGCGCAAGCGCGAGCACTACAGCAAGGACCTCGGCACGGGGCAGGTGCACGTGACGATCCAGCTCGGCTCCGACGAGACGGGCGCGAGCGAAGTGGGGGGGCTGATCCTGTCGCCGGGCTACCGCGGCCATCCCGAGAAGCTCGGTGCGCTGCTGTCGCTCGTGCGCTTCCACTTCATCGGGCTGCACCGCGCCAAGTTCAGCCCGGTCATCCTGGCGGAGATGATGGGCGCGCTCGATCCCAACAGCCACACGCCGCTGTGGGAGTACCTGGGTCGCCGCTTCATCAACCTGAGCTACGCCGAGGCCGACCTGTTCAGCACCAAGAGCAAGGAGTTCATCCAGTCGCTCTTTCCCAAGAGCGAGATCTACATCAGCCTCTTGCCGCCCGAGGCGCGCAACCTGATCGGCAAGGTCGGTGACGAGACGGTGCC
>CAMDAQ010000107.1 GCA_945888705.1 Singulisphaera sp. GP187
ACCTCAAGTGCTCATGGACCTCGGCCGGCGTGATGGTGTTGGGCATGCCCGCTTGGAGCCCGCGATCCAGAACCTGGTTCCACATTCCTGGTCAGTCACGCCCCCGGACCCCGTACCCTCTCGGCATGTTCGGCCCGAGCCCTTCGCCCTTGGAACCCCGCCCCGACTGGTCGCACCTGGTGCCGGCGGTTCTTCGCCACCCTCGTGCCGAACTCGAGGCCGGGTTCAAGCGCCTGCGCACGATGCTGGTGACCGAGAGCGCGCAAACCCGGGACATGATGGAGATCTACGGGCGCGCGGCACGAGGCCAGGCCGCGAGCGCGGACATCGAGCGGGCCAACCGACAGTTCGGCGATCTGCTCCGCATGGCTGGGCTCGGGGCGTTCTTCGCCGTCGTGCCCGGCAGTGCGCTGCTCTTGCCGCTGGCCGTGACCACAGCACGCAAGCTCGGCATCGACCTGCTCCCGGACAGCTGGGAGCAGCAGGCTGGCCTGCCCGTCGATGGTGGTCCTGACGATCCGGTCAAACCAACGTCAGAGTCCTGATCAGGCGTCGGCGTGCTCGGTCACGCCCTGGATGCGGCCGATCGCGCCGCGCAGGCCGTCGGCCCGCATCGCCACGCTGACCACGGGGCTCTGCAGCAAGCCGACGATGTGCGCGCGCAGGTAGGACGGCGCGGCGGCGAGGGTGGCCGCCTGGCGCACGGCCATCGCGTCAAGCGCGGCCGGCTCCATCTCGCTGAGCAGCGGTGCCGTGTTGGTCAGGCGCAGCTCGATGTCGGCCGCGAAAGCATCAAGCTCGCTCGGCACATCGAAGGGGAACGACCGCGCGGTCGCGTGGGCCACGTCGGCCATCTGCTTCTTGCCCACCTTGGGATTGAGCAGCCCGGTGAGCAGCATGACGAAGCGCTCGCGGTGATCGGCGAACGCGCCGAGGATCTCCTCGTGCGAGGGGCCCTCGCTGCGGAACGCGATGGATTCACGATCGTCGCTGCGGTTGCAGCCGATCTCAAGCTTCCACTCGCCGGCGCCGACGGCGATCTGCCGCGGATCGATCAGGGCGACCGTGCGCGCGCCGGCGAAGGTGTCGGGCGCCTCGCTGTCGCGGCCCGAGACGAGGTAGGGCTTCGACTCGGGCGTGAACACGCCACGCTCAAAGAGCCGCGAGATGCGTGAACCATCGGCGCCGTGCGCGACCAGGTTCCACTCGACCGCGGCGGGCACCGGATCGTCGTCCGACGGAAGCCACACGACTTCGAAGAGCGGATGGCCTGAGCCGGCATAGCGACGCACGTAGAAGCGGCCGCGGCCACGCGGGCGCTCGACGCCCGGGGTCAGCGCTTCGAGCATGCGCTGCACGGTGTCGCGCTCATCCTGCGTGAAACCCGACGGATCGCGCAGGACGCGCGAGCCGACCTCGAAGAGCTTCGCAAGCACCGCGGGCTCGGCGCTCGTCTGTCCCGCAGGCGGATAGAGGAAGCGGAAGGCATCAAGGTGGACCTTGCCCGCGCTCAAGCCGCTGTCGACGAGCGCCTGCGCGATCAGCGCGCGGTCAGGGCCGCCGACCATCCGCTCATCGAGCACGCGCCGCGCGCCCGCCACATCACCGGTGGCCACGTGGGTGGCGCACAGGCCCTTGAGTGCCTCGTGGGCGGGGCGCGTCTCGTTGATCGCTTCACGCACGGCATCGGGGAAGTTGAAGAACTTCTGCGTCGAGAGCGCGTCGATCGCCGCCGCGAACTCGCGACGTGCGTGATCGAAGCGACCGCGCGCCAGCTCGAGCATGCCGCGGGCCAGTTCGGGAAGGCCGGGCGCCGCACCGGCGGTGCGCGCGGTGGCGTGCTGCTCGGCGGCTTCAAGGTTGCCCTGCCCGATCTCGAGGATCGCCAAGAACGGACGCGCCACGCTGTCGACGCGGTCGGAACCCGACACCGCGCGCGTGAGGTGCGTGCGCGCCATGCCGACGAGGTCGGCATCGTGCGTGGCAGCCAGGCGCAGGCCGCGCGCCAAGTCCGCAAGGCCCTCGCCTTCGACCAGGTCAAGCGCCTCGCGGCGGATCGCCTCGGCCTTGGTGGCCAGGTCAGTGTCGCTCGCGCAGTGCGGCTGCACGGCCAGCGCGGCGCGAAGCACCGTGCGGCTCCAGACCGGATCGCGCTTGGTCCAGCCATGCCATTCGATGGCCACCGTCAGTGCGGGGCGCCACTGCGAGGCCGCGAGCAGGCGCGAGACGGCGCGCTCGACATCGCCATCAGTGACCATGCCGGCCTCGGCGCGGCGCAGGAGTTCCCACTCGATCTTGTGCACGAAGTGGGCGACCTTCGCGTGATCACCGCGCTTCTCGTAGGCAGCGATCAGCAGCTGCGCAGCGGTGAGTGCCGCGGCGCGGACCTCTTCGTTGGCCGAGTGCAGCGAGAGTCGGTTCAGCTCGGTCTCGGCCTCATCGAACCGCTGTTCGCGAGCGCGCAGGAGCGCGATCGCATCACCAGCGACGCCGCCCACACCGACGAGTTCCTCGGCTCGCTTCAGGTCCTCGCCCTGCCCGCGCTCAGCCAAGAGCCGCACGAGACCCGAACGCTGGAGGTGGCCATCGGAGCCGCGCGTCGAGAGTGCCTGTTCGTACAGGCCCTTCGCGAACGCGAAGAGGCTCTCGCTGCGGTGGCGGCGCCATTCCTTCGCCACGCTCGAAGCCGTGATCGGGCCCGCGGCGGCGACCGGCGAGGTCGTGGGCACGGTCGAGCCAACCGGAATCATGATCGGCGCGGCGGGGATCGCGGACGTGACCGGCGCGGCAGCGCGCGGCAGCACGGGAGCTGGAACCGGCGCCGCAGGCGCCACTGCGATCGGTGCAGGCGTGACGGGCGCAGGTGCCGCAGGAACCGGCGCCACGGGCGCTACCGGGATCGGCGCGACAGGCGCCACCGGCACCGGAACGACGGGAATCACAGGGGCAGCAGGAATCACAGGCTCAACAGGTGCAACCGACATCGGCTTGGGCGCCTCGACGGCATCGAGCTCAGCCAGGTCGCCCAGCTCGGGAAGGTCGAGTTCAGCATCGCTCGTCATCGGCGCGCCAGTCATGGGCTTGGCGGGGCTGAGGTCGTCGTCGGCCAGCGGATCGATCGACGATGCCGCGGGCTCAGCCATCGGCGTCGTGATCGGCATGCTCGCCGGGCGCGCACCCGCTGGGCCACGAGGACCGGGCTTCGCGCCAGCAGCGGCTGCAGGTTGCTTCGCCTTGGCCGCCGACTGCTTGGCCGACTGCTTGGCCGTCGCGTCCTTCGTGTCCGCGCCTTCGGCGTCCTTCTCACCGCGCATCCAGAGCACGGCGCCCACGATGATCGCGATCGCGATCGCACCGACCGCGATGCCCGCGGCGAGCACGATCGGGTCGTCATAGGGCAGGCCGAAGATCGTGCCAGCGGCCTCGTCACCGGCCGAAGGATCGGCGGCCGGTGCGGTGTCCTGCGCATGGGCCACCGCCATCACGGCGAGGCTCGAGCAGAAGGTGGCGGAGTGCAGCAACGAAGCGCGGATGGCCATGTCTGGATCCCTTCGGATGGTCGTTCGAACGGCGGAAGTGCCAAGGTACGGGCGTGCGTGTCCCCCTGCAATGAACGCGAGCCGCCGGCTTGTGGTTATCGGTTCAATCCATCCGCAGCGCGGACCATGGGCGCAGAGCCGCGGGGCAGTGAACCGAACGGGCGTGGCGCTCAGCTCGCCCCGATCAGGTGCGAGAACGCGCTCGCCAGCCCCAGGAAGACGAGGAACGACATCGTGTCGGTCACCATCGTGAGGAAGATCGTGCTCGCGGTCGCCGGGTCGGCGCCCATGCGCTTCATGAGCAGGGGCAGCGTGCTGCCGGTCAAGCAGCCGATCATCAGCGTGCACGCCATGCTCAGGGCAATGACCGCGCCAATCTGCCACGGCCGGCCCAGCGCGAGCTCGATGCCCGCCACCGCGCCGCCCACCAGCACGCCGCAGATGATGCCGTTGACCAGCCCCACGCTCGTCTCACGCACGATGTGCGGCAGCGCACGCCGCGGGCGGATCTGGTCGAGCACGATGCCGCGCAGCGTGACCGCCAGGCTCTGCTGGCCCGCATTGCCCGACTGATTGGCGATGAGCGGCATCATCGCCGCGAGCACCGCGATCTCCTCGATCAAGCCTTGGTAGCGCAGCACCACCAGCGCTCCGATGCTGCTGGTGAAGAGGTTCACGAGCAGCCAGGGGAACCGGCCGCGGAACTTCACGCCCACGCTCGAGTAGACCGCTTCCTCGCGACCGGCACCCACCATGCGCTGGGCATCCTCGGTGCCTTCGGCTCGGATGATGTCGATCACGTCGTCGACGGTCACGACGCCGAGCAGGCGATGGTGCGCATCGACGACCGGCAGTGCCGCGTAGCGGTAGCGCTCGAACTCGCGCGCCACTTCCTCGCGGTCGATGTCGGGCGCGATCGCATCGACGGTGCGCTCGCAGATGTCGGCGATGCGGTCGCTGGGCTTGGCCACGAGCAATCGTCGCAGGCTGATGATGCCCTTAAGATGCCCCTTGGCGTCGGTGACGAACGCATGCTGCAGGATTTCCGCGCCGTCATGACGGCGGATCGACTCGGTCGCCTCCTCGACCGTCATCGCCTCGCGCACGCTGAAGTGCTGCGTGGTCATCATGCCGCCCGCGCTGTCAGGCGCATAGACCATCAGTTCGCGCAGCCGACGCGCCTCGCCCGAAGCCATGCTCGCCAGCAAGCGCTCGCGATCGCGCACCGGCAAGGCCTGCAGCAGGTCCGTCGCGTCGTCGGGAGCCATCTCCTCGAGGAACTTGCCGGCGAGCGCAGGCTCGTCGTCGATCAGGTCCTGCAGCATGCTCACCGCAAGCGGCGTCTGCATGTAGGCGAGCGCCTCGGCGGCCGCATCGACGTCCATCTCGGCGAGCACCTCGACCGCCTCGGTCTCGCGCAGCGACTCAAGCGTGACGGCGGCGTCCGCGGGTTCCTGCGCCTCGACCGCATCGGCGAGCTCGGGCACGTCGATGGAGTGCTGCATGAGCTCCTCCACGCGACGGTCCTCGGCACTCGGCTCGCCCGGCGCCTCGAGTTCGACACCATCCTCGGCCGGCGTGCCGGTCGTGGGGTCGATCGTGGGCTCGTCGTCCCGTTCGGGCATCGCCGGAGCCTACCCGCGCACCTGCGCACGGAACCTGCATCGGGTTCAATGCTGCCATGGACCGGCTCATCACCCATGACGTGCTCGACGATGGAGCGCTGCACCGGATCACGCTCTGCGACGATGCCCGTCGCAACGCGCTCAGCCGGGCGATGTTCGATGAACTCGATGCGGCACTCGCCGCCGCTGCTGGTGCCGTCGCCAGCAGGCCGGCTGCATCGTGCGTGCTGCTCGCAGCGACCGGTCGCGCGTTCTGCAGTGGTTTCGACCTCGGTGCGTGCGTGGCTGATCCATCGACCATGGGAACCTTCCTGCAACGGCTCTCCGCTGCGGTGCGCTCGCTGCGCTCGATGCCCTGCCCGGTCGTGGCGGCCGTGCAAGGTCCTGCGCTTGCGGGCGGCTGTGCACTGGTGACGGCGTGCGATGTCGTGGTCGCCGGACCCGGAGCACGCTTCGCCTACCCCGTGCACCGCATCGGCTTGAGCCCGGCGATCAGCCTGCCCACGCTGCGTGGCCACACCGGCGGCGGTGCGCGCACGGTCGCCCTCTCACCCGAGCCGCTCGATGCGGCTGCAGCGCGTGCGCTGGGGCTGGTGCACGAGATCGTGGACGATCCGACCGCGCTCGATACTCGCGCGTTGGCCGTGTCGCGCCAGCTGCTCTCCAAGGGGCCGCAGGCCCTCGCCAGCATCAAGCGCTGGATGAATGCGCACGATGGTTCATGTGACCTGGCCGCGCTCGATGCCACGCTTGCGGCCAGCATGGCCACGGGTTCGAGCGAAGAATCGAGTTCGATGCTCGCGGCCACCTGGGCATCGATGCAGAAGCCACGGTGAATCCAGGCACTGATGCGAGGGCGGCACGAATGGCGATGATCCTGTCGGAACCAACCTGATGGACCCGAAGCTCGTGCATCGTCCGCGGATCGAATGGTGGCAGCTGCGCCGCCAGTGGCGCCGCTGGCGCGATGACCTGCAGCATCACGCAGCGCCCATGCAGCGCAGCCACTGGCAGAGCGTGGTGCTGGCGTGGATGTGGCGCTCCCTGGCCATCGCTCCCGTTCTGGCGATCACCGGCCACCTGCTCATCGAACGGCTGTCGGCATGGGGGCTGCTGGCGACCACGCTCGTGGCCTGGCCCGTGACGTTTGTCGGGTGCTGGCTTGGTGCGCTCATGGTGCGCTCGGTCCAGCTGTTCGTCTGGCGCCGCCGTGCCCGCATCGAGACCGGGCGCGCCGATCGGGGGCTCTGCCCCGGCTGCGGCCACATCGTCGACCGCGCAGGTTTCAGCGAGCGTTGCCCCGAGTGCGGCTACTTCCTGCATCGCCGCTGATCGCGCGGCCGCGGCTACGCTTCCGGCCATGTCCACCCTCGTTTCGCTCGACGTCACCGACGGCATCGCCCGCGTCTGCATGCGCCGCCCCGAGGCGCGCAACGCCCTCTCCAAGGACCTCATCACGCAACTGCGCTCGACGATCGAAGCGCTGCAGTCGCGCGCGGACGTGCGCGTGGTCATCCTCGAGGGCGACGGCAAGAGCTTCTGCGCAGGCATGGACCTGAAGGCCGTGGCGACCGATCCAGTCGCCATGGGCGACATGCTGCGCGCGCTGGCCGAAACCAGCCTCGCGATCCGCAAGCTGCCGATGCCCACGATCGCCAAGGTGCAAGGTGCCGCGATCGGCGGCGGGTGCGGCCTGATGGTCGTGTGCGACTTTGGCGTCACGCACCCTGAGGCGAAGGTCGGCTACCCCGAGGTCGACCTGGGGATCTGCCCGGCGGTGGTGGCACCTTGGCTCGTGAAGAAAATCGGGGCCGGCCCGGCGCGAGCCATGCTGCTGCTCGGCGGCACCATGAGCGGTGCCGAGGGGCACGCCAAGGGCATCGCGAGCCACTGTGTTCCGCTGGATCAACTCGAGTCGGCCACCATGGCTCTGGCGACCGGCCTCGCCAAGGGCGGCCCACTGGCCATTCGCGAGACCAAGCATTGGTTGTCCGTGCTCGACGGCTCGAACGACGAGGCTGCCATCCGCGAGGCGGCCGAGATCAGCGCCCGAATCATCCAAGGTGGCGAGGCGCAGGAGCGGCTCGCGAAACTGTGGGGATCCTGA
>CAMDAQ010000108.1 GCA_945888705.1 Singulisphaera sp. GP187
ACCTCGACGCGCAACGCCTCGCGGCGGGGCGCGGCGAGCGGGCGGAGGAGATCGTTGCAGAACTCCTCGAAGCGGATGGCATCCATCTGGTGGTCGGGCAGCACGCAGGCAGCGTACGGTGCAGTCGCGTGGCACACCATCACGACAGCGCCCCGCCGGCGAGGGCGGGGCGCGGATCGACGAAGGCCGGAGGCCGGGCTCAGAAGTTGAGCTGGATGCCCGCGTAGTAACGAAGTTCGTTCTTCGCCGTGCCGTCGGTCGCACTCGAGTTGTACTCGTCGCGGACGCCAGCGATGAACGAGAGGTTGTCGGTGTTGGGAATGTCCCAGATGAAGTCAGCGTAGACGTTGAAGAAGTAAAACTCCTGGAAGTTGGCGACATCGGGCACGTACTGGCCGCCGAACTTCACGCGCTGCTCGTCGTTGATCGTCCACAGGCCCTCGAAGGAGGCCAAGAAGCTCGGGTACCAACGGTCGCTCGTGCCCTCTTCGCGCGTGGCACCGAAACCGATGCGGGGCGTCAGTTCAAGGGGCTTCTCGGTATAGAGCCGGTAGCCGACCCCGCCGAAGATGCTGTAGCGCTGCTTCCACGACTGGAACTCGTCGTACTCGAACTGAGCCTTCTCGAAGATGGTCCAGCGGCTCTCGCCGAGGTCACGCTCGAGGATCTGCGTGGCCAGGATGTTGTTGTCCTGCGCGTCGCCGTTGTTGGATCGGTAGTACCACTGCGCATCGACCTGGAAGAGCCAGCCGTCTTCCTTGTAGAGCGTGCCGCCCGCGAGCCGCACGTCCAGGGTGTCGTTGGTCGACTGCACGCCCGAGACCGAGGCGTTCACGTAGGACTTCCAGGGCGAGGCCGGTGCCGGCGGTGCGATCGCCTTCACCTCGGTGAACTGGTCGGGCCGCAGCGCGATGTCACCGAGCACGGGGTGCTTGAGCACGATGCCGTTGGCATCCTGCTTGGTGACTTCGCCCTTGATGGTCTCCCCGTTGGAGAGCTTCACCTCGGACTGCGGGGGCGTGGGCTGGGCCTGCACCAGGGCAAGCGCATCGGCGAAGGCGAGGGGTGCTGCGAGCAAGGCAGCGATCAGGGCGAGGCAGCGAGTCATCATCGGGCTCCGGTCGATCAGGCGGGTTTCTGCGGCAGCCGACCGTGGCGGAAGTCCGATGGCGATCCTTGCCTTCGGGGGGTCGGCACCATACACTCACTCCGTGCGAGGCGTGACCGTCCATCTGCTCGCGATGTGGATCGCGATGTGCTGCTGCCAGTGGCGCGCTGTCGGCGCTGCCATGGGCCTGCAGTCGATCCCGTCATGCTGCGCACCGGCAGAGCCGGTCGATCCCTGCTGCGATAACTGCTGCACGGGTCCGGACGAGCGCAGTGAAGACGAACGACCGCCGGCCGACTCCAACCGGTGCGCCGGCTGCTGCGACAAGGGCCTTGCCCCATCCGCCGACGACCTGCCGTCGTCGCTCTTCGACCTCCACCTCGATCACCTCGGCACCCTGCTGCTTCATGTGCCGAGCATCGCCCTGCCATCGATCGATCGATCGATCGAACATGGCACCGTGTGGCACCCGCCGCCGGGCCGATTCCGGCCGCTGGTCTGCATCCTGACCGTGTGACGTGACGCTGATCGTTGCCGCACCCCTCATCGGGTCCGCGGTGCTTTCTCGCATCCATCATCACCAAGGATCACCATGCCGAAGCCCCTGTTTCGGGCTGCCGCCGCTCCCCTGGCCTTCGTTCTGGCCGCCTTCCTGGCCGCAGCCTGCACCTCGACCGACCATCACGACGCATCGCGCGACACGCTTGAGAGGGATCTCGCACGCGCTGCGCTCGATGGCGGCGCGAACCCGCTCCCCGCTCCCGCCGGCGCACCACCGACCGACCGCGCCCTGACGGCCGACGCCGCCGTGGCGGCCGCACTCTCCAGCAATCCATCCTTCCGCGCCGATGTGCTCGCCGCGCACGAGGCTGCTCTCGCGGTCGATGCCGTGGCGCTCGGCCCCACGCCGATGGTCATGCTCGAGATCGGCGTGCCCCTCACCGACACGGCCACCGTACCGATCCTGGCACTGCTCACCGCATCGCTGACCGATCTCGTCACTCGCGGCGATCGGATGGAGATCGCCAGCCTGCGGGCCCAGGCCATGCATCTGTCAGCCATCGATGCTGCAACGATGCTCTCGGCCTCGGTGCGCGAGCGCCATGCGATGGCCTGGCGTGCGCAGGAGTCCCTGCACCTGGCAGAGGCTCGCTTCGCTCTCGCCCAGACCGAGGCCGATCGCGAGAGCGCGCTCGCCTCGAAGGGCCTTGCATCCGTCCGCCGTGACCAGGCGGGAGCGGCGATGCTGGCTTCCGCGCGTGCTCAACTCGAGCAGGCGCGGTCCGCGCACACCACGGCGGTGCGCGCACTCGCCGCCGCGATGGGTTGTGCCCGGCAGGATGTCGAGTGGGCCGTGGCTCGTCCGGAACTGCCGCCATGGCCGGACGCCGGCCTGATCGGCAACAGTGCCGTGACACCCGCGGCCCGCATGGCCGTTGCACTCGCGGCTGCGACGCGCATCGAGGCCGAGCTCGTCCGCTCGGGGTTGACGCAGAACGCCAACCTCGGCACCGGCTACATGCAGGACGAAGAAGACATGAAGGCGATCCCCATCGTGCTGCAGTTCGCGCTGCCGATCGGTGCCGAGGGCGCCACGCGTGATGAACGCGCCGCGCTCATGGACGAGTCGGCAGCGCTTCGTGCCGAGGCAGCTCTGCAACAGGCGCATGTCCGGCTCGCCGATGCGCTCGACCGCGAGTCATCCGCCCGCGTGGCGGCCGAGGCGCTCGAGCGCACCACGCTCGCCGCCGCGCGGACCCAGCATGAACGGCTGCGCACGCTCGCCCAGCGCGGTGCGGCTACCACCAAGGAGCGCGACCAGGTGCGCATGGCCTGCCTCGATGCCGAGAGCGAGGCAGTCATGGCGCATGCCAACGCCTGCATCGCCGCCGCCGAGCGGGTCGCCGCCAGTGCGGGGCTTGACCTGGCGCAGGACGGCGGGCGGAGGGCCGAGCGATGACCGACCCGATCACCACATCGACGCAGGAGCCGAGCATGATGCAGCCCACCATGATTCCACCGCCAAACCGACGCGCAACGCGACTCTTCGCCTTCGGCGTCTGGAGTGGCGCGATCGCCGGCGCCTTCGCGCTCATCGTGTTCTGGTTCGGCCGGCCGCAGCCGGTCGCCATCACGCGGGCCGTGGCGCGCGAACTCGGTTCGTCCTTCGCTGGCAGCATCGTGCAGGCGCCGGGCTGGATCGAGGCTCGCCCCTACGCCACCCTGGTCCCGGGCCTCGTCGATGGCACGGTCACCTCGGTCAGGGCGATCGAGGGCGATGCCGTGAAGGCCGGACAGGTGCTCGCCACGATCGATGCGCGGCCCTTCGAGGAAGCCGAGCAGCAGACAGCGGGCGCTTATGCGATGGCGCGGGCCGAGACCGTGCAGGCACGCCTGCAGCACACGCTTGCGGACGCGCGACTCAGCGTCGGTGAGGCCGCGCAGGTCGACGTCGACCTGGCGGCAGCGCAACTCGCACGTGCCGAGGGCGCGGAACTCATGGCGCGGGGCGCCTGGGAACGTGCCGCACTCGACGTCGAACGCTGCAGCGTGATCGCACCGGTCGATGGCGTGATCTTCGAGCGCCGCGTCGAGCCGGGCGAGCGCATCGGGAGCGACATGGAGAACGAAGGTGCCATGTTCGCGCTCTTCGATCCCGCCATGGTGCAAGTGCGCTGCGACGTACCGCTCGCCGATGCCGGCAGCGTGCTTCCTGGCCAGCTCGCCGAAGTCACGGTCGATGCCTTCAAGGGGCGGACCTTCCGCGGCACGGTGCTCGTGGGTGGTTTCAGGGCCGACATCGCAAAGAACACGCTGCAGGTCAAGATCGGCCTCGATGATGCCGACGGCCTGCTGCGCCCGGACACGCTCACGCGCGTGCGGATCATGGTGCCGGGTTCGAGCGCCGGCTCAGCACGCACGCAGGTGGTGGTGCCTGCCGACTGGGTCGTACGCGATGGCTCACGCTCCACCGTCCTGGTGATGGATGCCGGCTTCCTGCGCCGCGTCGACCTCGGCGAGGCCACCGACACGGGCGATGGGTGGATCATCGCCGCAGACGGGATCCGCCCAGGCGAGGTGCTCGTGCATCCATCGCATGCCTCGCTGCCTGACGGCACGCGCATCGCTCCCAAGGAGGAAACGCCATGAGCCTCATCGAGTGCCGATCGCTTTGCAAGGATTACCAGCGCGGCGGTGAGGCCGTGCACGTCCTCGACCGACTCGACCTGTCGATCGATCGCGGGTCCTACACCGCGCTCATGGGTCCAAGCGGCAGCGGCAAGACCACGCTGCTCAACCTGCTCGCGGGCATCGACCGAGCCAGCTCGGGCGAGCTGCTCGTGGACGGGACGGATCTGGCGCAACTCGACCGCAACCAGCTCGCGCTCTGGCGATCGCGCCACGTGGGCTACGTGTTCCAGCTCTACAACCTCGTGCCCGTGCTCTCGGCGTACGAGAACGTCGAACTTCCGCTGCTGTTGCACGACCTCACCGCCGCCGAGCGGCACCGACGCGTCGTCGAGGCGCTCGAGTCCGTCGACCTGGCGACCCGCCATGGTCACCTGCCCCGCCAACTCTCAGGCGGCCAGGAACAGCGCGTCGCGATCGCCCGCGCGCTGGTGACGCAACCCACGCTGCTCCTGGCCGATGAGCCGACCGGGGACCTCGACCGCACGAACGCTGATGCGGTGATGGACCTGTTCGGCCGGCTCCATCGCGAGCGTGGCCAGACGATCGTCATGGTCACGCATGACGAGGCCATCGCCCGGCGCGCAGAGCGCACCGTCCGCCTCGAAAAGGGCCGGCTTGCCAACGTGGAGGTCGCACGATGAACGCCATCATGAGCAGGATCCGATACGCCCTCCGCAGTGCACGCCGGCAGCGGCTGCGCACCGTGGCGCTGGTCGCTGGCGTCGCGCTGACCACGGCCCTTGCGGCGGCGATCGCCTGCATCGACCTGGGGGTGCGCGATGCCACCACCACGCGCGCCGGCGAGACGAGGCTCATCGTCTACCGCGAGAACCGCTTCTGCCCCTTCGCGAGCGCGCTGCCCCAGCGCTATGACCGGCAGATCGCCGAGCTGCCCGGCGTAGCGGCGGTGGTGCCCGTCAAGATCGTCGTCTCGAATTGCCGTGCCTCTCTTGACGTGGTCACCTTCCGCGGCGTGCCGGTCGATGACCTGCGCGCGATGGCGCCCCGCCTGGTCGCCGGCTCGATCGACGATTGGGCCGGACATGGCAACGGTGCTTTGGTCGGCCGCGAACTCGCTGCGCGGCGCGGACTGCGCGTCGGTTCCTCGCTGACCGCAGCGGGGATCGATGTCGTCATCGACGGCATCCTCGAGAGCGATGACCCGCAGTGGCGCAACAGCGCGCTCACGCACCTGGCCTACCTGCAGGAGCGGGCCGCACGTGGCGGCACTGGCGGCATCGTGACGCAGTTCGACGTGACGGTGAGCGATCCTGCGCGGCTCGACGAGGTCGCGCGCACGATCGACGAGCGCTTCAAGGCCGACGAGGCACCCACCGCCACGCGGCCGCAGACCGCCTTCGTGGCACGCGCGGCACGCGATGTCGTGGCGCTCGCGGGCTTCAGCTCGATCATCGGTATCGGCGCCGTGCTCGCTGCCTTCGGCCTGCTGGCCACGACCATGGTCAATGTCACACGGCATCGTTCGCGCGAGTTCGCCGTCCTGCGCACGCTCGGGTTCACCGACGGCGGGATCAGCGCCATCGTGCTGGCCGAGGGTGCGCTGGTCGGCGGGATCGGCGGCCTGCTGGGTGCAGGCCTTGCGTGGACGGGCCTCGCTCGGGCGGGGCTCGCCTTCACCATGGAAGGCGTGTCGATCACGCCGCGGCTGGATCCGGCCATCTTCGTCATCGCCGCCGTCGTGGCGCTCGCGGCCGGGCTCCTTGCCACCGCCGTGCCGGCATGGACCGCATCGCGTGCACGGCTGGTCGATCTCCTGCGAGGCGGTTCATGAGGACACTTCCGCTCGAGTACTCGCTGCGCGGACTCACGCGCGGCCGCGGGCGCACGCTGCTTGCACTTGCTGGAGCCCTGGTCGCGGGAGCACTCATCGCCACGGCGTCGGCATTCCTGGGCGGCATGGAAGCGGCCCTCGGATCGACGGCGTCGGCGTCGCGCGTCATCGTCATGGGTGCAGGCAGCGAGGAGTCGCTCGAGCGAAGCGAGATCGGCGCGCGAGTGCCCGGCGTTCTGTCGGCGAGCGTGCAAGGCATCAGGCGAACGGCCGGCATGGAGCACGTGAGCGCCGAGACCCACGTCGCCCTCCCCATCGCGATGGATGGCGCCAAGGACGCCAACGACAACGGCCTCGTCCGCGGCGTCGGTCCGGCAGCGCTCCTGGTCCACCCCAACGTGCAGCTCACCGGCGGGCGCTGGCCCGAACGCGGCGCCGGCGAAGTGCTGGTCGGTTCGAGCGCCATGCGCAGGCTCGGCGTGGATCCAGCGGCTGCCATCGGCAGTCGTATCGTGCTGGCCGGCGCACCGCTCACGATCGTGGGCACCATGCAGGCGCCGGGATCGACGATCGACGGCGAGTGGTGGATGCCGCTGGAAGACCTCACCACGCTGATGCGGCGCGAGACGATCTCGTGCGTGATCGTCGACCTCGACCGCGCGACGATCGGCGACGTGCAGGCGTTCACGCTCTCGCGGCTCGATCTTGAGCTCGCCGTCCTGGCTGAACGCGACTACTACGCGTCGCTGCTGGCGTTCTTCGCTCCCGTGCGCGTGCTCGTCGCGGTCGTCGCGGCGCTCATGGCCCTGGCTGCCGCCCTCGGCGGCGCGAGCGCGCTCGCCGCGGCCTTCAGCGAGCGCGTGCGCGAGAACGCCGTGCTGGAAACCCTGGGCTACCCGCGCCACGCCGTCATCATCGACGTCCTGCTGCAGTGCATGATCGTGGCTGCGACGGGCGCCGTGGCCGGCGGGCTGCTCGCGCGATGGCTGCTCGGCGGCATGCTGGTCGAGTTCAGCATGGGTACGTTCGCGCTGCAGTTCGATGCCCGCGCCACGCTCCTCGCCGTCGCGACGGGCATCGTCGTCGCCATCGTCGCCACCTGCCTCAGCATCTGGCGCTGGATCGGGCTGCCGACGCCCGAGGCGCTCCGGACGACATGACTC
>CAMDAQ010000109.1 GCA_945888705.1 Singulisphaera sp. GP187
ATGGCGTTGCGCGCGGACCGTCCCGTGCGGGTGGCGCAGCAATCCTGGCCCGATGCGATCCGCGCACCGTTCCGCCATCAGGTGGTCACCATCTCAGTGGGCGCAGCCAGTGATGGACTCAAGCTCGACACCACGGTGCAGGTTGACCGCGCCATGGTCGAGTGACGATGCCTGTCTGAGCCCTGGATCCCATGCTGCGATGGCGCAGCATGCGCAGGTCGGTGGTCTCACACCGGCGCGCTCGCCTCATCGAGGATCGTGACCATCCACGCAAGGAACAGCAACACGTGCACCATGCCCTGCAGCGTGCTGACGCGGCCACGAGCCAGGCTGAGCGTCGTCACGAAGAACGTGGTCGCCAGCAGCACGATGAACGGGGGCTCGAGGCCCAGCTGCGGCGTCACGTCGGTCGCGAAGCGGATGCCGATGATGGCGGGCACGGTCAGGCCGATCGTCGCCAAGGCACTGCCGAGCAGGATGTTGATCGACCGCTGCATGTCGTGGCGGCGTGCGGCTCCGATCGCTGCGAGCCCCTCGGGCGCAAGCACCAGCAGGGCAATCAAGATCCCGCCCAGCGGCAGCGGCAGGCTCCATGCCTGGAGCAGGTCGCGCGTTCGGCCGCCCAGCCCCTCGGCCATCCCGATCACGGCCAGCAGTGCCAGCACCAGCAGCACGCATGAGCGCCCCAGTGGCGGTGGCGCATGGTGGGTCGGTTCCGACTGTCGCTCGGTCACGCCATGGTGCGCGAAGAAGGTCCTGTGACGCGTCGACTGCATGTAGAGGAACAACCCGTACAGCACCAAACTGCTGACACCGACGAAGAGCTCCATCGGTGCGCTCATCCAGCCGCCTGGTGTCGAGCGCGTGAAGCGCGGCAGCACCATGGTGATGCACGCGAGGGTGATGAGCAGGGGCAGGTACGAATTGCTCGACTGCGGGTTGAACTCGCGCTCCTGTCCGCCCCAGCCCGAGACCAGCATGCACACCCCGAGCAGCAGGTTGAGGATCAGCATGATCACCGCGAACATCGTGTCGCGGGCGATGTCCGGGTCGCCGCCCGATCCGAGCATGACTGCGCAGACGGCGGCCACTTCAATGATGATCGCGGAGATCGTCAGGATGATCGTGCCCAGCGGTTCGCCCAGCCGTTCGGCTACGTGATCGGCGTGGGTCATTGCGCGCATCGCCGCTGCCACGATGGCTGCGATCAGCCAGGCAGTCCAAGCCAGCCCAGCTGCGCTCGCGGCCGGACCAGCTGGGCTCCAGTGCGCAAGCACCGCCAGGCCCGTGAGCAGGCCGATAGCGATCGGCAGGTCAGCGAGCACGGAGCGGAGTTTCCCTGCGGGGGTGGCGCTCGTCATGCGCCGGACTCTAACGGGAGCTGGTTTGCGTCAGCAGGGGCCCCACGAGCCGAGCATGACGCCCAGATCGCCACCGTCCGTCACGCCGGAACCATCGAGATCTCCGCCGACGGCTCCCCAACTCCCGAGCAGGACACCGAGGTCGCTGCCATCGACCAGACCGTCCCCGTTGAGATCGGCTCCGCAGGGCGTCTCGCACGTGATGGTGAGCACGCCCGAGCCGCCCACGCCGGCCACCGGCGCACCCACCCGGATGAGCCACGTGCTTCCCGCCGTCACGTTCAGGCTCACGCGTCCACCGTTGCCGGTGCAGCCTGCGGTTGTGTCGTCGCAGCCGGCCGGCACCGTCGTGGAGGTCGGGCAGGTGGTGCCGGCGTAAACAGCCAGCCGCGTATCGAACGTCGGCGATCCACAGGTCTCGATCGTCAGCGTGCCGGAGCAGGTCGCTGTGTGGCGGAACCAGACGTCCTTGGCGCACACGGTGCCCGCGCCATCGTTGCACGATGCAGGCAGCGAGCCGATCGAGTCGGTCGCCGGCGCGGTCGTGAAGGCCGTCGCACCGACAGCCACGTCGGTCGCACCGGCGCACGCATCGTTCGCCGGCGGCCCGAGCACGCGCACGCTGTCGACGTACCAGTTGTCCGCGCTGTCGTTGCCGTTCACTCGGAAGCGCAGGCGGAACTGGTTGTGACGCGCGTCAGCCGGAAGGATGTGCTCGTGGAACGTGAAGCCGGTGACGGCGACGCCGTCCGAGGTCACGGTGTTCAGCACGACCCAGTCGAGGGCACTGTTGAGGTACTCGACGATGAGCTGCTCGCCCGACTCGACGCCCAGCCTCGAGGTGAAGTAGCTCGCGCTGGCTGCGGCGAGGCCACCCAGCTGCACCAGGTTCGTGCGGCAATCGTCGTCGTCGTAGTCGCCGGTGCCGACCGACCCCAGGTTCATGGAGTTCGGTGCAGTCGGCTCGTTGAGCGCGGTGGCGGAGATGATCACGCCGTCGTTGTAGATCCAGCGCGAGGTCGCCAGCGCCGTGCCGAGGTCGAAGTCCTCGACGAAGGGCGGGAGCGAGGGCAGCGGCCGGGTGAAGTCGCACGCAACGGCATTGACGTACCCCGTGGTCTCGGTGATCGCGCGCGAGTCGAGCTTCAGGTTCGAGCCGCTGAGGCCCCCGCAGGCTCCGTTGGCCGAGCACATGATGTGGCAGTTGTCGTTGCCGTCGGCGTCGCAGTGGGTGCAGTTCCAGTTGTGGCCAAGTTCGTGCGCGGACAGCGAGACGCGGAACGTGAGGGTGGTGGTGTACCGGCTCTCGACCACGCCGTAGCCCACGCCCGAGGCAGCCTGGCAGATCACGCCGAGGTAGGCCAGCCCGATCGTGCCGCCCGAGAAGTTGTAGCCGCTGAACATGTGCCCGATGTCACGGAACGCGCCGTTGAGCGGCGTTGCGCCCCACAGGGCGTCGAACTCATTGAGCCGCGCATCGATGGTGGTCCCGACGTACGGATCGGTGGACACCGAACGGATCACCATCACGCTGATCTCGTGCACGATGTTGACGTCGCGGTCGTAGATCGTGTTGACGTTGGCGATGATGTTCTCGATGTCGTTCACCGTACTGGCGACCGAGCTCCCGTTTTTCTGGAAGAACTCGTAGTCGGTCTCGCACGCGATCTCGACCTGCTGCGGGGTGACCCCTGCCAGCGAGCCGCCACCACCGGATTCCGGCGCCACGCGGTACAGCTCCGTGTCGAAGCCCGGTCGCCCGAGCGCACACCCCGCCTCGTCGACGGCGACGTCGGACGCTGCGTAGGTCGCATGCACCGAGGACGCCGGCAGGTCGGCGCAGAGCTCATGCAACGGCTGGATGCCGAAGGTCGATCCGTCCTCAAGCGTCACGATCCCGCTGAAGCCGGTGGGCAGCAGCGAGCCGACGACGGACGTGTTGGGTCGGCCGGCAATCGAGCCCCGATAGGTGCGGATCGCCGGCGCATCGACCTCACGCAGCGAGCGGCCATCGTCCACGAGCACCTTGAACCGATCACCACGGACCGAGTGCTTGGTCAGGTCGAGCGTGACCATGTTCGCCCCGAGCGGCGCCTCCACAGAGAAGGTGGCCGGAAGGTCCCGTGGAAGCAGCGGCTCGCACGGGATGAAGTGGGCGATGCGCTCGAGTCCGCAGTCTTGCACCGGCGGCACGGCTGATCCACCGCTCGCCAGCGCATGGGTCGTGAGGCTGAGGGCGATGGCACAGCACGCCGTGGGCGCAGCGAATCGACGGATCGTCATGGCCGAAAGGTAGGGACGGAAGCGAGGAGGGCCACCCGGAACGGTCGAATCGGACGAAATTGTCCAAGGTGTCGGCGGGGCCAAGCGCGGTCGGGCACCCAGCGGCTGCGCTCGCGGCCGTCGGACTACGGGTTCAACGGCTCCATCTGTGCGTCGTTGGTGATGCCGGCGTCGGCGTTGTTGGCATCATCCTGCTCTGAGATGGCATTGAGTTGCTCCTGCTCGCGCGCGCGCTCGTCCTCGGTGCCGACGGCGCGGTCGACCGAATCGGGATCGCTGTCGCAGGCGACGAGGGCGGCGGCCACGAGCAGCAGGCTGGCGATGGGCTTCATGCCCATGATGCTACGCGTGCAGGGGGCGGACCGTGCCCATAACCAACCAAGGAATCTTGCTCCTTGGGGTTGACCCCGCTGAAAATCGGACCACATTTCCGAGGCCCAAGGTCGGTGTGCGCGTCCTTGGCCTCAGTCCCTCCCTTCCCCTCATCCCAACAGTTCAGGAGTTTCAGATGAACACTCGCGTCATGTGCGCGGTGATGGCCACGGCGGCCGTCGGCATGGGCGTTGCCCAAGTCGTCGCCAACCCCGGCTTCACCTACAGCGATTCGACCGGCGACATTGGTGCAGGCCTCGCTGATGGCGGCGGCACGCTCGACCTGGTCAGCATGGAAGTGTCGAACACCTCCACCGACATCGTCTTCAAGTTGACCGTCAACGGCAGCTTTAGCAACGTCGACTGGGGCAAGTTCATGGTCGGCATCGCCACCAACAACGGCACCGGCACCAGCACCGGCAACGGCTGGGACCGCCCGATCAACATGTCGGCCAATGGCGGCATGACTCACTGGATCGGCTCGTGGGTCGATCAAGGCGGCGGCGCGGAACTGCGCTCGAACGCTGCTGGCTGGGGCCTCCTCGGCGCCACCTACAACGGCAACTTCGGCGGCTTCAGCGCCAGCGGCAGCGAGATCACCTGGACGGTGAGCATGGCTGCGCTCGGCCTGAACGTCGGCGACACCTTCTCCTTCGATGCGTACTCGTCGGGTGGCGGCAGCGGCGACGGCGCGATCGACGCGCTCTCGAGCAGCTCGCCCAGCGTGGCCAACTGGGGTGACACCTTCACCACCACCACCGGCTTCAGCTACACCGTCGTGCCGGCTCCCGGCGCGCTGGCGCTCCTGGGCCTGGCGGGCCTCGGCCGCCGCTCGCGCAAGTGAGCACGCGGTCGCGCCTCACGGCGTGATCTGACCTGAACACCCCCGCACGGGCGAGCGCCTGTGCGGGGGTTATCTTTTCAGCGTTGCCCACCTCGATCCTCGGCATCTCTGCGTTCTTCCACGACAGCGCCGCAGCGCTCGTGCAGGATGGCGTGATCGTCGCCGCAAGCGAGGAGGAACGCTTCTCGCGGGTCAAGCAGGACGATCGTTTCCCGGCGCAGGCCGCTGCATGGTGCCTCGAGCACGCAGGACTGACGCCCAAGGAACTCGATGCGGTGGTCTTCTATGAGAAGCCACTCGTCAAGTTCGGGCGCATCCTCGAGACGGCCCTGGCCACGGCCCCCTTCGGCTTTCCGCAGTTCGTCCGCGCGATGCCAGCCTGGCTGCAGCGCAAGCTGCACCTGCCTCGAGAGATCGATCGTGGACTCGGCGGCTCGTACGAGGGGCCGATCTTCTTCACGACGCACCACGAGTCGCACGCTGCGAGCGCGTTCTTCCCGAGCCCGTTCGAGGGTGCGGGGATCCTCACGCTGGATGGCGTGGGCGAGTGGTCGACCGCAACGTGGGGCGTGGGACGTAGCAACACGCTCGAGCTCCGCGAGGAGATGCGATTCCCGCATTCACCAGGCCTGCTCTACAGCGCCTTCACGCAGTGGTGCGGGTTCCGTGTGAACTCCGGCGAGTACAAGCTCATGGGATTGGCGCCGTACGGCGAGCCACGCTTCGCCGACGCCATCCTTGATCGCGTCATCCGGCTGCACGACGACGGGTCGTTCTGGCTCGACCAGCGCTGCTTCGACTACGTGGGTGGCCTGCGCATGACCAGCCGCCGCCTGCACGCCATCCTCGGCGGGCCGCCGCGCGCGCCAGAGGCTCCGATCACGCAGCGCGAGATGGACGTGGCCGCAAGCATCCAACGCGTGATCGAGGAGATCGTGCTGCGCATGGCGCGGCACGTGCACGCCCAGACCGGCGAGCGTGCGCTCTGCATGGCTGGTGGCGTGGCGCTGAATTGCGTGGCCAACGGCCGGCTGCTGCGCGAGGGGCCATTCGAGCAGCTGTGGATCCAGCCGGCGGCCGGGGATGCAGGAGGTGCGATCGGTGCGGCGCTCGCACATTGGCATGTGCACCGCGCTGAGCCGCGCACGGTCCAGCCCGGTGATGCCCAGCGGGGAAGCCTGCTTGGGCCCGCGATCCGCGGGCTCGATGCGCGCGCCGAGCTCGAGTCCCTCGGCGCGGTGGTCGAGGTGCATGACGACGAATCGATCATCGAGGCCATCGTCGCCGAGCTCGCCTCGGGCCGGATCGTCGGCCATGTCGATGGGCGCGCCGAGTTCGGTCCGCGAGCGCTCGGGTGCCGATCGATCCTGGGCGATCCTCGGGATCCCTCGATGCAGCGACGGATGAACGTGGCCATCAAGTTCCGCGAGTCATTCCGGCCCTTCGCACCGGCCGTGCTCTCCGGCCGCGAGCGCGAGTGGTTCGACCTCGATGCAGCGAGCCCGTACATGCTTCTGGTCGCACCGGTCGCCGCGGCGCGAAGGACCGTCGCTGCCATGGATCAGGGCTTGCGGGGCCTCGATCGGCTCAAGGCCATCCGCAGCCAGATCCCGGCAGTGACCCATGTCGATGGATCGGCGCGGGTGCAGACGGTCGACCCGGAACGCGCGCCGCGCTTCGCGGCGATCCTTGCGGCGTTCGAGCGGCTCACCGGCTGCCCGGTCTTGGTCAATACGAGCTTCAACATCCGCGGCGAACCCATCGTGCACGACGCGCGTGATGCCTACCGGTGCTTCATGTTCACCGACATGGACACGCTGGTGGTCGGCAACCTGCTGATGCGCAAGGACCGGCAGCCTCCGATGGCCGGAGCGGAGGAGTACCGGCGCTCCTTCAAGCTAGACTGATTCCATGGCACGTCGCTCCTTCCTTGGCGAGCTGTTCGACTTCGTCCGTGCGAACAAGGCGTGGATGCTCGTGCCGGTGATCGTGGCGTTGCTCGTCGTGGGCGTGCTCATCGTGCTCGGAGGCACGCAGGCGGCGCCGTTCATCTACACGCTCTTCTGAACGGCAGGCGATGATCGACGTCCACTGGTCACCCGATGCCCGTCGCCTGCGCTCGTGGGGACTGCTTGCCCCCGTGCTGCTTGCAGCCGTCGGTGCACTCATGTGGTTCGTGCCGTGGGGCCCGTTCCCCAGCCTTCGCCCGATGGCGCCGGTGCTGTGGTCGATCGGTGCGCTGGCACTGGTGACCGCGGGGCTCGGCCTTCCGGGTGGACTGTGGGTGTATCGGGGTTGGATGGGCTTCACCTGGTTCGTTGGCACGCTGCTCGGCACGATCGCGCTGCTCATCGTGTA
>CAMDAQ010000110.1 GCA_945888705.1 Singulisphaera sp. GP187
CGGGATGCCGGGCTTGAGATCGTGGTTGCCACGGGCCGCAGCTGGATGGAGGCGCGATCGGTGGTGGAGGAGGCCGGTATCGACGGACTCTGCATCGCGGTGGGCGGCGCCAGCCTGCACCGAGCGACCGACGGCGGCGTGGTGCACACTTTCGACATGTGCCCGATGGCGGCTCACGAATGCGCGCGCACCATCAGTGACCATGGCCATGTGGCGCACGTCTTCCGGGATGCATCGCGTGCGGGGCACGACTACCTGCTCGTCGGCAGCCACGAGCTGCATCCGGTGAGCGACTGGTGGTTCAAGGAATTCCCGGTGGCGGTGGAGCGCATCGCCTGCCCGACCCACTGGCAGCCCGAGTCGCATGCCCACGCCGTCCTGCGCACGGGGACCGTGGCCGGCGCGCACGAACTGCCGGCTCTCGTCGAGCGGCTGCGTGAGCGCGTCGGCGACGCCGTCACCATGCAGCACTGGGGTGCGGTCACGCAGGACATGTCGATCGGCACGCAGACGCACGTGCTCGAGATCTTCGCGGCGGGTGTCGACAAGTGGACCATGATCGAGCATGTCTGCGGGCTGCGCGGGGTGGGCACCAACGAGGTGGCGACCGTCGGTGACGGCATGAACGATCTGGGCATGCTCCGCGCTGCGGCCCTGGGCATCTCGATGGAGAACGCGCATGAGCACGCGCACGCCGCGGCGAACGTGCGTGTGGGTCATCACGACCGCAACGGTTTCGCCGAAGCCGTCGAGCTCGTGCTGTCGCATCGATAGGATCCACGCGTGACCGGCCGCGAGCACGACCCCCGTGATGCGTGGACACCGCCCCTGGCGCGCACCGACGGGGATGCGCTGCTCTCGGCGCCGGAGGCGCTGCTGAAGGGCGCACTCGAGTCGCCCGTGCCGGCGGTGGCGGTCTTCGGCCCGCGGCGCCCTCCGTTCGAACCGCTGTTCCGCATGGCGGCCGATCCTGCGGCACAAGCGGCCCTCGATCGCAACGGTCTTCGGCTCGAGGCATCCGTCGATGCCGTTCGCAGCATTAGCCTGGCGGCCATCGAGTCCGCGGCCGGCCGCGGTGCGATCGCGCTCCTGCCCAACGACCAGCTGGACCGTGGCATGGGTGCACTCGAGCGCCTGGCACGGTCGTGCGCAGGTCCGGTGGCACTCGTGCTCGAGGACAATCCGCACCTGTCGCCGGCCACGTGCCCGCGCCGCATCTGCTGGCGCTTGCGCATGCCGACGCTCGAACCGTGGGACCTGGAGAGCCTGCGTCGCAGCGTGGGCCTGGCGCTGCGCATGTCGAGCGCCGCCGGCGTGCCCGTGGGCATCGTGGTGCACAACACCATGCTGCGGTCGTGGGCCACGCTGGCGATGCGACCCAACCGCGTCGTCACCATGCTCGATGCGGTCGAGCCCGAGGCGCTCGTCGTCGATGACAGCGATCCGCTGCGCGATCTGCGTCGGGATGAGTTCAACCACGCGTGGTTCATGCCCAGTCCGGGCGAGCGTGAGCGATACGGCATCATCGCGATCGGCCCGTGCGTGCACGCCACGCTGCACATGCTGGATGCCACGGGATTCACCGGCCGCGTACCGGTCTTCCGGCTCGGGGCGAGCGCGCCGATCGATGAGAGTGCGCTCGAGCGGTTCCTCGAGCGCTGCGAGCACGCGATCGTGGTCGAGCCAAGGCCCGGAAGCACCGCGCCGCGCGTGGTCGGGCTGGCGCAGCGGATCCGCCGTGCGTACGGCCATGCCGCGCAGGTGTGGTGGACGGAGCTCCCGCCGGTCGAGGGCCACGCACGCGTGAGGCTCGAACCCAACGAAGGCACGCGCAGCTCCACGCTGGTGCGCAAGATGATCCATCTGCTGGATGAGCTGCGGCCGAGCAAGGATCCGCAGGCTGTCCTCGCGCCTGATGTCGAACTCGATGGCGTGGCGGCGCCGCCGCGCGATGAGCACCTGGGGCTGGCGAGCGCACGCATGGCGGCGACCGAAGCGGCGCTGGACGCGATCGAGGCGCTTGGTGCGCGCCTGCCCGAGCAGGGTGATGCGCCGCGGCATGCGGTGCTGGCCGGCCGACCCGAGCCGGCGCGGGCGGGGTCGACCGTCATCGAGGTCTGGGACCGTCGGCGCTGGTCGATCGAGGGCGGCGCTGCGGTGCGGCATGGCGTGCGCACGGGATCGCGCGTCTTCGTGGTCTGCGATCTTGCCGCCGATGAAGAGCCGGATGTCGAGCGCCTTGCCGAGGCCTGCACGCCCGGCGATGCGCGACGCTTGCCGCGGATGGTCCGGGTCGACGTGAACGATCGCGATGCCGTGGTGGCCTCGATCGTCGAGGCGGCGGATGAAGGCGGCGTGTCGATCATCATCGCTCGCGATGGACCGCCTGCCCGTCGCGACATCAACGTGCTCGAGCGCGACCTGATCGAGGTGGATCGGCTGGGCTACCTGCCGATGCAGCGTTTCATCTGGCCTGTGAGCGCGGCGTGCGACTTGCGTGATCCGCCGCTGGCGACGCTGATCGACCAGGGGCTCGAGCGCGGCGCGGATCCACTGCGCGCCACGGCGGAAATCGTGCGCGTGACGCCCGAACCGGGGCAGGGCTGGCGATTGCGCGTGGAGCCGTTGCTCGAGCAGGTCGAGCTCGAGCGCGAACGGCCGGTCGCGATGGCCGAGGCCGCGCGCCAAGCGTCGAGCCTGCCGGCGCCGACGCCGGTGCACGCCACACAAGGTGTCTGGCGGGCCCATCTGGCCGGTTGGCGTGGCGATCCGCCGGGGGTTGCCGTGCAGATGCTCTGCGAAGCCGGACGGTCGATGGGGTACCGCGTCGAGGCCGTGCATCACGCGACGCCGGTCGGACCCGGCCGCCGTTCGTGGGCACAGGTGCTCTTCACGCGTGCGGCGAGCAGCGACGATCTCCCGATGCCGACGCGCATCCCGTTCGGCGAGGGCGATGTGCTCATCGGGATGGACCCGGTCGAGTCGCTTCGCGCGCTGGGGCCCGATCCCTACCTGCGCGTCGGTGCAGCAGGGCGCACCCGCGCGTGCGTCAACACGGGTGCGTTCCCCGACCAGTTGCGCGAGCCCTTCGAGTCGGCTGCGGCCGCGCTCGAGCCCTCGATCGAACGAGCGCTCGGGGCGCCGGCGGATCTTGCGCTCGACATGGCCCGCCGCGTGCGTCACGCCTTCCTCAACGATCGCGTGCTCGATGTGGCGATGCTCGGTGCATCGTTCCAGCTCGGGCTCGTGCCGGTCACCGTCGAGGCACTCGAAGCGGCTGCGCGCCGCATGGAGCAGCGTGGCTACGCGCGCAGCCTCGAGGCGCTGCGCTTCGGGCGACTGGTCGCGAGCGAGCGCACCGAGTTGCGCGAGAGCGCCAGCGACCGCGAGCGGGCGCAGGACATGATGCGGCGCATGGAGTTCGAGGCTCGCGTCTACGGCAACCCGCGTTCGCGCAGGCTCTCGCGACGCGTGGTCGCGCTCCTGCGGCCGTACCTGCGCGCGCTCGAGCCGCTTGCAGGCGTCGACGGCGGGCAACCGCTGCACGATCTCGTGCTCGCGTTCCGGCGCTGCGTGATCTGGGGCGGAGGCGACTACGCCAAGCGCTTCGGCGATGCGATCGTGGCGCTGGCCGAGCGCGAGCGGGGGGTGGAGCTCATGCCGTTGACGGCAGCCTGCGTGCTGCCCTTGGCGGAACTCAGCCTGATCCGGGACTTCCCGTACCTCTGCGTGATGACGGTGGGCGATGAGCATCGCCGGCGCGTGCGCGAGTGGCTTGGCGAGGTGCGCAGCCGTGGCGATCACGTCTCGCGTCGCTACCTGTACCGCGTGGATGTTGCCGTACCCGGCCGGCGTTGGAAGGCCGAATTCAAGGGCAGTGACTGGCCTGCTCGGGTGGTCGAGCTCGTCATGCCGCTGGTTCCGCTGTCGTGGCGTGGGCGCATGGGGCAGGATGCGCGCGAGGCTGGGTATCGCTTCGTGGCCGATGCGGCCGCGAGCGAATCCACCTATGACCAGTGGGTGCGCTCGGCGCAGGAACTTCACGCGCGCGCACTCGATGGCTCGATCCGCGAGATGAGCGCAGGCGACATCGATGCACTGCGTCCGGGTTCACTTGCGCCACGCGACGCGTGACGTTGCCCGCCAAGCAACGCGTGACGCAGCGCGCGCCGCGACGCGTGACGTCGCGCTGCCCGCGACCGAAGACCTCCTGATTCACGCGGCCGGCTGGTCGCGACGCATGCTCTCGTGGCGCAGCTGTCCGCATGCGGCGGCGATGTCGCGGCCGCGGCTGGCGCGGATGTGCACGTTCACGCCCTTCGAGCGTAGAATCTCTTGGAATCCCAGCACATCTTCGGAGGAGGGGCGCTCGTACGGCATGCCCTGCACCTCGTTGTAGCGGATCAGGTTGACGTTGGCGCGCAGGGTGCGGGCCAGCCGTGCCAGTTCGTGCGCATGCTCGGGGCGATCGTTCACGCGGCCCAGAAGGATGTACTCCAGCGTGATCTCGCGGCCGGTGCGATCGAACCATTCGCGGCATGCTTCGAGGAGTTCGGCGATCGTGCTGTACTCCGCCCACGGAATGATCTCGCGGCGCAGGTCGTCGAAGGGCGCGTGCAGGCTCAGCGCCAGCGTGACGGGCAGCTCGAACGAGCAGAACTTCCGGATCGCTGCGGGCAAGCCGACGGTGCTCACCGTGATCTTGCGCGCGCTGATCCCGAAGCCCCAGGGCGCGTGCAGCGTCCGGATCGCCGCCGTGACGGCGTTGTAGTTGGCCAGTGGTTCGCCCATCCCCATGAACACGATGTTGCTGATGCGGCCGACGCCCTCGAGGCGGGAGAGATGCCAGACCTGCTCGACGATCTGCCCCGCAGTGAGATTGCCATCGAGCCCACCGATGCCGCTCGCACAGAAGCGGCAGCCGACGGGGCAGCCGACCTGCGAACTGATGCAGGCCGTACGGCGGTCCTCGCTCGGGATCATCACGCACTCGGTCTGGCGGGATGGCTCGGCCATCGGCAGCAGTTCGCCGTCATCCGGCCAGCCCATGAGGAGCTTCTGCGTGCCGTCGGTGGCGACCTGGTGGCGCATGGGCCGGCCGCGCACGAAGGTCATGCCTTCGGCAAGTGCCGATCGTGCAGCCTTCGACAGGTTGGTCATGGCCGCGGGATCACCCACGCCCTTGGCATAGACCCAGTCGAGGATCTGCGCTGCTGCGAACGTGGGCAGGCTTCGTGCTGCGCACCACGCCTGCATGGCGGCGGGGTCGAGGTCGAAGACGTGCGGTCGCTCAGTGGCCACTGCTGGCACCGATGGTCAGGTCGACGGTCGAGAACGGAATCGCGTGATCGCTGAACCAGCTGGCGTTGCGCACGCCGCAGTCCTCGCGCACCACGCGTCGGCCCGTGGGATCGATGCCGCGGGCCCGCATGACTTCCTTGAGCGTTCCCGGCAGGCCGAACTCGACGTCCTCGTGGCGGACATCATGCTGCTCGACCGTGAGCTGGTGGCGCGCGGCGATCCACTCGATCACGCCGCGGATCAGGTCATCGGGCGCGCTGGCGCCCGCGGTCAGCAGCACGGTCTCCACGCCGTGGAGCCAGGCATCCTGCATCTCGCTGGCGTCGTCGACCAGCACGGCGCGCGTGCCGACGTTCTCGGAGATTTCCGTCAGGCGCACCGAGTTGGAACTGTTGCGGCTGCCCACGACGATCACCAGATCCGACTTGGGGCCGAGCGCGCGCACGGCTTCCTGGCGGTTGGTGGTGGCGTAGCAGATGTCGCTGGCCGGGGGTTCCTTGATCGAGGGGAATGCTTCCTTGAGCGCCCGGATGATCACGCCCGCATCGTCGGTCGAGAGCGTGGTCTGGGTCAGATAGATGAGCTTCTCGGGATCCTCGATGCGCAGACCCGGGATGTCGGCGGGGCTCTCGACGACCTGGATCGAGTCGGGAGCCTCGCCGCGCGTGCCCACGACTTCCTGGTGGTTGCGATGCCCCACGAGCAGGATCTGGAATCCCTTGCGCGAGTAGCGGATCGCCTCGGCGTGCACCTTGGTGACGAGCGGGCAGGTCGCGTCGATGGCCGTGAGCCGTCGGTCACGGGCCTGCTGGCGGACCGCCGGGCTCACGCCGTGCGCACTGAAGACCACGATCGCGCCCTCGGGCACGTCGTCGATCGACTCCACGAACTGCACGCCGCGGTCGCGGAAGCGGCCGACCACGTGCGTGTTGTGGACGATCTCGTGATAGACGTAGATCGGCTCGCCCGGGCAGATGTCGAGCAACTGGTCGACGACATCGATGGCCATGTACACGCCGGCGCAGAAGCCACGGGGGTTGGCGAGGATCAACTTCATGAGCCCGGAGATCATAGCCCTGCGAGCGCGATGGGCAGTATCGTGCCGGGCCCCATGGATGACCGCACCGGCAACGCCTCCACGGCCCTCGCCACGGCGATGCCGGACCTGCCGCGATCGCTCGTGGTGCGGGCCGGACTCGATCGTTGGGGGCCTGGGGCGAGTGTGCCGTGCGGCTTGGCTCATGCGCAGGAGTTTTGCGCGCGCGTCGCCGGCGGTGCTGCCGAGAACTTCAGCGTGATGAGCGGGCTGGTGCCGGCATCGGCGCGCGGTGCGTTCCAGGCGATCTACGCCTTCTGCCGCATCAGCGATGACTTGGGTGACGAGGCTGGCGATCGTGCCGCGGCGACGGCGTGGCTGTCATGGTGGCGCGAGTCGTTGCACCAGTCCTTTGCCGGTGCTGCGGTGCACCCGGTCTTCGTGGCGCTGCAGCCGGTCGTGGAGCGCCACGGCCTCGCGTGCGAGCCCTTCGATGCGCTGCTTCGCGCATTCCTGCGTGATCAGGTGCAGGATCGCTACGAGCGCTGGGACGACCTGCTCTCGTACTGCCGCGAGAGCGCGGATCCCGTCGGTCGATTGGTGCTCGGGGTGCTCGGCGAGCATGATCCGGCCGCGATGGCCGCCAGTGACGCGATCTGCACGGCGCTGCAATTGACCAACCACTGGCAGGATGCCCGCCGCGACCTCACCGAGCGCAACAGGATCTACGTGCCGAGCGAGCTCTTTCCGGGTGAGTGCCTCGACGA
>CAMDAQ010000111.1 GCA_945888705.1 Singulisphaera sp. GP187
GGCACGCGCAGCGGAATGCACGCCGAGCAGGCTTCGCACACGGGCGCGTAGACCATCGTGCCCGTGCGACGGAAGCCTCGGTCCATCAGCGCCTGATAGTCCGACGGCGGCATCGCGCGCGCCATGAACGCCCGCACGCGCATGGCCCGCCCCGGCAGGTACGGACAGGGGCGCGCCGGCAGCACCGGCAGCTCGATGCGCGCCAGCGCGGGGAGGATGGAGGGGGGCGTGACTATGAGGTGACCGTAGTGGCACACACGACTGACGGACGCGCGGGACACACCGGCGGGCCGAATCGACGTGACTTGCCGGGACAGACGCACTCCCGGTGAGATTTTACATAACACATATTATGGGCGGCCGGGGCCCCGGATCCCTCGCGCCGGAGCGCTGTTCGACGTGATCCATGCTGCCAGTGCCGCCTCCGACACCTTGCCCGCAGCCACTGCCAGGAACGTTGCATACGCCTCGATCTCACTGGCCGTCAGCGCTTGACCGTTGAGGTCAAGGAACGTCACCACGGCGATCAGCGCGATGCGCTTGTTGCCATCCACGAACGGATGATTCATCGCGAGGCCGAACCCAACGGCCCCGGCCAACTCGGCGATCGTTGAGTTGGGTTCGTACTCCCATCGGGTCCTGCACCGAGTGATGGCCGACTCGAGTCCGCCGGCATCCCTGATTCCTGACTCGCCACCGAACGCGGCGATCGATTCAGCATGGAGCGCGATGATCGCATCAACCGTCAAAAACGTCGGTTTCCGGCGGCGACCACCGCGCGGCGTGGCCCTCTTGATCATGCTCACTCCGCAAGCTTTCGGAGCGCGTTCTTGTAGCGCTCCATGGCACGTCGTCCGGCTTCAACCTGCTTGTCGAACTCCGGGTCATACGGCGTCAATTCGATCCCGCGCGGCGTCTCAGTCACGAAGAGCGCGGAGCCCTTGTACACCCTCAAACGCGTGGCGACTTCCTTCGGAAGAATGATGCCGATCGAGTTTCCGATGGCGGTGACCTTGAGTTGAGTCATACGTTTGTTATAACATAGGATGATCGCCGGTCAAGCGAGCACGCTGAGCGCTCATCGATGCGATCGATTCGTGATCCACGACCTACCATTCCTCCGATGCCTCGCCCCGGACCATCCGCGACCAGCCACGCCGCGCCAGCATCGTTGCCGGGCGCAGCGGCCGGCGGCCCGGTCATGGCCCCGTTGTGCAGCGTCTTCCGGCGGTTCCTGCGGACGAAGGGCCTGAAGTACACGGTCGAGCGCGCTGACGTGCTCGACGCGATCATCGCCCGCGACGGGCTCTTCGAGGTCGAGGAACTCCTGCTGTCCATGCGCCAGCGCGGGCACCGCGTGAGCAAGGCCACGCTCTACCGCACGATCAAGTTGCTGCAGGACGCGGGCATCATCACGCAAGCGCTCTTCGACTCCAAGCAGGCGCACTACCAGCTCATCTACGGCAAGGAGCCGCGCGACTACATGGTCTGCATGAAGACGGGTCGGCTCGTCGAGTTCCAGAGCGGCGAACTCACCGCGCTTCGCGACCGCATCTGCCGTCAGCTCGGCTGGTCGCCCGTGGGACACAAGTTCCAGATCTACGCGGTCAGCCCCGAGGGCCAGCGCCAGGCCAACGACCCGACGGCGTGAGCCGGAGCGGCGCGCAGCCGCTCAGCTGAACCACGCGAGGACGGCAGCCACGATGCCGCCGCCTGCCGTCAGCAGCCCGACCGCCAGGAACCCGCGGCCGCCGGTGAGCAGCGTGATCGAACAGAGCACGATGGAGACCTGCAGCATGACCTCGGCCTGGTCGTAGCGATTGCCACGGTCGTCTGCATCCTGCGCCGCGGCCTTGGCCGCATCGGCCTGCTTCAGGATCTCCTCGTTTTCCTGCTTGTACTCGGCGTTCTTCGCCTCGAGCCGGCCACGCAGCGCCGTCATGGCGGCACGCTGCTCGGGCGTGGGCGATGCCAGCTCGTCGATCGCGAGCTCGTCCATCGTTGATTCGTTCAGCGCCACGCGAATGCGCTTGGACTGGTACCACGCGTAGCCGTTGGCGGCACCGACCTCCTGCGCCAGCTTCTCGTTGTCCTGGTTCGTGCCCAGCGTGGCGACGACGGCGAGCACGATGGCCAGCACGGCGATCGCCACGCCAACCTTGCGCTCGTTGCTGTCCTTCGCGTCCTTCGGTACCTCGATGTCAGCCATGGTGGTTCACTCGTCCTGATCTTCCGGGATGCTGCCGATCGCGTACACGCCATCGAGCCAGCGCCGCAGGTCGGCACCGCGGCATCGCTCGCTGCAGAAGGCGCCCGTTGCACCCGCAGGCATCGGCTGCCCACAGACGCCGCAGGCCTTGGTCGTCGTCTCGTGACGGCGATCCCTGATGCGGATCAGGCGCGCGTCATCGTCGGCGTACGCCAGCGTCACATCGACCCGACGCTCGGGAAGCGCATGCGCGATGCGGGCCGCCCACTCGATCGCGATCACGGCCCGCCGTCCATCGAGGAGCTCGTCCCAGCCCAGTTGCGCCAGGTCGGCCTCGCCCTCGAACCGGTAGGCATCGATGTGCACGAGCTCGCCGCCATCACCGGCGTAGTGCTGCATGCGCACGAAGGTCGGGCTGTTCACCACGCCCTCGCAGCCCAGACCGCCGGCCAGGCCACGCACGAAACTTGTCTTGCCGCTGCCCAGTTCACCGTCGAGCGCCACGACATCACCCGGGCGCAGCGTGCGCGCGAGCTCGGCGGCCACACGCTCGGTTTCCTCAGCGGTCTTGACGATCGCATCCTGCACGGCAGTCATGGCCGAAGGCTACGCGCCCGCGCTCGGCCCGTGCTCCCATCCCATCGAGCCCATGGCGTGCCAGGCGCCCGCCAGGAAGACCCGTGCTCCAACCTGGTGCAGGTCGCCCGCAGCGCGCGCCCTACCGATGATCGTGAGCGGCACGCCGGCGAGGATTGCGGGCAGGTCCTCGGCTGCCTCCGCGCGAAGCGTGAACGCCAGCTCGTGGTCCTCGCCATCGCGCAAGGCCTGCTCGAGCGTGCAGCCCCCCTGCACCGGGATCCGGTCACCTTCAACGAGCACCGCCACGCCGCTCGCGCGCGCCACGCGGTCGAGATCCCGACCCAGTCCATCGCTGACATCGATCATGGCGCCCAGCCGGTCACCGAAGTGATCGACGAGTTCGCGCGCCAGGCGAACACGCGGCTCGAACCGCAGATGGTGCCCAAGGCCATCCGCGCCGAACGACCCACCCAGCGCACCTGAAACGATGATGACGTCGCCGTCCCGGGCCTGGTCTCGCCGTACTACGCGCCCGGTTGCGTGCGGGAGTGCCAGGATCGTGATCGACAGCTGCAACGGATGACCAGGCTCGCCATGCCAGCTCGTGTCGCCACCCACCAGCGGGCAACCGAAGTCCTCGGCGTGACGCTGCAGCGCTGCCGTGAGCGCACGCACCGCCGACTCGGGCAGGTCGCTCGGCAGCGTGGCCGCGCACAGGCACGCGAGCGGCCGACCGGCCATCGCCGCAACATCGCTCACGTTGCGCGCGATCGCCTTGCGTGCGATGAGTTCGATCGGCGTGTTGGGAACGAAGTGCCGGCCTTCGATCACTTGATCGCACGCCACGAGCACGCTGCCGCCGGCGACCGCGACCTGCGCCATGTCATCGCCAGGTGGAATCATGACCCCCTTGGGCAGGCGATCGTTCGCGGCAGCGATCAGCGCGTGCAGGTCACCCTCGCGCATGGGTGGTGCTCCCCTGCCGCGCGGTCAGCGCAGCCCGAACCATCGCTGCGTTGCGTGCCGTGGCCCCCTGCCGTGCGCGGATCACGGCGCGACCCGCCTGCGCCATGCGTGCTCGATGCGCCGGATCGTTGAGCACGCCTGCAAGCGCGGCGGCGAGTTGCCCCCGCTCGGCCTGCATCAGCCCGCCAGCCGCCAGCAGCGCCTGTGCAGGTTCGGCGAAATCGCCCCAGCGGGGACCGATGACCGTGGCCTTGCCAAGCGCAACCGGCTCAATCATGTCGCTGCCGTGGAGCTCACCGAAGCTTCGCCCGACGACCACGACATCGGCGAGCGCATACGCCATGCGGAGCTCACCAATCGTGTCGAGGAGGAAGCGACCGGTGGCACTGCCGCACGCACCCGTCGATCGACGCGCGCAACCGGCAAGGTCGCGCGCAGCATCCTCGAACCATTCGGGCTTGCGCGGCGCACACAGGAGCTGCACGCCCGCCGGCACGGCATCGCGCAGGAGCGCATGCTCGAGCGGCTCGGTCGAGCCCGCCACGACGAGCGGCTTCGATCGATCGATGCCCAGCGCCGCGGCAAGTGCATCGGCACCCTCGACGGTGTCGGCGATGCGCGCGGTATCCCACTTCATGGTGCCCACGACCTGCACGCGCTCGTGCGCCACGCCCATCGCGCGGAAGCGCGCGGCATAGTCATCGGTCTGGGCTCCGACCGCGGCGACTCGGTGAAACATGGGCGAAAGCAGCGGACGGACCTTGAGGGAGCGGCGGAACGAGCGCTCCGAGAGCCGGCCATTGACGATCGCGATCGGGATGCCGCGACACTCACACGCCTGCGTGAAGTTGGGCCAGAGTTCGAGCTCGGCCAGGGCCACGGCATCGGGCTGAACGGCATCGAGCACGCTACGCACGGCGCCTGAGAAATCGAAGGGGTACCGCACCACCCGCACGGGCGGCGCAAAGACGCCGCGCGCGCGAGCGATGCCGGTGTCGGTGGTCACGCTGACGGCGACCTCGTGGTCCCGCGCAAGGTCCGCGACGAGCTCACGGACCGCGTTGACTTCGCCCACGCTGACCGCGTGGATCAGGACGCGCGGGACCAAGTGGCCATCCCGGCGCGTGCGGGGCCATGGGTCGCAACGGCCCAGCCGCGCCGGCCAGTCGGTGCGCAGCTTGCCGCGCGCGGCCATCGTGGTCACCCAGACCGGGCTGCTGAGGAGCGCCGCCCCTCCGTAGATCAGGTCCAGTCCGAGGCCCATACGGAGAGTCTACGAGACGGCGCTGTGCTGGTCCTGAGGAGGAGCAAGACCGATGGACCGAACTTTCCCCGAGTGTTCGAGATCGATGGCCGCGCCCCGTACACTTCCTCTCGGAGCAACCATGGATTTCACCATCGAGTTCGAGCGCGAAGATGACGGCCGCTGGATCGCTGAGATCCCGTCTCTGCCGGGCACCATGGCCTACGGCGAGACTGCCGAACAGGCGCGTTCCCACGTGCAGGCTCTGGCGCTTCGCGTGGTGGCGGAGCGGATCGAGCACGATGAGTTCCCCAAGGATGTCCTGACCATTACGTTCCGTGCGGCATGACGCAGTGGCCCAGCATGAAGGCCAGGCGTGTCTTGGCCGCACTTCTCCGACTTGGCTGGACCATCAAGCGCCAGAGCGGATCCCATCGCACCTTGTCGCGACCCGGCTTGCCTGATGTGACGTTTGCCTTCCATGACCAGGATGAGGTTGGTCCTCGCATGCTCGCCCGATTGGCCAAGGCCACCGGCCTCTCCCCGAATGATCTTCGCTAGCCAGCGCATCGATTCATATCACCATGACCCGTCCCTGGCAGATTGCGCTTGATGTCGGCGGCACGTTCACGGATGCCGTGGCGGTCGCGCCTGCGGGGCGTGTGCACACGGCCAAGGTCCTCTCGAGCGGCCTGATCCGCACCACGATCACCATCGATCATGCGGGGCTCAATGCCGACCTGCCGAATGTGCCGACGGTCGCGGGATTCCTGAGCAGGGCCTCGATCCGGCTGCTTCACGGCCCGTCCACCGATGCCGTCGTGATCGACACCGACGAACCGGTTGCCAACGGCGCCCGGCGACTGCGCCTGCTGCAGCCGATCCCGGCCGAATGGCCCCGGGGTACGCCATGCCCCGCAATCATTGATCCGCGCAAGAGCTCTCCCGCCCTCGCGGCCCACCTGCTGACTGGCACACCCTTGGCACGCCCCCTGCCGCCAACCGAGGTGCGGTTGGGCACGACCCGCGGCACCAACGCGCTGCTGGAGGGGTCGGTCAGTCCGGTGCTGTTCATCACCAACGCAGGCCACGAGGATCTGCTGCACATCGGAGACCAGCGGCGTCCTGACCTCTTTGCGCTGCGCATCGTGCGTGATTCGCCGCCGCATGCATTCGTCATGGGCATCCGTGGACGGCTCGACGCCACCGGCGCGGAACTCGAGCCCATCGATCATGCCGAGATCAGGGAGTGCGCGCGGCTCGCCCGCGAAACGGGCGCAGGTGCGGTGGCGATCTGCCTGATGCATGCCTGGCGCGCACCAACCCACGAGCATCAGATCCGGAAGCTCCTCGTCGAGGAAGGCATCGATGCGATCAGCCTTGGCAGCGAGCTCAGCCGGACCATCGGTTTCGAGGCTCGCGCGCGCGTGGCGTGCATCAACGCCCAACTGGCGCGACCGGTGGCGGAGTACCTGCAGCAGGTCCGCGACGAACTGCACGGGGCACCGCTGCGCGTGATGACCAGCGCCGGTGCACTGGCCCCGGCGGATCTCTTCACGCCCAAGGACAGCATGTTCAGCGGACCGGCTGGTGGTGTTGCGGGTGCACGCGCGGTCGCAGCCGAGGCTGGCCTGCTGCCAGCCATCGCGTTCGACATGGGCGGGACGAGCACGGATGTGGCGCGGCTCACGGATGACCTGGAGCTCAACCCCACGACCAAGCTCGGTGCGGCGCAGCTCGCCAGCCCAAGCGTCGCCGTGGAAAGCGTGGCCGCCGGCGGCGGCAGCGTGATCGACCTGATCGATGGCCAGGTCTGCGTCGGCCCCCGAAGCGCCGGCAGCACACCCGGCCCCGCGTGCTACGGCATGGGCGGTCCGCTGACGATCACCGATGCGCACCTGCTCCTCGGTCATCTGGATGGAGCCCGGTTCCCGTTCCAGCTCGATCGTGACGCAGCCCGGGCGCGCGCCAATGCCTTGCGCGAGCGGTGGCACCAGGAGCGCGGGGAACCGATCGACCTGCACCAGAT
>CAMDAQ010000112.1 GCA_945888705.1 Singulisphaera sp. GP187
CGCGGGCACCGTGCCGCAGGGCAGGTTCACGTTGGCCGGGTCGATGTCGATGTGGTCGAAGAGGTGCTCCCGCATGAAGCGGTGGTAGCTCTGCAGCTCGTGGGGCTGCATGGGCCAGTACTCGTCGAGGTTGAACGTGACCACGTTGGAGAACGAGAGTCCCTCTTCGCGGTGCAGCCGGATGAGTTCGTTGTAGACGCTCACCGGCGTGCTGCCGGTGGCGAGCCCGAGCACGCATCGCTCGCCGCGCGCGGACTTCGCGCGGATCAGCGCGGCGATCTCGCCTGCGACCGCGGCGCTCGCCGCTGCCGGCCGGTGGAAGACCGCCACCGGGATTCGCTCACGCGAGCTCGCACCGTCAGGTCCGCTGTGCACGCCATCCATGCGCCGATCCGAAGCCATCGTGGACATGGGACCGAGCATAGCGGTGCGGGCACCGCCGGCCGCATCACATCGAGCGGGCCGCAGCCATGAACCGGTCGTGCGAGGCGCGCACCTGGTCCCAGGAATCGCCGCCGAACTTCTCGAGGAAGGCCCGGGCGATCTCGAAGCCGACGGCATGCTGCATCACGACGCTGGCCGCGGCCACGGCGCTGATGTCGCTGCGCTCGTATTGGCTGCGCGTGGCTTCCTTGGTGCGCAGGTCGACGCTCGGAAGTCCCTGCAGGAGCGTGGCGATGGGCTTCATCGTTCCGGTGGCCACGACGGGCATGCCGTTGGTCATGCCGCCTTCGAGGCCGCCCGCGTGGTTCGTAGGCCGCAGGTACCCCAGGTGCGGCTCGCCGCGGCGTGATGGGTCGAAGGCGATCGGATCATGCACCTGGCTCCCGAAGCGCATCGCGCACTCGCGGCCCAGCCCGATCTCGACGGCCTTGAAGGCCTGGATGCCCATCACCGCCATCGCGATGCGAGCATCGAGCCGCTCATCTGCGGCGACGCATGAACCCAGGCCGATCGGGCAGCCGAGCACATGCACGCGGCAAAGCCCACCGACGGTGTCCTTGGCGACCTTGGCCGCATGGATGTGCTCGACGAGGCGCGCGTCCGTCACCGGGCACGGGCAGGCGACCTCGGCACCGTCTCGCGCGGCACGCAGCGCCGGGAGCGAGGCTGCATCGACCTCCACGCTCGCGAATGCATCGATTGCACCGAGCACGTAGCCGAACGCCTCGATGCCCACCTCGCGCAGCAGGCACCCCGCAAGCGCACCGGCCGCGACGCGCGCTGCGGTCTCGCGTGCACTCGCGCGCTCGAGCGTGCCGCGGCAGTCGTTGGTGAGCCACTTCACGCTGCCAGCCAGGTCCGCATGGCCGGGGCGCGGCTGGTGAACCGGCGGCGTGCGCACAGGGTCATCGATCCTGCTGTCAGCATTGACAATCTCAAGCGCCACCGGCGAGCCGAGCGTGATCCCCTGCCGCACGCCCGACAGGATCCTGACGCGATCGGTCTCGATGCGCTGGCGAGCGCCACGACCGTAACCGCCCTGGCGCCTGGCGAGCTCGGCATCGATCCAATCGGTGTCCACGCGCAGGCCGGCGGGCAGACCCTCGACCAGGGTGATGAGGGCGGGACCGTGGGACTCGCCGGCAGTGCGGTAGCGGAGCGGCATGGAAGGATCGTACGCGTGGCAAAAAGTGTTGGACGCCCGGGCCGAAGTCGGGCCGGGCGTCCATGCCGCCGAGGGCGGCTCGCGGGAGGCGTATCACGCCGTCTCCCCGCCGTAGTTCGGGTGTTCCTTCAGGGACCGCGTGGCGCGAAGCACGCGCGGTCCCTGGCGCAAGCGCGCTCCGACGAGCGCTCGCGCCCAATCCCCTCCTCGCAGGAGGCCTTCGCAAAGGCCTCGGCTGCGCTTCCGACTACGGCGACGGCGAACACGAGCGCCGCCAGCTTGCCCCATCCGTGGCTGCCCCGATCCCCACGAGGCGCCTGCTCCCTTTCCATCCCTCCAGACCTTTCCTTCCCTCCGACCTTTTCCTTCCCTCCGACGATGCTGGGCATGTGCTGGTGACCGGTCATGTGTGCCTCCTTGGCGCAGGCCACACGACTCGGCCATCGAACACCACAACCGTACGTTTCACGGCACGCCCACCAAGGAAACCGCAGGGAATTCCGCACAATTGCCGCGATCGTCGATTCAGGAAACCTGCGCCGAAATCATGGAAGGCCGCGTGCCAGTCCAGAGTTCGCATTGCAGGGCGGCCTGGCGCACGAACATGCCCGTGCCGGTCACGACGCGCGCCCCGCGGGAGGTCGCCTGCTGCACCAGCGGCGTGCGCTCGGGCACGTACACGGTGTCCATGACGACGACACCATCGAGCGCCACGTCATCGGGGATCGGGCTCTCGTCAGGAGCGGGACCGTCCTTCATCCCCAGCGACGTCGCGTTGATGAAAGCGTGGAAGCAGCCGCAGCCGATCGATGCTGCGTCACCGACGCCCACGCGCATGGGCCCCCGCTCGCCGGGCCGTCCATCGAAGGCCGCAGCAAGCTCCACGGCACGCGCGTGCGTGCGGTTGATGACCACCACGTCGGCGCCTGCATTCGCGCACGCCCATGCCAGTGCACGGGCCACGCCGCCGGCTCCGAGGATCGCCACGCGCAAGCCGCGCAGGTCGTCGCTTGCACGGCCGAGCGCCTCGGCCAGCGACTCGATGCCCGCGAGCGCATCGGTGTTGCAGGCACGGATGGCACGCGACTGCGGATCGATGATGAGCGTGTTGGCGGCGCCGATCGCGAAGCTCGCTTCGTCCAGCGCGCCGCCGCGCTCCTGCACGAAACGCACCAGGTGCTCCTTGTGCGGCAGCGTCACGCTCGCACCCGAAAGCCCGAGCATGGGGTGATCGATGAGTTCCGCCAGGCTTGCCTTGAACGATTCCCACGTCGGCCCGACCGGCAGCGGCAGGTAGCGGGCATCGAGGCCCAGCTCACCGAACCACGCGTTGTGCACGATCGGTCCCCGGCTGTGCGAGACCGGCCAGCCCACCACGCCGTACACGCGCGTGTGGTGCGTGACTCCCTTGAGTCGGTAGCGATCGACGAGTTCGCGCACCGTCGGCTGTCCAGGTGCAGTGCCTTCCTCGTCATCGAGCCGCGCGAAGGTGAGGAACGCACCGAACTTGGCGCCCATCACGCGCGAGAGCACCCCCTGCTCGCCCATGCAGAGCGCGATCGTGGGACCTTGGCGGCTCGCCAGCAGATCGAACGCCTCGAGGTTGTCGCGCACGGTCCGTGCCGTCCACGCCACCTTCGCGACGTGGCATGCCGGATCCGACCACATGCGCTCGAGCTCGGTCCACAGTGCCGTGGGCCGGCCGCCGACATCATGCAGGCTCGTCACGAGCGAGGGGCGCTGCGATTCCTCCACGCCGGCGAGCGCGGCGTGCACCACGTCGCTCGCTCGGCGATCGCGCAGGAGCGAGGCCTCCACATCCACGAAGCGAGGCGGCGTCGCACCGGCGATCGCCTCGGCCAGCACGCGCGCGGCCTCGATGGGCGAACCATCGAAGGCACCACCCTCAGCCTCGCTGCGGACGGTGAGGATCGTCGGCAAGGGGCTGTCGCGAAGGAGCCTCGCGATCGCACCGGCTGCATCGGGCAGCATGGCCAGCAGATCGACGCGCCACTCGACGAGGTCCGCGCCGTCGGCCTTCGCCTGCATGGCCCGCTCGATCGCCGGCGACACGAGGTCGGGCCGGTCAACCGTCACGCTGCAGGCCACGAGGGTCATGCACGCAGCGTAGCCACGGGTCCCGGAATCGTCGCCGGAATACTGAACATGACAGCGATCCCACACCTGATCCACAGCGCATCCACCGCAGGCCGCGTACCGTGCGCCGCATGATCGACGATCCCGATGGCATTGCTGACGAGGCGTACCTGTGGCTGCGGAGCCACCTCGAGGGGCACTTGTGCTTCGACGGCGAGCGCCGCCCGGTGAAGATCGTGCTCGCGCCGGACGGATGCATCGTGGCGCCGGTCATGGTGGCGGTGCTGGCGAGCGGAGACGTCGTGCTCGAGCTGCCCGATGGCGAGCCGGACGCGATGCAGCTCTCGGTCACGCCCGAGCGAATCGTCGAGCGTGGCGACGATGCAGCGCTCTGCGATCGCTGGCGGATCTACCACGGCGATGCGCCCGACGTGAACTGGGCGCGCCTGGCGATCGATGCCTGCCGCCATGCGGGGTTCTATGTCGATGCCGAGGCGGTCGTGGTACCCAACGCCCTCGCAGCGATCGAGCCTGCAGCATGCAAGGCGCTCAATGCCGATCCTGCCCTGCTGCTGCGCGCGCTCCCCGGTTCATCGCGCACCACCGCCAAGGACGTGCGCGTCGTGGGCATCGACCCCGATGGCATGGATGTCCGTCGCGCGTTCGATGTCGTGCGTGTGCCTTGGCCCGACGACATCGAGGTCACGAGCGTCGAGAGCGCCATGGCCGCCGTCCGGGCGATGGCCGGCTGAGCACGCACGCACCGAGCAGTGCACGGCGCGACGAGCGCGCGGACCGTGCGACCGATCAGGCCGTTGCGGCTGCGGGGGCTTCGTTCAGCAGGCGCTCGGCGTAGCTGTTCATGGCGTCGCGAAGCTGCTCGAAGCTCTCGAGCACGTAGAGGATCGGCTGGTAGTGGTCGATCTCGAAGCTCGTGGCGCAGACGGTCTCGAGATCGAAGGGGCGCCGCTCGACCTCGTTGGAGTCGAGCGCATGCTTGCTCTCGCCGGGGCTGCTGATGAGGCCTGAGCCGTAGAGCTTGACCTGGCCACCCTCGCGGATCAGGCCGAACTCCACGGTGAACCAGAAGAGCCGTGCCAGGCGGTCGGTGTGCACGGGATCGTTCGTGAGAAGCGCGGCCTTGCCGTAGGTCTGCAGGAAGTCGGCGAACGTCGGGTCGGCATGCAGCGGCACGTGGCCGAAGATGTCATGGAAGATGTCCGGTTCGGGCAGGTAGTCGATCGATTCCTTCGGCCGAATCACGATGGTGGTCGGGAACTCGCGGCGAGCAAGGCACGCGAAGAAAGCCTTCGCAGGCAGGTAGCCCGGCACGGCACGGCTCTGCCAGCCGGTCAGCCGCTGCAGGAACGTGTTCACGCTCTTGGGACCTTCGAGGTACGGGATGTGGTCACGCACAAGGTTGATGCTGCGGGCGCCGCACAGGTAGACGTCGCTCGCGTGGTCGGCGAGGTAGGCCATCTGGCGGTCGTAGAGGATTCGCCAGGTCTCCTGGTTCTCCTCGGTGTAGCCGGCGTAGTTCTGGGCGATGTAGACCTTCGTGATGTCGCCGTAGCCGGGCTCGCCGAAACTATCGGCCATCGCCTGCGCGGCCTTGGCCTCGGTGCCGTCGATCATCGCGTGGTTCAGGCTGCCGGACATCTTGTTGCTTGCCATGGTGGTCCTCGGCGGGCGATGGTACGCGTCGGCGCGCATCTACCATAGGCCCATGGCCAAGCGCACGACGTCGACCCGGACTCCCCGCACCACCAGCGCCCGCACGGAGACCGCTCCCACGGCGATCCCCGTCACCGAGCACGCCGCACGGCGCGAACGCGTGATGAAGGCGCTCGGCTCGAGCGTGGCCGTGGTCTTCGCCGGCAACGATCAGGGCGGGCATTTCAGCCACTTCCGCGCGCACCCGCACTTCGAGTGGCTGACCGGCATCGCGGATGAACCCGGCGCGATGCTGCTGCTTGATCCCGGACATCCTGTCGCGAACCGGCGCGTGCAGCTCTTTCTCAAGCCCCTCGACCCTGAACTCGAGAAGTGGGACGGCCTGCGCGAGGAGATCGCGAGCCCGCTGAAGGATCGTTACGGCATCGCGACGATCTTCCGCACCAACGCGTTCCCCCGCTGGATGCTGGACAGCGCCAAGCGCGCCAAGAGCCTGACGTGCCTGCACCCCTTTGCCGCGCACACCGCGCCGGTCTCGCCCGACCTGGCGGTCTATCGCGAAGTCGCCTCGCGCATCCCTGCGTGCGCAATCCATGACGGCACCGAGATCATTGCTCGACTGCGTGCGGTGAAGAGCCCCGCCGAGCAGGCGCTCATGCAGCGCGCCATCGACATCACGGCAGAAGGCTACGAGGCCGTGCTCTCGACGATCCGTCCCGGCATCACCGAGTTCGAGATCCAGGAGGCCGCCGAGCACGCCTACCGAAGCCACGGCTCGCGCGGCCCCGCCTACGGCACGATCGCCGGCGCCGGCATGAACGGCACCGTGCTGCACTACCGCGCCAACAACGCTCCGCTCGTGGCCGGCGACGTGGTCGTGCTCGACTCGGGTGCGCAATTCGCGGGCTACGCCGCGGACATCACGCGCACCTATCCCGTCGACGGCCGCTTCACCAAGCGCCAGCGCGAGGTCTACGACATCGTGCTGAAGTCGCAGCTCGCCGCGATCGCTGCGGTGCGCCCCGGCGCGACCTTTGGCCAGGTCGACCAGGCCGCGCGCGACGTCATCACGAAGGCTGGCTTCGGTGACTTCTTCATCCACGGCATCGGCCACCACCTGGGGCTTGAGGTGCACGACATCACGCCCAACGAGCCGCTCAAGGCAGGCGCCGTGATCACGATCGAGCCCGGCATCTACCTGCCGGCCGAGCGTTTCGGCGTGCGCATCGAGGACGACATCCTCGTCACGCCGTCGGGCCGCGCGAACCTGAGCGCGCACATCGAGAAGGATGCCGACGCGATCGAGCGCGAGATCCGCAACCGTCGGTGAATGGCGGCGAGGCTCAGCGTGGATCGAGCCGCTCGGCCTCGCCCCACGGCAGGTCGCACGACGCATCGCGCGCGGTCGTTCGTGCACGCATCATGCGCTGCCTGAACTCGCTCACGAGCTCGGCATGCTGCGACGACACATCGGTCGACTCCATCGGATCGCT
>CAMDAQ010000113.1 GCA_945888705.1 Singulisphaera sp. GP187
ATCAGCGAGCGCACCAACGGATAGGTCGACTCGCCATCCTTCTGGAAGTCGTCCTCGGGCATCGTGAGCAGGCGGCGCAGGGCAGGCGCGGCGCCCGTGGCCAGGAGCTGCATCGCGGCGTCGGCGCGCTCGTTGGGCAGGAACTCGAAGGAGCCGTCGTCGCGCGTGCGATAGGTCTCGAAGACCGTCGCAAGTCCCTCGCGCAGCCAGATCGGATGGAGCTGGTTGATGCGCTCCATGTGCGCGAAGTGCAGGGCGTGTGTGAACTCGTGGCGCAGCGTGGCCCCGGTGTCTCGCGTGAGCAGGCGGCGCATGCCGTGTTCGTAACGGCCCGCTCGTGATGGCGTGAGCCCATCGCCCTCGCCATCGGTGCCGCTGGCCACGATCACCGCCACCGGCTGGGCCAATCCCTTGCCGAAGAGCCGATCGACTTGGTCCTGCGTCATCGTGGCGAGCATCGAGAGCAACTCGCCGCGGCTCGTTGGGTCCTGCGTCGTCACCAGGATCGTGTTGGTCACGCCGTCAGGAAAGGCGCGATAGCCGCTCGGGAAGCGCATGCGCCAGGCATCCACGGCCTTCGTCGCCTCAGCGCCGGTGAGCGAGCCGGTCTCGTTGCGTGCGCGGGCGGCACGCATGGCCTCCTGCACGACCGTCCACGATTCGTGCCGACGCAGCCCGGCGAAGTCGGAACCGGACTCGATGGCGGCGAAGTCAGTGAAGCCCTCCTCGATCGCGCGCTTCAGGTAGCCGGCAGCCACGCGCTGGTCACCTGACTGCGCAGCGGCGCGAGCGGCAAGCGCCAGCATGCCCGCGTCGCCGGGAGCGCGGTCGAGCCATGCCTTGGCCCGCGTCAGCGCCTCCGCGCTGCGGCGCTGCGCCAGCGCCTCGTTCACGGCCCGTTCCGTCGCCGATCGAGCGGTGTCGGCAGGTGCCTGCGCGCTGCTTGGCGCAGGCCGCAGGAGCAGCGCCAGCACGGCTGCGACGATCAGGATGCAGCGGGATCGAGGCATCGCACCGGATCGTATCCCGCCTGGTTGCGGGAACCGCGCCCTGCACCGATGATCCCGTGCATGAAGGCACCCGAAGGCTTCGACCTGTCGCTGCGCGTGATGACCATGCCGCGCGACACCAACCACAGCGGCACCGTCTTCGGCGGCGTCGTGCTGAGCTACATCGACCAGGCGGCGTACATGCACGCGCGCCGGCTCGGCCTGCACCGCTGGGTGACGAAGGCCATGGAGAAGATCGAGTTCATCGCGCCGGTGGGCGTGGGCGAGTCGGTCACGCTCTGGACCCGTACCGAGCGCGAGGGCCGCACGAGCGCCACGATCCGGGTGCTGGTCCACGCCGAGCGCTTCAAGACCGGCGAGCAGATCCATGTGACCGAGGCCCACGTGACCATGGTCGCCATCAGTCCCGATCGCAAGCCGATCGACTTCCGCAGCCCGGCCACGCTGCACGTGGAGGACGAGTGACCCGCCGCCAGGTCGTGCTCGGCTGCCTGATCAGCGGCGGTGGGCGGACGGTGCTCAACCTGCAGCATGAAATCGATGCCGGGCGGCTCGATGCGCGCATCGGCGTGGTGGTGGTGACGAAGCAGGGGATCGCCGGCATCGAGCGTTGCCGCGCGGCGGGCCTGAACGTGGTGGTGTGCGATCGTTCGCGGCCCGAGAGCCTTGATGATCAGGTTGATGCCGCTCTGCAGGCCGCTGGGGTCGACCTCGTCTGCCTGTGCGGCTACCTGCGCAAGTTCCGCGTGGGCCCGTGGGCAGGCCGTGCGCTCAACATCCATCCTGCGCTGCTGCCGCGCCACGGTGGGCACGGCATGTACGGGCATCATGTGCACACGGCCGTGCTTGCCGCTGGCGATGCGGAGAGCGGCTGCACGGTGCACCTCGTTGACGATGAATACGACCACGGCCGCACGATCGTGCAGCGCCGCTGCCCGGTGCTGCCGGGCGATACGCCGGAAGCGCTCGCCGCGCGCGTGTTCGAGCAGGAATGCCTTGCCTATCCCGAGGCGATCAGGGCGATGGGTGCGGGCGCCGTGGGCGGGTCAGAAGTTTGCGGCTGAGAGCCTGGCTTCGGAGACGCCGAGGAGTCCGCATCGAAGCCCAACGGACTTCAAGTTACGTTGGATCACCTGGGACAGCACGAGCAGCGTCACGAGATTGATGCAGGGCGCAATCAGCAGGATGGCGCACAGAACGATGAGTCCAACGTTTGCGCGCATGGCCGACAGAGCCTTGCAGATGTAGACGATCGTTCCAATCGACAGCGCGAGGCTGACGAAAGACACGAGCAAATTCGCGCTGGGGGAACGGAGTGTGCCGAGCCAAACGCCCGTGACAGGAATGGAGATAAGGAACAGGATCAGCGCGGTTCGATGCGCTGTTGCAGTCTTCCGAACATCCCACGAGGTGGTCGATGCGACGGACGGCGGCGGGGCCATGGACGCGAGCGAAGGCGTGGTGGGAATCCCGGGCTCGAGGATCCGAAGAAGTTCGGCATCGGACGACGCCCTCGACCACGCTTGATCGCCGACCCTGCAGGCCAGCGTTGCATGCTTCAGACCGCCAGTTTGGCAGAGCTTTCTTGCCCCCTCGGCATCGACGGGCCCGATCGTTCGGCCTTCACGCTGGATGTACCACATGATCATGAAGTGACCTCCGGTTTGAATGCGAGCATACCGGATTCGAGAGTTCCCTGATGGAGGTCTCAGCCCGGTCGGCCACCAGCGATTGGGCGGTGCCCCTCGCCCCCGCATGCCCCGCACGGGTCGTCACGCTGTCGCGCGCTTGCGTGCAGCGGGTTTCGGCTTCTTCGCGCGCGTGGGCTTGGCTGGAGCCGCTTCCTTGGGCGTGCTCGCGCCCAGCATGCGGGCCAGGTACTCGCCGGTGAAGCTGCCGGGCGTGGCGGCCACGGCCTCGGGCGTGCCGTGCGCCACCAGCGTGCCGCCGCCGTCGCCGCCTTCCGGGCCCAGGTCAACGATCCAGTCGGCGCACTTGATCACGTCGAGGTTGTGCTCGATGACCACCAGCGTGTGGCCGTTGCTCGCCAGGCGCTGCAGCACGCCGAGCAGGCGGTGCACGTCGGCGAAGTGCAGCCCCGTTGTCGGCTCGTCGAGCACGTACAGCGTGTGGCCAGCGCTCGTCATGCCCAGCTCGCTCGCCAGCTTCACGCGCTGCGCCTCGCCGCCGGACATCGTGGTGCTGGCCTGACCGAGCTGCATGTAGCCCAGACCCACGTCGCGGATGCACTGCAGCATGCGCGCGATCTTGGGATGCGCGTCGAAGAACGCGGTCGCATCATCGACGGTCATGTCGAGCACGTCCGCGATCGACTTGCCCTTGCAGAGCACCTCGAGCGTCTCGCGGCCGTAGCGGCGGCCCTTGCAGGCCTCGCAGGTCACGAAGACATCGGGCAGGAAGTGCATCTCGATGCGCCGCACGCCCTGGCCGGCGCAGACCTCGCAGCGGCCGCCCTTGACGTTGAAGCTGAAGCGCCCGGGTTCGTAGCCGCGGATCTTGGCCTCGGGCATGCGCGCATAGACCGAGCGGATCTCGTCGAAGATGCCGGTGTAGGTCGCGGGGTTTGAGCGCGGCGTCCGGCCGATCGGCGACTGGTCGACCTCGACCACGCGCATGATCTTGCCCAGGCCGGTGACCGAATCGTGCGCGCCGGGCAGGTCGCGCGTGCCGGTCACGTGGCGCTTGGCGGCCTTGAGCAGGATCTCGTTGACGAGCGTGCTCTTGCCGCTGCCCGACACCCCGGTCACGCACACGATGCCACCGAGCGGGAACGCGACGTCGATCCCCTTCAGGTTGTTCTCGCCTGCACCCTTCACGACGATCGACTGCTTGGCCGACAGCGGCCGGCGCTCGGCAGGGATTTCGATGCGCACACGACCGCTGAGGTAATCGCCGGTCAGGCTGCCGGGGGTGTCGCAGATCTCGCCGACGGATCCCTGCGCCACCACCATGCCGCCGTGGCGCCCCGGCCCCGGACCGATGTCGAGGACGTGGTCAGCGGCGCGGATCATGTCCTCGTCGTGCTCGACGACGAGCACCGAGTTCCCGATGTCGCTCAGGCGCCGGAGCGTGGCGACGAGCCGGTCGTTGTCGCGCTGGTGCAGGCCGATCGTGGGCTCGTCGAGCACATAGGCCACGCCAACGAGGCCGCTGCCGACCTGCGTCGCCAGGCGGATGCGCTGGGCCTCGCCGCCAGAGAGCGTGCTGCTCGTGCGATCGAGCGTGAGGTAGCCGAGGCCGACGCTTTCGAGGAATCCAAGGCGAGCGGCGATCTCCTTCACGATCGGCGCGGCGATCGAGGCATGCGACGGGCCGAGCTTGAGCCCCGCGAAGAAGTCGCGCGCGGCGCCGATGCTCAGGTTGGTCGCGCTGGCGATGTCGAGCCGGCGGTCGGCGCCGGGCACCATCACGCCGAGCGATGATGGCTTGAGCCTGCGCCCCGCGCACGATGGGCACGCGGCCGTGCTCATGTACGCGTGCAGGCGCTCCTTCACGAACTCGCTGTCGGTCTCGGTGAAGCGCCGGCGCAGGTGGGGGAGCACGCCCTCCCATCCATCCTCCTGGCCATGCATGAGCGAACGACGCGCCTTCGCCGCGAGCTTCGAGAAGGGGGTGGCTGGATTCACGCCCTCGTCCGTGCACCAGAGCCGGATGCGGCGCGCGTACCAGATGTTCATGCGACGGCCGTTCTTGCGGAAGGGCTCGATCGCCTCGGCCACGGGCTTGGCCTGGTCGGGCACGACCAGGTCCTCGTCGAACTGGTCGATCGTGCCCAGGCCTGCGCACGCCTCGCACGCGCCCTGCGGCGAGTTGAAGCTGAACACGCGCGGCTCGAGTTCCTCGAGCGAGCACTCGGGATGGTCCGGGCACGAGAAGTGCTCGCTGAAGCGGTGCTCGGTCCAGCCGCCGGCACCGTCGTCGACCAGGAGCAGCAGGTTCCCGGCGCCGGCCTTGAGCGCCGTCTCGATGCTCTCGGCCAGCCGCTGCCGATCCTCCAAGCTCGCCACGATGCGATCGACGACCGCATCGATCGTGTGGGCTTCGTAGCGGCCGAGGCCGAAGGGGTTCTCGCCGCCGCGCTTCTGTGCATCACGCAGCTCGACGATCGTGCCGTTCACGCGCGCGCGCACGAGCCCCGCGCGCACCATCTGCTCCAGGATGTCCTTGTGGAAGCCCTTGCGGGCGCGCACGAGCGGTGCGCAGACCATCAGCTTCTTGCCGGCGCTCGAGGCAAGCACCGACTCCACGATCTGCGTCGGCGCCGTCGCCGTGATCGGGTTGCCGCACACGCGGCCGGCCTCGTCGCGGTACCAGCAGGTCGGCGTGCCGCAGCGCGCCCAGAGCAATCGGAAGTAGTCGTAGATCTCGGTCGTCGTGGCGACCGTCGAACGTGGGCTGTGCCCACCCGAGCGCTGCTCGATGGCGATCGTCGGGGGCAGGCCGTCGACCGACTCGATGTCGGGCTTCTTCATCTGGTCGAGGAACTGGCGCGCGTACGCGCTCAGGCTCTCCATGTACTTGCGCTGGCCCTCGGCGAAGATCGTGTCGAACGCGAGGCTGCTCTTGCCGCTGCCCGACACCCCCGTGATGACCACCAGCCGGTCGCGCGGAATGTCCACCGACAGGCCACGGAGGTTGTGCTCGCGGGCACCGCGAACGCGAATGCAGTGGTTGGGGTCGGTTGACGGCACGGGAGAGGCATTATTGGGTCCTGCAGCGCCCAAAATCGTGCAAACACCACTTTGCAGAAACGAAATGTGCGTTCATCATGAACGTCCCGCCGAAAGGGCAGGCAGCCGCAAGATGTTGTGCGGGCTCATGTTGGATCGAACCATGCCGACCATTCGCCCATCCTCACCCGCCGAGCGCGTGCAGCGTGAGCGCGTGCGCATCGAGTTGCCGCAGCGGTCTGCTGCAGTCTCGGCTGCACCTTCGCGCCGCCCCACGCCCGAGGAGTGGCGCGATCTGATCGCCCGTGGATCTCGGCTGCGCCTGGGTGCGCGCCGGCTCGATCGCTGATTGCGGATCCGGCGACGTTCAGCCGCCACGCTTCTTCTTGAAATGGTCCGGCTTGCGCCGCTTTCGGGCCTTCGTGCCCGGCATGCCTGGTGCCGGACGCGGCTCCTCGCCCGGTTCGCGCAGCACGTCCTCCACGCGCTCGGCCGTCTTCACGCGCTCGATCTCATCGCGCAGGCGTGCAGCGCGCTCGAACTCGAGCCGGCCCGCCGCCGCCATCATCTCCTCGTGCAGCTCGAGCACCAGGTCGTCGCGGTCGATCGTGACCTCGCGGCGGCGCCCCGCGCGCTCGACCCCGCGGCCTGCGCTGATCTCGTCCTCGATGCCGCGGCGGATCGCCTTCTCGATCGTGCGTGGCACGATGCCATGAAGCTCGTTGTAGGCCAGCTGCTTCGCGCGCCGGCGCTCGACCTCGTCGATGGCGCGCCGCATTTCCGGCGTCATCCCGTCGGCATACAGCAGGCAGCGGCTGTCGGCGTTGCGGGCCGCGCGGCCCATCGTCTGGATCAGCGCGCTCGTGCTGCGCAGGAATCCCTGCTTGTCGGCATCCAGGATCGCCACCAGGCTCACCTCGGGCAGGTCGAGGCCCTCGCGCAGCAGGTTCACGCCGACGAGGCAGTCGAAGTCGCCCTCGCGCAGCGCACGCAGCAGTTCCAGTCGCTCGAGCGTCTCGATCTCGGAGTGCA
>CAMDAQ010000114.1 GCA_945888705.1 Singulisphaera sp. GP187
AATCCCGCCGGGGCGCGTCGGCAGATGATCGGCGTCTGGCATCCCATGTTCATGCATCCCATGGCGCAAGCGCTTGAGCGGCTCGGTGTCGAGCATGCCGTCATCCTGCACAGCCGCGATGGGCTCGATGAGATCTCGATCGGTGCGCCCACCGATGTCGTCGAAGTGAGCCCCGATGGCATTCGCGAGTGGGTCGTCGATCCAGCCGCACTGGGCATCGATCCAGTGGATCCACTCACCCTGGCACCCACCAGCGCGGAGCAGGCTGCTCAGGTCCTCTCGCAGCTCCTGCATGGAACGCGTATGGATGCGTGCCACGACATGCTGGCGCTGAATGCAGCCATGGCGCTGCGGGTGGGTGGCGCTGCGCGCGATCTGCGCGAGGGGCTCGATATGGCACGGCGTGCCTTGAAGCAGGGGGGCGGAGCGCATGTCCTGGCCAGGGCGTGCGAGCTCTCCACGGGCTGACCACACCACCCCACGTGGGGTTCACAGCGTCTGGCCGTCCGTGGTCCTGCCCGCGGGTGCTGTGTCCTTGGCTGCAGGCACGATGGTGGCCTTGGGCACCGACCACCAGTCGTGGTTGGCTCCACCTGTCCTGCAGACGTGGGGCGCAGCCTTGCCCGCATGTGCGGCGATGCTTGTGTTCCTGGCGTTGGTCTGCGTCGCCTCCCTGCCACTCACTTGCAGGGTCGTCGTTCTGGTGCTGCTGGCGTGCGCGAGCCTCGGCCTCGTCTTGGGCACGCGCGATGCCGCATCGTGGCACGCATGCCAGCAATCGCTTGGGATCACCCACCCGGATGCGCGGACCCTCGTTGCGCTGACCGCCACAGTTGTGGCTGCGCCTGAGCCATCACGCGTGGCGGATCCACTCATGGAACCGCTCGCTGCCGACCGGCGCGCCGTGCGTTTCACGCTCGGCTCGATCCGTGGCGTCGATGGTTTGCCATGGCCTGACCGCGCCATGATCAACGCGCGCATCGCCAGTGCACACACCGATCTGGCCATCGGTGATCGCGTCATGGTCAAGGGATGGATCTCGCCGATGCGACCATCCACCAATCCGTGCGGGTACGACATGTCGCGCTGGGCCCGCTCGCGCTTCGTGCTTGGGTCGCTCTTCATCGAGTCCAACGACCTGGTCATGCGTGTGGGCCACGAGCGTCGACCGATCGAGTCATGGAAGCACCACCTCGTCCATGAGCTGCAGTCGATCGTCTCGGGCATGGCGCCAGAGCATGCCGCGCTTTGTGTCGCCATGACGCTTGGGCCGACCAGCGCGCCGATGGATGACATCGCTGCCGACTGCCAAGTCACCGGCATGACGCATGTCCTGGCGCTGAGTGGCTTCAACGTCGGCCTGTTGCTCGCGCTCGCTGGTCGGATGCTCGCACTCACGCCATGCCGAGGAACACTGAGGTCCATCCTGATGGTCGGGTGTGCCTTGCTCTTCATGCTCAGTGCCTCTGCGGGCATCAGTGCAGATCGTGCAGCCGTGGCAGCCATGCTCGCATCAGGAATGGCCGGGTCCGCTCGTGGTGTGCGCGCCTGGCATGCTGCGTCGATCGTCGTGATCGTCGTCGTGGTCGGTGCGCCATCGGCGCTCCTTGACATCGGGTTCCAGCTCAGCGTCGTCGTGGCTGCGGCGCTGGCAGCATGGGCCAGCCGTGCGCCTCGGATCGCGAACACCTGGGCTGATCGACTGGTGGCTTCGGGTGCACCCGCCGGATCGCTGCGAGCGCGGCTTCGAGCGACCATCGAGGGGATGTTGGCGGCCTTGATCGTCGGCACGATCGCGTGCTTGGCCAGCACGCCGATCGTCATGCATCACTTCGGTTCGATCACCCCGCTCGTCGTGCCGGGATCGATCGTCGCGGCACCGCTGTCGGCGGCCATCGTGACGCTGTGCACCATCGCGCTGCTGTTCGCCGCCGCCAGCAGCACGATCGCCGCGTGGATCGTCGCCCCGGCGGCGTGGTGTGCCGCTGCCTTCGCGACCTTGGCCGACGTCCTCGCGATGTGGACAGGCGCTGCATGGAGTGTCGAACCCATCCATGGCTTGGCGTGTGTCGGGGCCTTGGCGTGCCTGGTCATGGCCATGCATCGATCGCGCACCACGCCACGATCACGCCTCAGGCAACGAACCCACTTCACTCCTGCGTGGTTCGCACCGCCCCTCGCCGCACTGGTGTGGTGGGCCTGGCCAGCCCGATTCGACCTTCGCGTCACGGTGCTGGATGTCGGCAACGGCTCGGCGTGGATCGTGGAGCATGGCAACACCGTGGCCTTGGTCGATGGTGGGAGCCTCGATGTGCCTGACGTCGGTGCACGGACGATCGTGCCGGCGTTGCGGGCGCTCGGCATCAGCGAGCTCACGATGGTCTCGCTTTCGCATGCGGATCTTGATCACCTGAATGGGATGGTGGATGTGTTCGAGCGCTTGCCAGTGCAGTGCGTGGTGACCACGTCGTGCGTGATGGAGGGTGCCTGTCCTGGGACGCCGTCGGATCGCGTGCTCGAAGGCGCACGGCAGGCTGGCTGCACGGTCATGGCCATCGAAGCACACGATGTGCTTGAGTTCGGCGATGGTTCGTGGTCCTCCCTCCACCCCCATGAGGGCGTGGCACCCTTTCCCCGCAACGAGTCCAGCCTCGTGTGGCTGGTCCGTGCCCCTGGTGCGTCCTTGTTGCTGACCGGCGACATCGAGGAAGAAGGATCTCGGCGCGTGCGTGCGGTGATCGATGGTGCCCTCGCGCCAGGGCACACTGTCTTGATGGAACTCCCGCATCACGGCAGCTTTCGGCCTGGGGTGGCCTCGCTCATCGAGCGCCTGAAGCCCGCATGGATCGGCCAGAGCACAGGGCCAGCGCGGTTGGCACGCGATCGATGGGCGTGGCTCGATGCCTCGACCAACCGCAGTGTGACGGCGCGCGACGGTGCGATACGCGTCACGGTCACAGGTAGCACCTTGAGGATCGAGCGGTGGGAACAGGGGTGGCGCGACCTGGATCGGTCTACGGCGCAGCCTTGATGAAGACAAGGTCTGCAAGGTTCATCACGCAGCCGATCGGTCCTGCCTTGCCTGGCACAAGCTCAAGCTCGACCGTGCCGGGCTTGACCACCACACGCATCGATCGAACATCCGAACAGGCTTCGATCCTGGCCAGTTCCACACCAGCTTGCCGCACCACCAGCGCATGATCAGCCAGGGTTCGGACGCGGTCAGGCACAAGGACCTGACTGACAAGCACGCCATCGGCGGCGATCGGGATGGACCACGACCCAGGGCCGCGCAGCAGCACCTGCATCGAGCCAAGCCGGCCAGGACCGGCCAACTCGAGGCTCGGCATGATGCCGGGCAGTGCTGACCATGCCGATGGTGCGGGTGATGCCGTCGGTGGAGTGGTGGTGCCGCTCGGAACGCTTGGAACTCCGCTTGGGACCGGGTTGGGCGCCGCGCCTGGAGCCGCACCTTGCATCCGCACGGCGAGTCCCCCGCGCGACAGTGCTGGTGTGGCCATGCCGAGCACCTGGTCGATGCGCAGGCGCAGCTGGAACATCTTCTCGCTGGACGGCACCGGGACCTTCAGGCGCAGGAGCGTGCCGTCGCGCTCGATCGATTCGGCATCGATGATCGCACCATCTTCGACCCAGACACGCAAGCGGTTGTTCGCCGCGGGCGGATCGGCAGCCTGCACGAACTGCACGCTCGCGATGAGCTCATCGTCAATCGTCCTCGTCGCACCATCGACATCGATGGTGACCGCGGTTCCGAAGTCGGTCACAAGCCCATTGATGGTGTCGCCATTGCGCAGCGTGATGCGATCGGCATCGAGCGTGCCGGTGGGAACATCAACACCAACCGCTGTCCATGCGCGGAGCGCCGAAAGCGGGAGCGTCAGGAGCATCGGTCCGGCGCGCCATCGGACCGTGCCGGGTTCTGCTGCCTCGCCTGGGTCCACGGCGCCGGGCAAGCACTGTCCATCCGACAACCAGACCGCCTGGCTGATGGCGCGTGGAGCCATAGCCAAGGGCCACGCAAGGGCACATCCTTGCGCGGAGCCGATGGAGACGCCCGATGCCGTGCCGGTCCACGGCGCCGACAAGGCATCGCGCTCAGGGATCCGGATGATCGAACCATCCTGGTGCAGCAGGATCGTGGTGCCGAGGACCAGTTCAGACGCATCATCAGTGTCATCGGCATGCGACGCCAGCACGAGCGTCGCTGCCACGGAACACGCCATGATCAACGTGATGGTGAAGCGTGTCATCGCTGGAAGATCGGCAGGTAGCGATTGGGCATCTGCATCACGATGAGCGACATCGCCGTCGCGTAGGCGGGTCCGTTCTGGTGATCGACCCAGAGGCCATCGCGTTCCTGGGTCGCCATGAATCCATCCCGCGCCTGTGGCCACCAGTCGCGCCACCACGATCCACCCGCCAGGTACATGGTCTGCGCGGTGTAGTAGGCGCCGTAGTGGAAGTGCGGTGTGCCCATCGGGCCACCCGCGTTGGTGCCGTCGCTGCGCGCGATGTACGAAAGGCCGCGCGTGATCGAGTCACCTTCATAGACGCCGGCATAGAACAGGCTTGCCACGCCCGCCGCGCTGCGAGGCCATGCGCTCTGTCCGAGCGCCGTCATGTAGCGGAAGCCTCCGTCGTCGTTCTGGCAGCGCAGGATGTAGTTGATCGCCGCATCGATCGTCTCGCGTGGCACCTTGATCCCGGCGTTGCGTGCACTGCGAAGCGCCATGACCTGGCAGATCGTCACGCTGACATCGGCGTCGTTGGGCACGGGGTTGTAGCGCCATCCACCCTCGGCATTCTGGCTGGCCACGATGAGTTGCACTGCGCGCACGAGCGTGTCGCGGACCCGCGTGTCCTGCGGATTCATGCCGTAGATCTCGCCCAGGAAGAGCGTGCTGAAGCCATGTCCATACATCGGCCCCGCTGTTGCCTCGGCCGAGAGCAACCCGCTCTCGGTCACGTTGCTCAAGACGAACTCAAGGGCCTTCGAAACCTGGTCGCCGTACTCGCCACGACTGGGCAGGTGACCATCCGCCATGAGGGCCAAGGCGCACAGGCTCGTGATGCCGCTGTGCCGACCGAAGCGGCCGCGACCGAACGAGCCATCATCGTTCTGCAGTCCTGCAAGGGCGCGAAGGCCACGATCGACACTCGTGCGCCAGGCCGGCGTGGTTTCACCCTCCATCGGGCGGTTCTCCGCGCCGGCATCGTCACCAACCTGAGCTTGGACAGGTGGCGCTTGCACCACCGGTGCTTGGCCAAGCGCGGCGGGCGCGAGCATTGCCGACACGAGCAAGACCGGCATCATGGCTTGGACTCCTTGGCCACGCGCTCGTAGTAGCGCTCGGTCCATGTTCGGTAGACGCTGCTCATGCGTTCACGCATGCCTTGGCGCATCTGCTCGCGCACGCGTGGCGGGAGCGCCCCCCATTCAGCCTCACCAGCCAGGAATGCATCGGGATCGAGCGGGTCCTCCATGGCAGGGCCGTCGCCCTGCTGCTCGCCAGAGCTGGCACCTTGCCGATCCTTGCCGTTGCGTTCCTGTCGATTGTTGCGTGCGTTGGCGCGGCGCTGTTCCTCGCCTTCGTTCGACTGCTGGCCCGAGGCGCTCTGCTGGCCGGGCTTGGGCTTGCCTGAACTCGAGCTCGATGATGAGCTTGATGACGAGCTCGATTGTTGTTGCTGTTGTTGGCGGCGCGACGCCTCGTCGATGATCGCATCGAGACGGGCAAGGATCTCGTCCTGCGTCCGCGTGACATCGGCCGCCGTCGCCGATCGATCGAGCAACTCCGTCGAGCGGCGCATGCCTTCGATCGCGCGCTCGAACGTGTCCGCGAGCTTCTGCTCGCCAAGATCGCGATCGAGCCGGGCGCGTGCATCATCCTGTGCGGCCTGCGACCCGTCGCCGTCACCCTCGATGCCCAGGAGTTCATCAAGGGTCTTCGCTCGCGGCGGCTCGGTGACCTGTGGTGACGCATCTTGCGCGGTGGCTGTGGCTGCGAGCAGCATCACGCAGAGGCCTTGGCGCATGATGGTCATCATGTCATCCTTCACGTTGCTGATCGACCGATGGTTCATGGTGTGGCCTCAGGTTGAGTGGCCTCAGGTTCGACTGGTGTGATGCGCGGGGCGCCGCCCTCGGCCTGCATGATCGCTTCCCGCAGCCGACCTGCCATGGCTTCGAGCCGTTCCTGGGCTTGTCGCAGGGTCGGCACGCTCGACGGATCACCACCCTCCGACAGGGCGCGCGCCGTGCGTCGACCGAGCTTGGCTTGCAGGTCGCGCAGCAGTTTGAGTTCAGCGATCGGCAGGATGCCACCTTGTTGGCCGCCACCTCCGCCGCCACCCGCTGCGTTGTTCTGCTGATCGCCCTGTTCGCGCGCCTCGGCGAATCGGTCCTTCTCCTTGGACTTGTCGGCCAGGGCACTGGCGAGTCCCGCCAGCGTGTCGAGCGTGTCGCGCGCCGCATCCGTCGCCTCGGCCAGTCCACCTGATCGGCGGAACGCCTCGGAAGCGCGCGCGCTCGAGGCACCTGCCTGCGAGAGCGCCTCGCCGAAGATCTCGCTCTTGGCAACCTCGCCGTCCGCCATCAGTGCACCGATGCCCTCGGCAAGTTCGTCCTGCGCGAGTGCGAGGCGGCGACCCTCCACGAGCCGACGTCGAGC
>CAMDAQ010000115.1 GCA_945888705.1 Singulisphaera sp. GP187
GCATTGCCGATCGCATCGGCGCCCAGCACCACCACCGAGGTGATCGCCAGCTCATAGAGCGCCGCACACGAAGCCTGGTCGCCGGCATTGAAGCGGGGGACCCCGCGCTCGATGGCCAGCTCGAGGATCGCTGCGGCCTGCCGGGATCGTTGCTGGGGTGACGGAGCCACGGTCGCTGCAGTCGCCGGCTGTGCGGGGAGCACGCGATCAATGATGTGGATGACGCCGTTGGCCGCCTCGATGTCGGCGACTTCGATGCGGGCCCCGGCGACGGTGATGGCTCCTGACTCGAGCGCGAAGGTCACGCTGCCATCGCCCATGAGCGTTCGTGCGGAGCCTTGGGCAAGCATGTCGTCGCGGCGGATGGCCGTCGGGAGGACATGGGCCACGAGGACTGCGGTGAGGGCAGGGCGGTCCTGGAGCAGCTCCTTGAGTGCGTCTGCCGGGATCGCGCTGAAGGCTTGGTTCGACGGCGCAAGCAAGGTCCAGGGGCCCGGGTTCCGGCTGCCCAGTTGCGAACCGATGCCAGCGGCCTCAATGGCGGCACGCAGCGTGGTGAAGCGTTCGTCCTCGGCGACGATCTGCTCGATGCTGCGCAGTTCAGGCAGCATGACGGCATCGATCACATGGACGAGTCCGCCGTCGAATGCCACATCCGTCGCCACCAGTCGTGCACCATCGACCGTCAGAGCCGTGGGATCGATCGGCAGTGACTGGCCGGACAGGGCGGTGAGCCGACGACGGTCGAGGACCGCGGAGCTGCCGACCGACTGCGCCACCACATGGTGCTTGAGGATCGCCTGCAGCGTGGACTTGCCCTTGGCGCTCGTCAGGAACTCGACTTGGTCCTTGGGTAGCTTCGCGAAGGCCTCGTTGATCGGGGCGAACACGGTCAACGGGGTGTTCGCGGGAAACTCGATCCCGGAAGCCTTCACAAGGGCAAGCAGCGTGGTGAGGTTTGCCTTGGCTGCCACGGCTGCCAGGGAGTTCGGCGAGGCGGGGGCGGCCGCCTTGCCCGCCGGCCGGATCCAGTCGACCTCGATCGCAAACGGACCTTCCTTCTTGTCGGAGAGCGTGATCCCCACCGATTCAATCGAGGCCGGGTCGAGCGAGGGCGCATTGCGCACGCGCTGACCGAAGCTGTTGGCGACGCACTCGTTGAAGGGGATTTCGACCTCGGTCCACTCGCCGGCCTTGGTCGCGAACACGCGCTGGTACCCGCCAGCCATCAGGCGCAGGCGCGACGAGCGGATGTCGCACTGGTAGTTTCGTCCGTCGCCCTTGACGCGAAGCACAATCCCGGTCGCGCCTTCAAAGGTGCCCTGCGGTACCGAGGTGCGGACCTGCGAGAAGCCGCCGTTGTTCTCGAGCGAGAGCTCGCCGGAAAAGCGCAGCGTGCCGCCCTCGCCGGCCTCGATGCGTCCGGTCGACAGGCCGCCCATGACGCCGTCCAGCACGGTTTGCCAGCCCTGCGTGCCGCTCTCAAACTCGAGGTTCGAGTCCGCGGCGGACGCGATCGGGGAGCAAGTCAGCAGGGCAGCAAGGAGGAACGAATGCGTTGCGAGCAGGCAGTTCATGGCCTCGTGGATTCGCCGGGTCCGGGTCGCCGGATGCCGAATCCCGACTAGGCCAGCAGTTCCTTCACCACCTTGGCCGGCTCCTGGACCCCGGTCAGGCGGTGATCGAGCCCATTGTGGCGATACGTCAGCCGCTCGTGGTCGAATCCAAGCAGGTGGAGGATCGTGGCCTGCAGGTCGCGCACCGACACGGGATCGCGCGCGATGCGGTAGCCGAGGTCGTCGGTTTCCCCATGCACATGCCCGCCGCGACTACCACCGCCGGCCATCCAGATCGAGAACGCGTGTGGGTGGTGATCGCGGCCCAGGAAGTCTCGCTTGCCATCGCGGAACTCAGCCACCGGCGTGCGACCGAACTCGCCGCCGCACACAATCAGCGTTTGATCGAGCAGTCCTCGGCGACGCAGATCCGTGATCAGCGCTGCGAGTGGCCGATCGACCTGGCCGCACTTCGCTGGCAGCTGGTGTACGAGGTCATCACTCGGATTGGTGCCGTGGCCATCCCAGCCCCAGTCAAAGAGCTGCATATAGCGCACGCCGCGCTCGACCAGGCGCCGGGCGAGCAGGCAGTTGTTGGCGAAGCTCGATGCGCCCGGCTGCGCGCCGTAGAGCTCAAGCGTCTTGGCATCCTCGCGCGCCAGTTCCATCGCCGCGGGGGCCGCAAGCTGCATGCGGTGGGCCAGCTCGTACTGCGCGATGCGCGTGGCGGTCTCAGGATCGCCCGAGCGCTCGGCCGTGATCCGGTTCAGGTCGTTGACCGAAGCGATCACGGCCGCGCGGCCTGCGCGGTCCACGCCTTTGGGATCATTGAGAAAGAGCACTGGATCACCGCTGGTGCGGCACTGCACTCCTTGGAACACTCCCGGCAGGTAGCCGCTGCCCCAAATGCCCTTGCCCGCGTCGGGGGTCTGCCCCGATACGAGCACGACGAACGCAGGCAAATTGCGGTTGTCGCAGCCGAGTCCGTAGGTCACCCACGCGCCCATGCTCGGCGAGCCGAAGCGCGGCTCGCCGGTATGCAGCAAGAGCTGCGCAGGCGCGTGGTTGAACTGCGATGTGTGCATCGAGCGAACGAGGCAGAGCTCATCCGCCACGCCACCCAGGTTCGGCAGCAGGTCGCCGAGTTCCATGCCGCTCTGGCCCCGCTTGCCGAAACCGTGCAGCGGGCGCAGCAGCTCGGGATGCCCCTTGATGAAGGCGAAGCGTTCGCCCTTCAGGTACTCGTCGGGGCACGGTGTGCCATGCAAGCGGGCGAGTTCAGGCTTGTGGTCATAGAGCTCCAACTGCGATGGACTGCCGGCCAGATGCACGTAGATGACGGTCTTGGCGCGACCCGCGAAGTGGGGGCTTCGAGCCGCGGCCGGATCGATCGTTCCATCCATCAGCGGCGCTGCAACGCCGAGTTCGCTCAGCGCCAGCGCACCAAGACCCAAGCTGCCCGCGCCCAAGAACTGTCGGCGCGTGATCGCGTGCAGGCTCGGCAGGTCACGGCGCATCATGGTCGGCTCAGGAACTCATCCGTGTTGAGGATCGCACTGGCGACGCTGGTGAGGGCCGCCAGCCGTGCGGGATCGGCGCCTTCACCGGTGATCGAGGTGGCGTCGGAAGGGGTGGCTTGGTAGCGCGCCAGCTCGCTCTCGAAGAGCGACCGCAGCACGGAACGCTCAGTGTCCAGGGGCGCGCGCAGCAGCGCACGATGCCACATCGCGTCGATCGCGGTGTTCGGGTCGAGCGCATCGACCGATCGCGCCAGGGCAACAGCGCACTCGACAAACGCCGGATCGTTCAGCGTGACCAGCGCCGCCAGTGGCGTGTTCGTGCGCACGCGCCGCACCGTGCACGTGGCACGATCGACGGCATCGAGCGTCATCAGGCTCGGATAGGGGGCGGATCGCCGCCAGAACGTGTAGATCGCGCGCCGATGCCGGTGCTCGCCTTCGCTCGTCGTCCACTGCGAGCCGTTGTAGACGACGTTCCAGATCCCATCCGGCTGCGGCGGCATCACCGGCGGTCCGCCCATGGTGCGCGAGAGCAAGCCCGACACAAGCAGCGCACTGTCGCGAATCGCCTCGGCATCGAGCCTTCGCCGCGGGGCATGCCAGAGCAGCCGGTTGGATGGATCGCGCTCGATGCCGACTCCCGCCCGGACCGCCGACTGTCGATACGTGCTGCTGAGGACAAGTTCGCGCAGCAAGCGCTTCAGATCCCAGCCACCATCGCGGAACCTGATGGCCAGGTCATCGAGGAGCTCGGGATGGCTCGGCGCATCGCCCATCACGCCGAAATCGTCGCTGGTCGCCACGAGCCCCGTGCCGAAGATCGACTCCCACGCACGGTTCACGATCACGCGCGCGGTCAGCGGGTTCGAAGGGGCCACGAGCCACTCGGCCATGCCGCGACGATCGCGCGGCCAGGCTTCGTGGAAGTCGTGCAACGCTCCAGGAGTGCCTGCGTTCACGACCTCGGCGGGCGAGGTCAACGCGCCGCGATCGAGCCGATGCGTGATGCGGCGTCGATCGGCGGGCAGCTCCTGCAGCACTGGCACCTGCGTGGCACCCTGCGCGGTCGTGATTGGCAACGTCGGCGACTCGTCATCGGTGTCAGCATCGGCCTGCTGGTTCAGGAAGTCCATGAACCGGTAGTAGTCAGCGTGGGCCAGATCGTCGTACGGGTGCGCGTGGCACTGCACGCACTGCATCGACAGCCCCATCCAGGTGTTCCACGTCGTGGCCACGCGATCCATGACCGCGGCCATGCGGAACTCCTCGTTGTCGGTGCCGCCCTCGGTGTTGTTGAGCGTGTTGCGATGAAAGGCCGTCGCCACGCGGGTGCGCTCGTTGGCATCGGGCAGCAGGTCGCCGGCGAGCTGTTCGCGCGTGAATCGATCGAACGGCATGTTCGCGTTCAGGGCCTCGATGACCCAGTCCCGCCAGGCCCAGATCGTGCGGTGCCCATCCTTTTCGTAGCCCTGCGTATCGGCGTAGCGAGCGATGTCGAGCCATGGCGCAGCCCAGCGCTCACCGTAGTGCGGGCTCGCGAGCAGCCGATCCACGACGCGCTCGAAGGCATCGGGTGCCTCATCCGCCAGGAACGCCGCGAGCTCTGGTTCGGTCGGTGGCAGTCCGATCAGGTCGAGCGATGCCCGGCGCAAGAGCATTGCACGATCGGCTTCCGGGGATGGCTCGAGACCCGCTTCATGCAGCTCGTGCAGGATGAACCCATCGATGGGCTGTCGGCACCATGGGTCCTGCGCTTCGATGGGGCGAGCCGGCACCACAGGAGTCACGAAGGACCAATGCGGCGACTCGGGTGCGCCTGCAGCGATCCACGCATGAAGCAGTTCGCGCTCGGCTTGGGTCAGCGCCGGGCCATCGGGTGGCATGCGCTCGTCCGGATCGCTCGCAGCGATCCGCCGCAGGAGCTCACTCGACTCAGGATCACCGGGAACGATGGCACGAAGGCCGCTGGCGGCGGGGCGACTGGCGCGTTCGGTCCCATGCAGGTTCAGCTTTCCGCGTTCGCGCACGCCGCCGTGGCACTTCAGGCAACGCTCGGCGATCAGTCGGCGGGCACTTTCGGCCAGCGGCAACGGTCCGTCCGCTCCAGCGCAGCACAGGACCATGGCAAGCGAAACCAGCACGGTTCAATGGTAGCCCGTGGTCGGTGGCCGCCAAGCGTGAAGGCTCGGCTCGATACGATTCGATCAAGATCGAAGTGGGGGCGTCGCGCGGGATCATCCACGCCATCGATCCCTCCGCGCCCAAGACAAGTGTCAGGGCACGAACGGCATCACCGCTCGCGCGGCGCATCCAAGAAAGACTGCATCGCGTTTCGGACGGCCTCGGGTGCATCCGAGAAGGGGACATGCCCTGCATCGGGCACAAGCACTACCGTGCTCAGGCGGATGCCATCGCCGAAGATGCGCGCCATGCTCGGGTCGGTCACGCGATCCTCGTTGCCGTAGAGGACAAGCGTCGGCGCCAGCACGCCACCGAGCTGGCCATCCAAGCCACCCTCAAGGAACGGCCGGAGCGCCGCCACAATCCGCAGCGTCGACGGTCGCAGGCGCTGCGCACGCTCCACCATCGCTTCGATCAAGGGTTCGGGCACCGGCGGTGGCCGCTTGAACACCAGTCCCATGATCCGCACCAGATCATCCCGCGACTGGATGTCGAGCGGGTTCGCGCCGCTGTCGGCGAGCTTCATGAAGTCATTGCGAACCGGCGGGTTCACGCCTGCGGGTGCGAGGAGCACCATGCGTTCGACCCGTTCAGGGTGCGCGATCGCATAGGCCGTGGCCAGCGCACCGCCCATGCTCGTTCCGCCAAGATCCATCCGCTCAATGCCCATCGCCGTACGCAGCTGATCGACCTGCTCCACATACCACGCTGCATCTGGCGTCACGCCGTCCGGCAAGGGATGGTCCCCGAATCCAGGCAGGTCCGGCGCGATCACACGCTGCTCCGGGCGCATCGCCGCCACGAGCGTCATCGCCTCCTTGCTGGTGCCGAAGCCGTGCAGGAGCAGCAGCGGGGGAAGGTTCGGCGCGCTGCCATCGGCAGACCGTTCCATCACCGGCCACGACTGGTCGCCCACGACGATCGAACTCGTGGACAGGCCGAACGCCAGGCCGCCGAGCTGCCGCACGGTCCACTCGAATCCCGCTGGCCAATTCCAGAGCGCCACGATCCCCACGATGAGGGTCACGATCGGTGCAAGGACCGCGAGCAGGATCTTGCGACGCATGACCTGATCCTAGGGTCGCGGTGCGGCGGCGGTTCGCTCGATCCACGTCGATCCCACGGCTTCGTCGGCGCGCAGCTTGAATCGCTCCGGCACGGGCATCGTCACCGTCACGCGCTCGCCCGTCGCCGGGTGATCGAACGCGATCGAGTGCGCATGCAGGAAGAGCGTGACGGCCTTGTCGCGAAGCGCGCTCGTGTTGGGCGGCAGCAGGCTGCGGTACACACGGTCGCCCAACACGGGCGCGCCAAGCCACGCCAAGTGCGCACGGATCTGGTGCAGACGGCCGGTCTCGATCGAGATCGAGAGCACGGCGTGGTCAGCC
>CAMDAQ010000116.1 GCA_945888705.1 Singulisphaera sp. GP187
TCGCTGACGGTCATTCGCGCCAATGATCCCGCGCCTGCCTGCCCGACCGACCTCGATGGAAACGGCCTGACGGACGGCGGCGACCTGGCCTTGGTGCTCGGCTCATGGGGAGCCTGCAGCGGCTGCGCCGCAGACCTCAATGCGAGCGGCGCGGTCGATGGCGGCGACCTGGCCGTGCTGCTGGGTTCGTGGGGCGCGTGCCCGTGAACGACGCCACCTGAAACGGCCCGCGAGAGGTCGCTCGCGAGCGGACCTTCGGCATGATCAGCGCGTCACCGCAGCTGTCACTTCGGCGCCCAAAGTCACCTTGCCTTCGGCATCCTTGCGATTCAGCATGAGGGTGCGCACGTCAGGATCGATGATGGCCTTGGCCGGACGGAACGGGCTCTCGATCGTGACCTCGACCGTTTCACCCGGGCCGATTGTGCGGCGCGCGCGCGCATCCTGGTACTCGGGCCGCTGCGTCGCTGCGGCCGCTCGCTCCTCGGCGGTGCGCACGATGGCGGCCGCTGGCCAGCGGTCCTCGCCGTTGGTGACAGCCAACTCGAGCGGCACGGTGCCGGTACCGACGCTGCGTACCGAGAGCACGGTGCGCCAGGTGCCGCCCTCGGCCGGGGGCTCACTGGCGATGGCCGAGTCGATCTTGAACTCGGGCACGACCACGTCGAGGAACCATTGCTTCACGAAGGCGTCGTAGGCGGCCGGATCGGCCGCGTGCGGGCGCATGGCCTGGATGAAGTCCTGCAGGAGCGGAAAGTCGGGGCCGGCGAGGAACGCTCCGATGAACTCGCGAACGCCGGCATTCATGCGTTCCTCGCCCAGGTGCTCCATCAGCATCCAGAAGACCCACCCGCCCTTGTCGTACGTCACGGTCCCGTCGCCGTTGCGCGAGCCATCCAGTTCAACCATGGGCAGCTCGTCGTCAGCGCTGCGCGAGTTGCCGTAGATGAACTCGATCTGCCGCATGAAACCCATGCGTGCACGCTCGCCGCGCAGCTGGCGGATCAGTCGCGCGGTCGACCAGTGCGCCATGCCTTCGCTGAGGATGTTGCCGCCAGGACCATCGCCCGGCCGGAGGATGTTCCCCCACCACTGGTGTGCGGCCTCGTGCGCGGTGACCATGAACGGCGTGTCCTGCTCGGGCGTGGGCTTCGACATGAAGCCGATACCTTCACTGAACACGATGTTGGTCGGGAAGCCCTGGGCATAGCCGGCAAGCGCCGGGAACTCGCTGATGCGCAGCTCCTTCCACGGATAGGGCCAGAACCACTTCGAATACCACTCGTGCGCGCCATCGAGGGCCTCGAGCATGGCGGGGACGTTGAAGCCATGCTGCGGGAGGTGCCAGATCACCGTCGTCTTGCCGCGTGATTCCTCCCAGCGCCCTGCAGCGAGGTTGATCGCCATGATCGGGTGGTCGGACTGCCAGTGCATGGTGCGCACGCCATCGGCGACCGTGTCGATGGTGCAGACGCCGGGCATGTTCGCGCGGAACTCCGCAGGCACGCGCACCACAGCCACCATGCTGGTCTCGCCGCCGGTCCCGAAGGCGGTCTTGGTGACCTTCTTCCAGTCATCCGGCCCGGGGCGCTTGGGCTCAGGCACGCGCTCGGGATCCTGGCCGACGCCATCGACGAAACCGACCATCGGCAGGAAGCTCGGGCCGAAGCTGTTGAGCAGCACGGCGGAGCGGATGATGAACTCACCGGCGCCGCCGGGGTTGGCAGGCGTGGTGCGGCCGGGCGCGACGTGACGGAATCCCAACTCGACGCTCGCGCCGGGAGCGAGCGGTTCACGCGGCGTGAAGACCCAGAGTCCCGAGCGGTTCGCCACGCGTTGCGACCACGGGCTCAGCCGGCGTGCGGCCGCGACGGTCTCGTCGGTCCACTCCTCGCCCTCGAACTCGAACGACAGTCCGGTGAAGGTCGTGTTGGGCGTGATGGCAAACTGGCGCATGGGGGCATCCGTGCGGTTGGTCAGGACATACGTCCCGTCCACTGCGATCGTTCCCGCCTCGGGATCCACATCGAGGTCGAGTGCCGCGCCCGTGATGAGCGGCTGCGGAGCATCGCGCCAGGTGCGCTCGTTGGCCACGAAGTAGTCGCGCTGCCGGCGGCGCTCGGGGCCGCCGCCATCGCCGGCACGCACCATGAGCGCCAGCGCCGTGGCACAGCCGATCGCGGGTGCACCGAAGACCATCAGCCGGGCGGCTCGGCGCCACGCCACGTTCCACTGCAGCCGCGACGTGATGCCCTGGGCATCGGGTGCGCGGCGGCGCCACCATTCGACCGAGGCATGCAGCATGACGAGCCCGACCAGGATCCAGAGCACGCGATTCAGCAGCAGCGCCGTGCGATCGAGCGGCAGCAGCTCGAAGTCGGTCCAGATCATGCCGTCCCAGAGGTGCCAGTTGAACACCCAGTTCATCCAGCCGCGCGTGACGCACCAGCCGGTCACGACCAGCGCCGCGATTCCTGCGAGGTAGCTCGCGTAGCGGTTGCGGAAGAGGCTCCAGGCCAGCGCCAGGAAGCACATCCACGCGAAGAGCGTGGCCGAGAGCAGCGCGCCCCACGCCAGCACGAAGGGCAGCACGGACGGCGGCAGGAAGATGCCCGTCTCACCGGCCTGGACCAGCGTCGCGACGGCCATCGACATCCACACGGCACCCAGCACGGCAAGGACCACGGTCATGGCGCACGCAGCCATCTTGCCCACGACCAAGGAGAGCGTGGGCGCGGGGCTTGCACTCACGATCGCCCCGAGTCGCACGCGATCATCGCGCGCCAGGCTCTCGGTGAAGTAATAGAGCACCATGAAGAGCGAGAGCAGCGTGACGGTGTTGTAGGACTCGGCGGCGAACGTGCCTGCCGACACGAGTGACGGCGTGTCGAAGGGGCCGGGGCGGAAGATGAACCCCACGCACTGGAGCACGATGAGCGGCACGAAGATGGCTAGGCCCGGGGAACGCCGCAGCTCGCGCGCTTCGGCGCGGAAGGCGTTGAATGCCGCCGAAAGGGATGCACCGAACCCACCCGGCGTCGTGTGCATGCCGAGCGCGGCAATGGAACGATGCTCATGCGGAGGTGCAGACGGGATCCGCGCACTCTCGGCGGCGGCGATCACGGCCGCCACTCGCCCTGCCGGGACCGCATACGGGGAGCGCCAACGACGCTGCTCGCGCCGGGCAGCAATGACCAGGGCGACGGCGCCGAGCGCGACCAGCCCCAGCCGCTGGCCGATCATCAGCGCGTCGAGCTTCAGCGGCTGCGTGTTGTAGAACGTGACGCCCCGGTCCACGTTGAGGTAGGTCTCGTTGAGCCAGCGGTAGGCGGCAAGGTCGGCGACCTGCAGCACCGAATCCGCCCAGCCCGGCAGCCAGCTCGGCGAGAAGTTCCAGAAGAAGAAGACGCTGCTCAGGAGTACGGCCACCGGCAGCGCAAAGACGACCACGGCCTGGCGCGTGAGCGCTCCGAGCGCGAACGAGATCGCGCCGAGCGAGAGCATCGGCAGCACCGTGAAGAGCAGCATGGGCCACAGGTAGTTCGCCAGGGCGAACGCGCCGCGCACCCGGTCAGGCTCCTCCACGGGGTAGAACTCGAAGAAGACCATCTGCAGGACGGCATTCACCGCAGCAATGGCCAGGTACGTCGACGCCACACCGAGCCAGCGACCGACCACGTACTCGCGCGGCGTCAGCCCCGTGCTGCCGATGATGGGGATCACCCGAAGCGCATCGTCTTCCGTGGGCGCATTGCCGAACGCCGTGCAGACGAAGAAGACCCAGAACAACGCGAAGACGACCATGTCCATGAACGCGAGGTTGAACTCGCTGTTCAGGAAGGCGCGCTCGCCGCCCGCGACCCTGCTGCCGGCGCCGATGGTGACGCTGCCGGCAGAGAAGCCCCAGTTCAGGAAGAGCAGGATGACGATGAGCATCCAGACTGACGGGCGGCGCCAGGCGGAGCGGAGTTCGAGCGCGGCCAGGGAGAGGGCTCGTTGCATGGTTCGTTGCTCCGTGGATCAGGCGACCGCGGCCGGGGCGGGATGCTGCGCGCGGCTCTCGTCCATCACGCCGAAGTAGACGTCCTCGAGCGTGGGCGGGACGGTGGTGAAGCCATCGGGGCGCTGGTTGGCATCGCCCTGCACGCGGGTGCGGAACATGGATCCCTCGACGAGCACCGCCTGCGTCACGCGGTGCGACGCACGCAACCGATCAAGTGCATCCAGCGACACGATGCCCTCGTGCACGCGGCCATCCAGCCGCCGTCGCGCGTCGGCGGTGCCGCCGCTGGTCACGCAGCGACCGCCGCGGATCACCGCGAAGCGCGGGCAGAGCGTGGCGATGTCCTCGACGATGTGGGTCGAGAGCAGGACGATGCGGTCGCGGCCAAGCTCCGCGAGGATCCGGTAGAAGCGCTGGCGTTCCTCGGGGTCGAGGCCCGCGGTCGGTTCGTCGACGATCACCAGGCGCGGGTTGCCCGCGATCGCCTGCGCGATGCCCAGGCGCTGGCGCATGCCGCCGGAGTAGGTGCGCACCTTGCGCTTGGCCGCGTCGGCGAGGTTGACCCGCTCGAGCAGCTCATCAACCAGGCGCTTGCGTCCCTGCGGTGCATCGACGCCCTTCAGCCGAAGCAGGAAGTCGAGCATCTGCGCGCCCGACAGCGACGGGTAGAAGCCGAAGTCCTGGGGCAGGTAGCCGAGGCGGCTCCACACGGCGCGCGGGTCCTTCACGATGTCGGCCCCGTCGAGCGTGACCGAGCCGCCGGTCGGCTCAAGCAGCCCCGCGAGGATGTTCATAAGCGTGCTCTTGCCGGCACCGTTGGGACCGAGCAGCCCGAAGAGCCCCTCGGGAATCTCGAGCGAGACCCCCTTCAGCGCGGCGACGGGACCTGGGTAGATCTTGACGAGGTCGTTGATGCGGAGCATGGGCGGGGTCCTTCGTGTGTTGTCTTACAGTACCACTTTGTCAACGGTGCGGGAGGATGGCCTGCGGCCGCGCCACCTGGATCGCCTGCACGACGTGGCCATAGACCCAGCCCAGGCCACGCACCAGCCAGAGCGTGGCCGTGGCCAGCGCCAGGCCAAGACCGACGCTGGACAGCGCAAGCGACATCGGAAGCCGGATCGTGCCATCCGCGGCGGGCTTGAGTTCGGTCCAGAGGTAGCGCACCGTGACGTCATCGGAGGAGATCGACACGAACGGCAGGCCGGCAGCCTGCAGCAAGGGCCCGAACACCATGGCCGCGCTGAGCACGGCCAGCGTCAAGGTGATCGAGAACAGCGCCACGCTGACCGGGAAGTTGGCATAGAGGTAAGCAAGCGACAGCCAGCTTCGCACATCCTTGAGCCAGCACCAGATCCGCTGCCAGAAGCCGACATCGGCCACGCCATGCACCGGCTGCACGCGCCGAGGCATGCGCACGCCGAGCAACGCCTGCACCACGGCACCCTCGACCAGGCAGAGCGCGCGCGCCGAGCCCAAGAGCAGGACGAGCAGCGGCAGGCCCAGCACGATCGGCAGCAATCCGATGGCGAGACTGCCCAGCACCACCGCCCAGACGAAGCAGCCCGTGGCCACGACGAAGCCCACGCCGCCGAAGTAGAGCAGCGCACCCCATGCCCGGGAATCGAACCAGATGCCCACGACGGGCACGTCGCGGAGCCGCGGTGCGGGGACCTGCGCGGGCGTCGCCACGGCCGCCGTCGGTGCGCCGCGTGGCGATCCATCACTGCTTGGCGGATCGACCGAGCGACCGCTGGTTTCGTCGGGTTTTCCAGCAGGATCAGCAGGAAGGCCCCGGTACGCGGCGGCGATCTCATCGACCGATCCATACGCCTCGATCGCCTGGTGCACAGGCACCCCCCGCCGCACCGCCGCCTGCAGATGCTCCTCGGCGTCGATCAGCGCATCATGGGCCAAGGCGGGGTCGGCCCCGTGCAGCGCGACCTCGAGGCGTGCGAGATAGCCCTCGATCGACGGGGGCGACGGAACCTGGTCAGCGTCGTGCATCGGTCTCTCCAAGAACCCTGTTCACCCAGCGGCTGCTCGCACGCCACGACTCGGCCCAGGAGGCGAGGACGCGCCGCCCCTCGGCCGTCAGCGTGAAGCACTTGCGTGCCGGCCCCTCGGTCGATGGAACGAGCGTGCTGCGCACGAGGCCGTCCGCTTCCATCGAACGCAGCATCGGGTAGAGCGTGCCCTGCTTGAAGCTCATGCCTTCGGGAGCCTCGTCGGCCAGCTGCCGGGCGATCTCGTAGCCGTGGATCAGTTCATCGCTGCGCGCAATGACAGCAAGGACCACCAGCCACGATGTACCGGTGCTGAGGTCCTTGTTCAAGCGATCATGGAGCGACGGGGCCATCGTCCAGTAGTGTACATCTCACAGTACTGGGTGTCAAGCACCACCGTGGCCCCATCACTTGCGGATGCCAAGGTCTCGGTTCACCTTGGCCTTGCGGCCGCGGATCGTGGCGCCGCGCAGCACCCTGACCACATGGTCCACATCGCGCGCCGGAAGCTCGACGATCGTGTAGAGCTCGGCGATCTCGATGTCGCCGATGCCGCGCGGGTTCACGTT
>CAMDAQ010000117.1 GCA_945888705.1 Singulisphaera sp. GP187
CTCTACGCCGAAGCCGTCGCGGGGTACCGCGATGACCCCACGTGCACGCGTGCGCTCGAGCGGGCGCACGGTGCGAGCCTCGAGGAGATCGAGCGCTCGTGGGCGACCTGGACCCGCGAGCGCGGTGCCCAAGGGCTCTCGACCGATCCCACCCAGCCCTCGATCGGCGTGACCACCGAGGATCACCCTGATGGCGCGAGGATCGTGCGATTCGTCACGAAGAGCACGGCACGCGATGCGGGGCTGCGCCCGGGCGACGTGATCGTGGGCGTGGACGGCGAACCGGTCCGGTCGATGCGTGAGCTCGGCGTGGCCCTGACGCGCTCGCCGCGCAAGGAAACCCTCACGATCCGTTTCCGCCGGGGCGATTCGTATTCGATCCTCGAGGTGCGCCGGCGTCCATGACGGAGCCGGCGGACCACGATGGCACGCACGCCAGCCACCCCTCACCTTCACGACCTGGTCCGGACGATCCGCGGGATGTTCGCGGAATGTGCTGTCCTTCTCGAGAACCGAGGAGTAGGTTCATTCGTGGTTCACCATGGCGCGGAATCGCCCTGCGTGATGCATGGCGAGTTCCTCCGGGCTCGGGTCCCGGACGGCCGGGCGATCGTCGCCCGTGCCGAGTGCCGCGCAGCTTGCGGTGCTCCCCCGCACCGTCATCCACGGAGGTTCTTGCCATGATCGTGACCATCAGCGCCAAGCACATGCAGCTCACCGAGGCCATCGCCGCGTACATCCGGGAGAAGGTGTCGAAGCTCCCGCGGTACTTCAATCGCGTGAGCGGACTCGAGGTCGTGGTCGAGCCGCTGCCGAGCCATGGCTTCCACGTGGAGCTGCGTGCCAACGTCGATCATCACAAGGACTTCGTCTGCAACACGCACCACGACAACCTCTACGCCTGCGTCGACCTCGCCGTCGATCGCAGCCGTCGCCAGCTCAGCGAGCACAAGGCCCGCCTGCGCGAACACCGCCACTGAGTTCAGCCAACCTCGTTCCACCATCGCGCCCGGCGCGGGACACGCTCCCTCGCCGGGCGCGTGCGTTCTGGCCGTGTCGCGCTGCAATCGCTACGATCCGCTCCTTCCATGAAGCTGATCGACCTCGTCCACGCCAAGGCCATCCTCGCCCCGCTCGATGCCACCAAGCGCGATGCATCGATCGGCGAACTGATGCAGGTGCTCGTCGCCGCCAAGGTGATCAAGGCCGCGCAATCCGATGACATGGTGAAGGCCGTGCTCAAGCGCGAGCGCAAGGGTTCGACCGGCTTCGGCCACGGTGTCGCCGTGCCGCACGCCAAGACCGACCTGGTCGATGCGCCGATCGCCGCGCTGGGGATCAGCCCGAGCGGCATCGACTTCAGCTCGCTCGACCGGCAGCCCGTGCACGCGGTGTTCCTGATCCTGAGCCCTGAATCCAAGCCCGACCTGCACGTGGCGGCGATGGAGGCGATCTTCCAGTCGCTCCAGGACGAACACTTCATGCGCTTCCTGCGCCAGGCGCGTACCCCGGCCGATGCGCGACTGCTCCTGCAGGAAGCAGGGTCCTCGAAGGGCTGATCCGCATGGTGACGGGCCGCGCCACCATCCTGAACCGGCTTGGGCTGCATGCGCGCCCGGCGATGAGCTTCGTGCAGACGGCCATGGGCTTCGGCTGCTCGGTCACCGTGCGCCGTGCCGATGGCGATGAGACCGTCGACGGAAAGAGCATCATGCAGATGCTGCTTGTGGCGGGCACGGCGGGCACCGAGCTCGAGATCACCTGCGACGGTGCAGACGAAGATGCCGCGATGGCCGCGCTGCTGCGGCTGATCGCCCGCAAGTTCGACGAGGAGTGAGCGCCGCGTCAGCGCACGCGCTCGACGCCGACGTCGCGCGACATCAGCGACTGCAGGGCCTGGGCCGGCGCAATCCCGCCGAAGAGCACGCCGTGCACGGCTTCCATGATGGGCAATTCGATGCCGCGCGAGCGAGCGTCGCGCACGATCGCATCGCAGGTGTCCACGCCCTCGACCACGGAGCGCGTGTGGGCCAAGTGCTCGGCGAGCGTCTGGCCGCGACCGAGCGCTTCGCCGCACGAACGATTGCGGCCATCGGGGCTGAAGCACGTGGTCGCCAGGTCGCCCACGCCCGCGACGCCGAAGAACGTTTCGGCCTCGGCACCGTGCGCGGAGCCGAAGCGCACGATCTCGGCGAGGCCGCGTGCGAGCAGCGCACTCTTGGCGTTCATGCCCGCGCGCATGCCATCGAGCATGCCCGCGGCGAGCGCGATCACATTCTTGGCGGCGCCTGCCAGCTCGACGCCGACATGGTCGCGCAGCGTGTAGAGCCGCAGCCACGAACAGCTCAGCGCCTCCTGAACCGGCGCGGTCGCGTGCGGAGCGCCTGCGACGACCATCACCAAGGGCAGCCGACGGGCCATCTCGGCCGCGATCGACGGGCCCGACATCGTGACGACGTCGTGGCCCGGCACGACTTCCTTGACGATCTGGCTCGGGCGACGGAGCGATCCGCGTTCAAGGCCCTTGCTCACGCTGACGATGACGGCGGACGCGGGGAGGTCCTTGCCCAGTCGCGTCCAGACCGAGGCGAGGTGCTGGGTCGGAACAGCACTGATGCAGAGGTCCGCGCCAGCGAGGGCTTGCCCCGAATCAGGCTCGACCACGACCGCAGGATCGAGCTCGAACTCGGGAAGGCGAGGCGACCGGCGCGTGGCGGCCAGGGCAGCGAGATCCTGGGGGAACGCCCCCCATAGTCGCACCGAATGCCCACGGCTTGCCGCGAGTGACGCGAGCACCAGCCCGAACTGGCCATCGCCGATGACCGTGACCTGTCGCGACATGGCTGGAAGGTACCCCGCAGGATCGAACCCGGGGATCGTGAGCGTGCTACGCTGCAGGTCACTTCTCCCCCTCGGGTCCCTTGACCATGAGCACCATCACGACCTCGTCGGCCTCCACTTCCATCGATCCGTCCGCGTCCAGCGGCGAGCGCCTTGAGCGCCAACTCTTCGTGGCCCTCGTGGGCGGCGTCATGCTGCTCACGGCATGGGTCGCCCGTGCCCTGCTGGGCGTGGGCGAGAGCGTGACCAACATCACCGCCGCCATGGGCGCGCTGATCCTGGCTGCTCCCTTGGTGAAGGGTGCGTGGGAAGAACTCGTCGCGGGCAAGCCCAGCAGCGACACGCTGGCGTCGCTCGCCGTGCTCGCCGCCTTGGCGAACAACCTGTACCTGCCCGCGGGCTTCCTCGCCTTCTTCCTCTGGCTGTCGGAACTCGTGCTCAGCCGCACGGCATGGGGTGCGCAGCGCGCGATCCGCGAGCTCATCGAGCTCACACCTGACGTGGCGCGGCTCATCGGCGCCGACGGCACCGACCGCGAGGTCGCGCTGTCGCAGGTCAAGACCGGCGACCGCGTGCGGGTGCGCCCCGGCGAGAACCTGCCGGTCGATGGCAAGGTGATCGCAGGCCAGTCGAGCATCAACCAGGCCTCGCTCACCGGCGAAGCCGTGCCGATCGAAGTGCAGCCCGGCAGCGAGGTCTACGCGGGCACCACGAACCTGACCGGACAGATCGACCTGCAGGTCACCGCCGTCGCAGGCGAGACCACGATCGGCAAGGTCGAGACGCTCATCCGCGAGGCTGAGAACAGCCGCACCGAACGGCAGGAACTCATTGAACGCCTGTCCGCGTACTACGTGCCGGTCGTGCTCATGGTGGCCGGCATCGTCTGGTTCTTCACCAGCAAGTCCGACAGCGCGGAGGTGCGAGAGACCGCTGCCGTGCGTGCGATCACGGTCCTTGTGGTGACGTGCCCGGGCGCGCTGCTCATCTCCTATCCCACCGCGATGGTCGCCGCGTTCGCCGCGGCCGCCCGACTGGGCATCATGATCAAGCAGACGCGCGTGCTCGAGAGCGCGGGCGACATCGACACCGTGGTGCTCGACAAGACCGGCACGCTCACGACCGGCAAGTTCAGCGTGAGCCGGCTCGCGCCGGCCGAGGGCGTGGATGCCGCCGATCTCCTGCAAGCGGCCGCCGACTGCGAGCAGAGCTCGAACCACCCGCTCGCGCGATCGATCCTCGACACGGCGCAGCGCGCGCGCATCGAGCCTGCGAAGGTCGAGCGCTACGAGGAAGTGCACGGTCGCGGCGTCGTCGCGGTCGTGGGCGGCCAGACGCTGCGTGCGGGTCGCTCGGGCTGGCTGCTCGAACTGAATCCGTCCATCGCGGCCTCGGTCAAGTCGGTCGAAGCAGGCATCGATGGCATGAGCGGCGTGCACGTGATGCGCGGCGAGACCTACTTGGGCGCCGTCGGCCTTGAGGACAAGCTGCGCCGCAACGCGCCGGAGACCGTGAAGCGCCTGCGCGACCTTGGCGTGCGCCGCGTGTCGATCTTCACCGGTGACCGCCTCGGCGTGGCCACGCGCGTGGGCCAGGCGGCGGGCGTCGACTCGATCGAGGCCGAGTGCCTGCCCGAGGAAAAGCACGAGGAACTGAAGTACCTGCTCAAGCGCGGGCATCGCGTGCTGGCCGTAGGCGACGGCATCAACGACGGCCCTCTGCTCGCGAGCGCCGATGTTGGCGTGGCGATGGGACTGTCCGGCAGCGATATCGCCACCAACAGTGCCGGCGTGGCGCTGATGAACGACGACCTGCGGCTGGTGCCGTTCCTGCTCGAGCTGGCCCGCAAGGCGCGCGGCATCATCGCGCTGAACATCGCCGCGAGCCTGGTGCTGGCGATCATCGGCCTGGCGCTGGCCGCGACCGGCAACCTGCAGATCTGGATCACGCCCTTCTACCAGGCCGTGGCCTACGTCTTCGTCATCGCCAACAGCCTGCGCCTGGTGCGCTTCGGCGAGGAGTATGCCGACGCCGAGGAGATCCGCCGCCAGACCGAGTCGCAGCGGGCGCAGAAGCCCACGCGCGCGATGCAGCGGATCGCGGCGACCAGCTGAGGCGAGAGCCCTGCTCCCAGTCTCCGCTCGCGGAGAAGTCCGTTGCCCGGCCACGGGGCTGCCCCGCATGCGCTGTGCGCCGCTACCTTGCCGCGCATGAGCCAGATCGCCCAGTACCTCGGAGCCGACGCCGCCAGCCTCCTCGAGCACAAGGCCAAGGTGCCTGCAGCCGGGCTGCACCTGCCCGGCCCGGATTTCATCGACCGCGTGTGGGCCAAGAGCGACCGCCCGCAGCCGGTGCTCAACAACCTGCAGCGGCTCTTCGGCACCGGCCGGCTCGCGGGCACCGGCTACGTGAGCATCCTGCCGGTCGACCAGGGCATCGAGCACTCGGCGGGCGCGAGCTTCGCCAAGAACCCGATCTACTTCGATGGCGAGAACATCGTGAAGCTGGCGCTCGAGGGCGGCTGCAACGGCGTGGCGAGCACGTTCGGTGTGCTCGGGAGCGTGTCGCGGCAGTACGCGCATCGCATCCCGTTCATCGTCAAGATCAACCACAACGAGCTGATGACCTACCCGAACAAGTTCGACCAGATCATGTTCGGCTCGGTGCGCGATGCGTGGAACATGGGCGCCTGCGCGGTCGGCGCGACCATCTACTTCGGCAGCGACGAGAGCGGGCGGCAGATCGTGGACGTGGCGCGTGCGTTCGACGAGGCCCACGCGCTCGGCATGGCCACGATCCTCTGGTGCTACCTGCGCAACCCGAAGTTCAAGAAGGACGGCAAGGATCACCACCTGAGCGCCGACCTGACCGGCCAGGCGAACCACCTTGGCGTGACGATCAAGGCCGACATCATCAAGCAGAAGCTGCCCGAGCTCAATGGCGGCTACTCGGCGCTCAACAGCGGCGACTCGAGCTACGGCAAGCTCGACAAGCGCATGTACAGCGACCTGGCGACCGACCATCCGATCGACCTCTGCCGCTACCAGGTGCTGAATTGCTACGCCGGGCGGGCGGGCCTGATCAACTCAGGCGGTGCGAGCGGCGAGAACGACTTCGCCGAGGCCGTGAAGACCGCCGTGATCAACAAGCGCGCCGGCGGCATGGGCCTCATCAGCGGCCGCAAGGCCTTCCAGCGCCCGATGCCCGAAGGCGTGAAGCTGCTGCAGACGATCCAGGACGTGTACCTCGATCGCTCCGTGACGGTGGCGTGAGGGGTGGGCGACTACTGTCGTCGCTCCCGCGCGCAGAAACCTCGTCACGGGAGATCGAAGCATCCGCCGTATGAGGTCAGCAGGATGCCGAGGTCGGCGCCGTCGACCATGCCATCGCCATTGAAGTCGGAGTAGCACTCGTCACCCACGCAAGCCCCCCAACGGGCAAGGGTGACAGCAATGTCTCCCCCATCAACACGGGTGTCACCGTTGGCGTCCCCAGGGCACGCAGGCGGGCACTGACCGTTGAGTTCATTCCCCCCCTGATCGGTGTAGCTGCCGTTGATGTTCACGCCATTCCCGCAGAACAGCGTCCCTCCCACCTGCATCCCACCCTGCGCGATCCAGATACCACCCACCGTCGACGCCGAGTTGTTCCTCACCTCGCTCGACTGCAG
>CAMDAQ010000118.1 GCA_945888705.1 Singulisphaera sp. GP187
TACATCGCAGCGTCGGCATCGTGCAGGGCGGCGTCGATGTCGCGAGACCCATCAAGCAAAGCCCAGCCCACGCTGGCCTGGATGCCGGCGATCGCAAGTGATTCTTCTACGCGCGAGGCGGCCCATCGGGTGGCTGGCCCGTCGGACTCCATGAGGAGCACGGCGAACTCGTCGCCGCCAAGTCGAGCGATCACGTCCGAGTCACGGAACGACGAGCGGATCACCTGTGCGGCGTGGCGCAGTAGCGCATCGCCTGCGCGGTGGCCGTAGGCATCATTCGTCCGCTTGAGTTCATCGAGGTCGATCATGATCAGGCCGGCTGACGAACCATAGCGCTGGATGCGTCCAGCCTCGGCGTAAGCGATCGACTGCCATCCCCTTCGGTTGTAGAGGCGCGTCAGATCATCGACGGTGCTTTCGCTCTCGGCGCGCTCGGCGCGGCGACGGAGCGAGTCGGCATCGTGCGCTGCTTGGAGTGCGAAGCCGATCACCGAGGCCGCGTGGGTCATGAGCGGCAGGTGGGGGGCGATGATGTCGGCCGTGGCGTGTCGGCCGAGACCCGCAAGTGTCCCGAAGCACTCGCATGCGCCATGCTCCGGAGCCCAGACCAACAGGGTGCCGGCGTACAGGTTCGCGCCGCAGTCACGCATCAAGTCCCCGACATGCGATGGGGCCACCCCACCGGCCGTGGCGGTCAGGAGCGTGCGACCAGCCTCGACCACGGTGCCGCAGGGTGTGGCTGTCGACGCGTAGACCTGACCGGGTGCCAAGGCAAGGTCGGCTTCAGGAGAGACATGCAGCACGATGTGCTCGCCGTTGCGCGAGCGGGAGACGAACCACGTGTTGATGGGGGTCGCTCTGGACAGCAGTGCAAGGGTCTCGCGGATCATGGTTCCGGGATGCACAGCCGATCGTCCGGCGCCGTCCTGCGGGCACTGAAGGTCCATGGGGAGACCATCCGATTCACCAGCCTGCGATGCAAATCGGCAATCGACACGCCCTGCTTGGCGGTGCGTGTTTCGGGACTAGGATGAATCGCATGGCTCTCCTCCCACGGTTGCTTCTGGGTTCCCTGATGCTTGCCGTGGGCAGTGCGTGGTTGATGTCCAGCGGCTGGACGTGGACAGCGCGCGCTCGGGCACGACCCAGCCCTGCGGCTCTTGCGAGCGAGATTCGTTACGGCCGGGACATCCGCCCAATCCTGAGTGATCGCTGCTTCCAGTGCCACGGTCCCGATCGTGCGAAGCAGCAGGCGGGGCTTCGGCTCGATTCGTTCGAGGCGGCCACGGCGGTCCGACCCGATGGCGCGGCGATCGTGCCGGGGGCGCCCGAGCAAAGCATGCTGCTTGCGCGGATCCACCACGCCGATCCCGATGTCGTCATGCCGCCGCCTGACAGCGGCAAGCGGCCGCTGACCGACGAGGAACGCGCGCTGCTGGCTCGGTGGATCGACGCTGGTGCGCCGTACGAGGCGCACTGGTCGTTCCTCCCGCCGTCGGGTTCGCGGGATGGGGCCGAGCGCGCGGAGCAGTCATCGTCGTGGGGACGCACGCCGATCGATCGATTCATCCTGCAGCGATGGCAGGGTGCAGGCATCGCGCCAGGGCCCGAGGCCGACCGCGCCACGCTGGCGCGTCGCGTGTTCCTTGATCTGACGGGACTGCCACCGACTGACCGCGAGCTCGATGCGTACTTGGCGGATGAGCGCCCTGATGCCTACGAACGGCTCGTGGACATGCTGCTCGAAGAGGAGCCGTACGTCACCCGCTATGCAGAGCGCATGGCGGTGCCGTGGCTCGATCTGGCCCGCTACGCAGACACGTGCGGCATTCACATGGATGCCGGCCGGCAGATCTGGCCTTGGCGCGACTGGGTTCTGCAGGCGTACCGGTCGAACATGCCCTACGACCGGTTCGTGCTTGAGCAGCTGGCCGGCGACTTGATCCCCGGGGCGACGCAGGACCAGGTGATCGCCAGCGGGTTCAATCGAAATCACGTCACCACGGACGAGGGCGGTGCGATTCCCGAGGAGTACCTGGTCGAATACTGGGTCGACCGCACCAACACGACGGCGTCCGTGTTCCTTGGCCTGACGATGGGCTGCGCGCGGTGCCACGACCACAAATTCGATCCGGTGACGACCGAGGACTACTACTCGTTGCTCGCCTTCTTCAACAGCATCGAGGAGCCCGGGCTGTACTCGCAGCTGCCCGACCCGAACCGTGCATTCGAGCCGGCCATCCCGGTCGCCGATCCGCGGCTGGCCGCAACGCTCGACGGATTGGCGAGTGAACGCATGCAGGCCATCGCCGTTCGCGACGAGGGCGCTGAGGAAGACCGTGCGCTGCTCGATGGATTCCTGGCGCGTTGGCGTTCTGAAGAAGGCATCGCATGGACTCGGCCTGTCGTCGAGCGGGCGATCAGCACGGGCGGAGCGACGCTGACGACGCAGGACGATGGATCGGTGCTGGCCTCGGGGTCCAATCCGGACGTCGACGAACACACGATCACGCTGCGGTTCCCCGAGACCGGCGTGCGGCTGCTCGCGCTCGAAGCGCTTGCCGATCCGAGCTTCGGCGGTCGTGTGGGGCGCGCGCCCAACGGCAATGCCGTGCTGAGTTCGATCAGTGCCGAGGCAGTCAGCCTCGAAGATCCGCGTGTGCGCGTGCCGGTTCGGTTCGTGTGGGCGTGGGCGAGCCATGAGCAGCCCAACGGGGACTTCCGCGCCGTGAATGCGCTCGATGCTGCCGATGGACGGCAGTGGGCGCTCGAGGGGCACGTGCATGGCCAGGGTCGCGTGGCCTACTTCCTCACCGAGGAGCCCATCGGCTTTGCGACCGGCACGCAACTCGAACTCAAGCTCGGCTACCAATCGCCCTACGCGCAACACTCGATTGGCCGCGTGCGTGCGCACGTTGCGGCTGCGGATGAGCGCGTCCTTGCGCAGTTACCGATCGCGACGAGTGACTGGTACCTGAGCGAGGTCTTCGGCAGTGGCGCGCTCGATGCCGCGCTCGCCGAGCATGGCCCGGGCAGCCAGGCGCGATTCAATCGTCACGCCAAGTTCGGCAACGGCGGTTGGCGCCATGCGCCCGGCATTCGCGAGGCTCAGGTGGTTGGGCTCGCGCAGGGCGTAGGTGCGGAGTACATCGCGCGGCAGGTGTTCGCACCCACCGCGCGCACGCTGGAACTGGCGCTGGGCAGCGATGACCGGATCACCGTCTGGCGCAATGGCGAGCTGGTCCATGCGAACGCCGCCGATCGCGCGGTCGCACCCGATCAGGATCGGATCAGCGTCGAGCTCCCCGCTGGCGAGAGCCAGCTGGTGTTCAAGGTCGTGAACACCGGCGGGCAGGGGGGCTTCTATGCCCGGCTGGACCGCCCCGACATCGTGCTGGCGAGCGCCGACCTCGGGTTGCTCATGCCCGATCCGACGGTGCACGACGGTGCCGTGCAGCTGGCCCGCGACAGCTGGCGGGTTCAGCATTCGCCGCGCTATCGCGAGGCCGCGCAGCGGGTGGCCGCGATCGATCAGCGCATCGAGCGCGCGAAGGCGGAGTCGCCGCAGACCATGGTCATGCGCGAGCTGGGAGCACCGCGTGACACCTACGTCCTCATGCGCGGCTCGTACACCGCGCCCGACGCCAACCGCAAGGTCATGCGCGACATTCCCAAGGTGCTCGGATCGTGGCCCGACGAGTTGCCACGCAATCGACTTGGGTTGGCGCAGTGGATCGTGAGCGATCGCAATCCGCTCACGGCGCGGGTGACGGTGAACCGGGTCTGGGAACTGCTCTTTGGCCGCGGGCTCGTACGGACGAGCGAGGACTTCGGCCTGCAGGGCGATCTGCCCACGCACCCGGAGCTCTTGGATTGGCTGGCGATCGAGTTCCGCGGCGGTGGTTGGAACCTGCGCGAGCTCGTGCGGCTGGTGGTGACCAGTTCGACCTACCGGCTGTCGAGCCGCACGCGCCCCGAGGTGGCTGCATTTGATGCGGACAACCGCTTGCTGTCGTGGTATCCACGGCAGCGCCTCGCTGCGGAGCAGATCCGTGATCAGGCGCTCTACGTGGGCGGGCTGCTCGTCGAAGAGTTGGGTGGCCGCAGCGTGAAGCCCTACCAGCCCGAGGGACTCTGGCAGGAGGTCGCAATGCTGCAGTCCAACACGCGCGCCTACGAGCAGGGCAGCGGCGATGACCTGTGGCGAAGGAGCCTGTACACGTACTGGAAGCGCGCGGTGCCGCCGCCGTCGCTCCTGACCTTCGATGCCCCCACGCGAGAGTTCTGCACCACGCGGCGCATGTCGACCAATACGCCGCTGCAGGCCTTGGTGCTCTGGAACGATCCGCAGTTCGTGGAGGCTGCGCGCGCTGCGGCTGCGCGCGTGCTGGCCGAGCCGGGCAGCGATGCGGCGCGCATGCGCACGCTCTTCGTGCGAGCCACGGCGCATGAACCTCGGGCCGGGTTGCTCGAGCGCCTGCTCGAGGACTTGGACCTGTACCGTGCGCGCTTTGCCCGCAGCGCCGATGATGCCATGAAGCTCTTGGCCGTGGGTGAGCATGCAGCCGGCCGGTCCATGGACCCCGCAGAGTTGGCCGCATGGACCATGGTCGCCAACGCGATTTTGGCGAGCGACCCCGTCATCGTGAAGGACTGAACGCGAAGGAGCACCTCATGCGCAAGGACCCGATCACGCAAGGCCCGGCCGATCCGCTCGAGGAGTACCTGCTCAACCTCACGCGCCGACGCTTCTTCGGCAAGGTGGCGGGCTCGCTCGGTGCTGCCTTGGGCGGCGCGGCGCTGGCCGATCTGGCGATGGCGAAGGGTGCGCTCGCGGGCTCGGTCTCGAATGAGGCTGCTGGGATTCTGTCGAACCTGCCGCACTATGCGCCGCGTGCCAAGCGCGTGATCTACCTGCACATGGAGGGTGCGCCGAGCCAGCTCGACCTGTACGACCACAAGCCCGGCTTGGTCGATCGCTTCGACCAGGACCTGCCTGATTCCGTGCGCAACGGCCAGCGCATCACGGGCATGACCAGCGGACAGGCGCGATTCCCGGTGGCGCCGACGATGTTCCGCTTCGATCGCCACGAGAACAACGAAGGTGGAGTGTGGCTCAGCGAGCTGCTGCCGCACACTGGCAGCGTGGCGCACGAGATCTGCTTCATCAATTCGCTGCACACCTCGGCGATCAATCACGAGCCGGGCATCACGTTCTTCCAGACCGGGACCGAGCAGCCGGGGCGGCCGAGCTTCGGCGCGTGGGTGAGCTACGGACTCGGCAGTGCCAACCGCAACCTGCCGAGCTTCGTGGTCATGATCACGCAGGGCCTGGGCAACATGCAGGCGCTGAGCGCGCGCTTCTGGGGCAGTGGTTTCCTGCCGAGCGAGCACCAGGGTTGCAAGCTGCGCGCCGGCCGCGATGCCGTGCTGCACCTGCGCGATCCCGATGGGCTGACGCGCGAGGATCGCCGGCAGATGCTCGATCTGGTGAGCGAGATCAACGCGCGCGAGTTCCAAGACAGCCTGGATCCCGAGGTGCAGGCGCGCATCGCGCAGCACGAGATGGCGTACCGCATGCAGATGTCGGTGCCCGAACTCACGGACTTCAGCGACGAGAGCGAAGCCACGCTGGCGATGTACGGACCCGACGTCCGCAAGCCCGGCTCGTTCGCGGCCAATTGCCTGATGGCGCGGCGGCTCTCGGAGCGCGGCGTGCGGTTCGTGCAGCTCTACATGCGCGGTTGGGACCAGCACGGCAACCTGCCTGGCGAACTGCGTGCGCAAGCTGGTGCGGTCGATCAGCCCCAGGCGGCGCTCATCAAGGACCTTCGCCAGCGTGGACTGCTCGACGACACCCTGGTGCTGTGGGCGGGGGAGTTCGGCCGGACGGTGTACTGCCAGGGGCCGCTCGCGCGCGAGAACTATGGCCGCGATCACCATCCGCGCTGCTTTACAGTCTGGTTGGCCGGCGGCGGGGTGAAGCCCGGCATCAGTTGGGGCAAGACCGATGACTTTGGCTACAACGTGGTTGAGAACCCGGTTGAAGTCCACGACCTGCACGCGACCATGCTTCACCTGCTTGGGTTCGAGCACAAACGGCTGACGTTCCGGCACGAGGGGCGCGACTATCGCCTGACGGACGTGCACGGCAAGGTCGTGCGTGGGATCATGGCGTAGGTGCCATGATGGGATCCAAGTCCTGATTTGGAATCGGCTTACGAGTCAGAAAACGCCGTTCTAAGCTGCCGCGCGACGTGATTACCAGCCAAGATCAATTCAATCGTCGAATTTTGTTCCAATTCACGGAACCCGTTTGCTTCGATCCGACTTCGTGGAATGGTGTCGTCGGCCCCAATGGGAGTTGGGCCCATCACCCATCACGGTACGGAGCGGAAAGGCTGCGTGACGTCGTTGGATCG
>CAMDAQ010000119.1 GCA_945888705.1 Singulisphaera sp. GP187
GGAGCGACTCATGACCATCACCCCCGGCAGCACCGTCACCATCACCCTGAACCAGGTCCCCGCGGAACCCAAGTACCGCAAGACCCTGCAGCGGCTGATGCGCATGCAGCCCTCGGTGCAGCGGGTCCTGACCCGCATCGCCACCGCCCGTGGCCGCGACAACGTGACCCAGCAGCGCGGCGGCCGCATCTGGACCGCCCGCATGAAGGCGACCAAGGTCGTGAATCTCTCGAAGGGCACGTCGTTCAGCCTCTTCGTCACCCCGCAGATCGTGCCCGACATCAAGTCGGTCTCGAAGTTCGTCACGGTCAAGTGACCCCTGCACAACACTGACTTCGTCGCGCGGCGCCTGATCCAGGGCGCCGCGTGTCATTGGGGCGGACCTTGCCGGCGGATCGCCGGCCGTGCGGCGGTCCGTGATGCCTTCAGTGGCTCAGGATCTCGTCGCGCAGCGGCGTGATCACGTGCGGGATCACGCGTGACTCGGCCAGCCGTTCGGCGTGACCGGCGAGCGACGCAAGCACGGCCGGAAGTTCATCGAGCGTGGCGACCGGGCCGACCTTGCGCACCGTGAGGATCACGCTGATGGGTTCAGGAAGGTGCCGCGCACTCGAGCCATCGGCCGCCTTGGGCCGGGTCTTCACCTCGACGAACGCCTGCCAGTCGCCTTCGGGCGTGAGCGCCAGGCCGATGAACGGTTGCATGTCGATCGGCAGGTCGTGGTCGGGATCGAAAAGGCCCGACAGCCTGCTGTCGGAGAACAACGCGTTGTAGACGATGATGTCGCGGTCGTGCTCGGTCTCGAGGTCGAAGCCGAAGACCAGGTCGACCGAATCGATGTCGAGCGGGCTGATCGACAGGAAGTACGGCGCGGTCTCGAGCAGGAAGCGGTGCAGCCGGTACGTCTCGGCCATGTCGGGCGGGTTGACGTAGCCCGCGCGCAGGCTCGTCGCCTTCATCGCCACCCACATCAGGCTCGGTTCACCCTCGGAGCTCTCGAGCGCGACTTCCGTGTCCGTCCGTCGCAGGCGGCTCAGGCTGGGCACTTGGCGCCTGATCCTGTCGAACAGTTCCAACACGGGCTCGCGCGCCGCCGGAAGATCCATCTTCAGGCCGAGCTTCATGTTGACGTAGAAGTCAGAGCACCACGCGCGGTAGGCCATCGCTCGTGAGGCTATCGGTGCCGGTCGCTCAGGCTTCGAGCCAGCGCAGGATGCCCGCGACATCCGACAGGTCGTCCACGACGAGATCCGCACCGGCTGCGCGCAGTTCATCGGGCGGATGGATGCCGGTCGCCACCGCCAGGCATCGGCATCCGTTGTGGTGGGCGCAGTCGACATCGAGCGGGGTGTCGCCGATGATCACCACGCGCTGCGGCGGCAGGGCGCGGCCAGTGGCTTCCTGATAGCGGCGGATCGCCACCGGCGGCAGGTCGCGCCGCGTGGCACCGTGATCGGCGAACGCGTTGATGCGAAAGTGTGCGGGATCGAGCCCCGCGTGGGTCACCTTGAGGAACCCCGTCGGTTCGTAGTTGCCGGTGAGCAGGCCTTGCTCCCAGTGCGCGTGGTCATGGAGCGCCCGCACGAGTTCGCCCACGCCGGCGAGGGCGCGCACGGTGTTGCGCGCAGCCAGCCGGTCACGGAGCCGCTCGGCGTAGGTGGCGCGGAACGTGGAGTGGGCGTCGTCATCATCAGGGATGCCGTGCCGGGCAGCGAGTTCGCGGTAGATCAGCGGATCGAGCCGGCCGCTCACTTCGACGCCGTCGAAGGAGAACGACTTTCCTGGGTGCAGGTCATGCAGCGCCTCGAGCATCGCATGGATGCCCGCATGTTCGCTCTTCAGGAGCGTGCCGTCGATGTCCCAGAGCGCGAGCACGCGCCTCAGGCCTTGGTGGCGGCGACGATGCGGCGCGCCGCATCGCCCAGGTCGCCCGCAGCCTGCATGGTGGGCAGCTCGGCCTTGGCGGCATCGAGGATCCGGCGGGCTTCCGCCACGTTGGTCCCTTCGAGGCGCACGACCAGCGGCACCTTGAAGCCGACCGACTTCGCGGCACCGACGATCGCGCGCGCGATGCGGTCGCACTGCATGATGCCGCCGAAGATGTTGACCAGCACGCCCTTCACGCGGCTGTCGCTCAGGATGATGCGGAACGCCTCGCTCACCGCTTCCTCGGTCGCGCTGCCGCCGACATCGAGGAAGTTCGCGGGTTCGCCGCCTTCGAGCTTGATGATGTCCATCGTGCTCATGGCAAGGCCCGCACCGTTCACGAGGCAGCCGATCGTGCCGTCGAGCGCCACGTAGGAGAGCCCGAACTCCTGCGCACGAAGTTCCGCCGCGTTCTCCTCGGTGGGGTCGAACATCGCCGCGATCGCCTTCTGTCGGAAGAGCGCGTTGTCGTCGAAGTTGAACTTCGCGTCGACCGCGACGATGCGGCCCTCGGGGTTCGCCGCATCGGGCGGCGTGAGCACGAGCGGGTTCACCTCGACCATGCTCGCATCGGTCTTGGTGAGCAGCGCGGCCATGCGCATCATCAGGTCGACGGCCTGGGCGAGCGGCTTGCCGGTGAGCCCGAGCTTCATGCCGACGGCACGGGCCTGGAAGGGGGCGAGGCCGGAGACCGGGTCGAGCGGTTGGCGGATGATCGCCTCGGGTCGCGTCTCGGCCACGTGCTCGATCTCCACGCCGCCTTCGGCGCTGGCGATCAGCGTGTTCGTGCGCTTGGCGCGGTCGAGGGTGATCGCAAGGTAGTACTCCTTGGCGATGTCGACGGCCTCGGCCACGAGCAGGCGCTTGACTTCAAGACCCTCGGGCGGCGTCTGCGGGCTGACCATGCGATTGCCGAGCATGAACTCGGCAGCCGAGCGGGCTTCGTCGGCACTCTTCATCACCTTCACGAAGCCGGCCTTGCCGCGTCCGCCGGCGTGGACCTGCGCCTTCACCACCAGCAGCTTGGCGCCGCCCGCGAGGATGTCCGAGGCAGCAGTGTGGGCCTCGGCCACCGTTTGCACCATGCGGCTCGGGGGAACGGCGATCGATGCATCCTGCAGCAGCTGACGGGCCTGGTATTCGTGGATCTTCATGGGAGGTCCGGAAGTCTAGTGGCCGCCTGACCGAGCGGCGCGGCGATGGGCCCACCACTCCCACGCAAGGGGCAGCAGGCTCACCACGATGATGAGGAGGACGACCTTCGAGAAGTGCTTCTGCACGATCGCCAGGCCGCCGAGCCAGTAGCCGGCGCCAAGCAGGAGCCCGACCCAGATGATCGCGCCGAGCACGTTGTAGAAGAGGAACCGCGAATAGGTCATTGCCCCGATGCCCGCAACGAAGGGGGCAAAGGTGCGCACGATCGGGACGAACCGGGCCAGCACGACGGCACGGCCGCCATGCTTCTCGAAGAAGGCGTGGGTGCGGTCCAAGTGTTCCTTCTTGAGCCAGCGGTAGCGTCCGCTGAAGGCCACCGGACCGATCGCGCGGCCGATGTGGTAGTTCACGCCGTCACCAAGGACCGCAGCCACGAAGAGGACCAGGCCCATGGTCTGGACGGTGACAGCAGGGGCGGCTCCATCCTGAGCGGCCACGCTGGCCACGGTGGCACACACGGCACCCGTGGCGAACAGCAGGCTGTCTCCGGGCAGGAACGGCGTGACCACCAGGCCGGTCTCGGCGAAGACGATCAGGCCGAGCATGACGTAGGTCGCCGTGCCGCCGAGCGTGGACACGATCTGCGCGAGGTTCTCCCGCAGCAGCCCGGGCTGCGCGATGAGCTGCCAGAGATCGTGAAGGAACTGGTCCATGGCCGAAGCGAGTGATACGAAAACGCGCGCGGCCCGGGCGATGGCCGGGCCGCGGACGATCGAACGGACAGGGCGGGATTCGAACCCGCGATACAGGGATATACCCCGTATGCCGGTTTAGCAAACCGGTGCCTTCAACCACTCGGCCACCTGTCCAAGGGGGCAGGGAGTGTAGCAGCAGGTTGCCTCAGGGCGACCACTCGGCGAGGAGTTGTGCCAGATCCGCTCCGGTAACCGCCCCGTCGCGGGTGGCATCCAGGCGCGGGTCGTTGGTGCCCCATCCGGCCACCAGCATGGCAAGGTCCGCCGAGTCGACATCGCCATCACGGTCGAGGTCGCAGCGCGCGAGGTCCGCACGGGCCTCGAACGCTGCCGCGTCAGTCGAGGTCACGGATCCATCACCATCGAAATCGAAGACCAGGCACGGGCAGGTCAGCAACGATTCGCCGAGGCAGCCGTTCAGAGCAGTGCGATCGATCGAGTCGATGGTCCAGTCGCCGTTCGCATCGCCCAGCCGTTCCGGAGGATGCACGGTCCAGCATGATCCGGCCGGCAGGGCATGGATCGTGCGGGTCGTGCCGGACCACGGCCAGGTCACCGTCACGCGGTCGGCGCGTGGGGAGTCGCCCAGTCCTGCGTGCACGCGCGCGTCGTTCATGCCGAGGTAGCCCACGCCGCCGGCGGCGATCTCGAGCAGCGTCGTCCGTCCATCCACCTCGACATCGACCAGAGCACCGATGGCGTCAAGATTGGGCCACTCGCCGGCGACACCGATCCGCACCGCAGGCCGACGGCGCCCCTCCTTGTTCATGAAGAGCCGCAGCGGTGCACCGAGGGGATTGGTCACCAGGTCGATGGCGCCGTCACCATCGACATCGGCACAGGCAGAGCCGTAGTCGACCTGCGGTCCGCCGCCGAGCGCAGCGGTCGTCGTGAGGTCGGTGAATTGGCCGTTGGTGTTGAGGAAGAAGCGATCCTGGGCGGCTTGATGCACGATGTGCAGGTCGGGGTCGCCGTCGTTGTCGGCATCGAAGGCCTGCACCGACCAGCCCGTCAGGTTCGAGGCAGTCACGAGTCCGCGCGAGGTGGCCTGCTCGTCCCACGACATTGGTGCGACCTGCATGAGGAGCGGGTGGACCGCCCCGAGCGGCTGGTTGGGCACCGTGATGTTCGTGCACAGCAGGTCGATCAGGCCATTGCCGTCAAAGTCGGCACGGGCGACCCCCATGCTGAAGAACGCGGCACCCGCATCGCCACACTCCGCCGTGAGCTCGGTCCATCCGCCGCGATCGTTGCGCAGGAGACGATTGCTCGCCAGGATCGGCCCGATATGCGCGCGGTCGTTGGAGAGGTAGAGGTCCGGATCGCCGTCACGATCAAGATCGCCCGGCGAGACCATGAACGTGTAGGCCGGAGCGTCGATGCCGCACCATGCGGCGGCCTCGATGAATCGCCCTGAACCCTGCTGGTTCAGGAAGACCTGCGGGCGGGCTCCATCGGTTCCCGCGATCAGTCCTGCGTAGTTGCCGACCATGCAATCGATCCAGCCGTCGCCGTCGAGATCGGCCATCGAGACACAGCGGCCCACCCAGGTGCTGTCGAGCCCACTGCCGTGGGTGGCATCGATGAAGAGCATCGGTGCGGTCTGCCGGTAGAGCTTGATGCCGTGGCCGCGCTGGCTGATGACGAGGTCAAGATCGCCGTCGGCGTCAAGGTCGGCCGCGGCGAAACCGCCGGGGCTCGAGAGTCCCGTGACGCCGCAGGTCGCGGTGCGATTCACGAAGTACCCCGCGCCGGTGTTCTCGAAGATCGACACCAGTGCCGCGGTCGTCCCGAGCGCAACGAGATCGGCATCGCCATCGCGATCAAGATCGGCGAATCCGATCCCGAATCCGTATTGCCCGACGGTCTGCGGCGAACCCAGCGTCGAAGCCACCACGCCCCGGACATTGGCTTCGTTCACGAAGGGCGTGAACGAGCCTTGCGGACCCGGAGTCGATAGCACGGCCAAGATGATCGCCGTTGCCACGATCATGCCGATCAGGCTACGGGAACTGCACTGAGTTCCCCAACGCAATCAGCCGAAGAAGCAGGGCTGAGTCGGGATTCGGCGCGTCGCCCGCGCAACGACCCCGCTCATTCGGGTGACTGCTTCGAAAGAAGGGCCACGGCCTCGCGCGTGGCATCACGGTCGAGCCGCGCGAACTGCGTCGTCAGGCTGTCCAGGAGCGACAGGTAGAGCAGCATGTCGTCGAGCTTCTGATTGAAGCTTTCGTAGTTCGCTGAAAGATCCGGATCCTGGGGCAGTCCGGTGGCGGTCTGCTCGCGGCAGCGGCTCAGGACTGCCGTCAGCGGGTCGATCTCGCGGGCCTTGCGCACGCGGATCACGGCGGCGAAAAGGTGCCACACATCCTGCTCCGCCGTGAAGAGATCGCGACGGGTCGACTCCTCGGGCGTGCGGTGCACGATGCCCCACTCCTCAAGTGTGCGCAGTGTCATGCTGGCGTTGCCGCGGCTGATGCCGAGCCGCTCCATCATCTGGTCCATGTTCAGCGGGACACCCTCGATGAAGAGCAGGGCATGGACGGCGG
>CAMDAQ010000120.1 GCA_945888705.1 Singulisphaera sp. GP187
TGAGCCCGCGAGCGGCGCCGCGCGTGGACCTGATCCCGGTCCGGCGACCGACGGGGATCACGCGATCCAGTCGGTGATCACGCGGCCGTGCACGTCCGTCAGCCGCATGTCGCGGCCGCCGAACATGAACGTCAGGCGCTCATGGTCGATGCCCAGCAGGTGGAGCATCGTCGCGTGCAGGTCGTGGATGTCCACGCGGCCATCGACGGCCTTGTAGCCGTACTCGTCGGTGGCGCCGTACACGCTGCCGCCACGCACCCCACCGCCGGCCATCCAGATGCTGAAGCCGAACGGGTTGTGGTCGCGCCCAGCAGTGCCCTGCGCGAACGGCGTGCGTCCGAACTCGCCTGCCCAGACCACCAGGGTCTCGTCGAGCAGGCCACGCTGGCGCAGGTCTTTGAGCAGCGCGGCGATCGGCTGGTCGACCGTGCGCGCGTTGTCCTCATGGCCGCCCACGAGGTTGTCATGCTGGTCCCAGCGGTCGTTGTTGGCCGTGTGCGGAATCGTGAGCTCGACGAAGCGCACGCCGCGCTCGACGAGCCGGCGCGCAAGCAAGCACTGCGCCGCGAAGATCCGAGTGGGCTCGTACGCGTGATCCATGCCGTAGAGCGACTGCGTCGCCTTGCTCTCGCGCGAGACCTCCATGAGTTCGGGCACGGCCCACTGCATGCGGAACGCGAGTTCCCAGTTGGCGATCGCCGCCTCGACCGCGCCACATGAGGGCGCGCTGCCATCGAGCGCGCTGACCAAGGCCTGCTTGCGCCGCTGCGCATCGGCGCCCTCGCGCGGACGGACGTTCGCCAGGCCATCGCCACGCGGCAGGACCACGCTGCCTTGGTGCGTGGCCGGCAGGAAACCATTGCCGAAGCACTCCAGACCGCCCGGCGGCACAAGCCCGCCGTTCAGCACCACGAAACCCGGCAGGTCGGAGCTCTCGCTGCCGAGGCCGTAGCTCGCCCACGCACCCATGCTCGGTCGCCCGGCGAGCCCCGCACCGGTGTGCAAGAAGTAGTTCGCGTTGGTGTGCTCACTGAACTGGCTCGTCATGCTGCGGATCACGAGCAGCTCGTCGGCCATGGCCCGCACATGCGGGAAGAGATCGCTCACCGGCGTGCCGCATGAACCACCCGGCCGGAACGCCCACGGGCTGCCGAGCGTGTTGCCGTTGTTGTTGAACTGCGTCGGCTCCATCGCCATGCCGAACGGCTGGCCGTTCTCCTTGGCGAGCCGCGGCTTGGGATCGAACGTGTCCATGCTGCTCGGACCGCCGTCCATGTAGAGGAAGATCACGTTGCGCGCGCGGGCCCGCAGCGTACGCGGTGCAAGCGAACCCTCGACGAGCGCAGCCATCGCCTTGGGGCCCATCATGCCCGCCGCGGCAACCATGCCGAAGCCGCTCATGCACTGCCGCAGCATGTCGCGGCGCGTGAAGGCACGGGGTACGAAAGATCGGCAGTGATGGCCCATGGTTCAGTCGATGAAGAGGAACTGCTTCGTGTTCAGGATCGCGTGCGCAAGCGCCGACCATGCCGCGGGGCTCGGCCCGCCCTCGGCCTGCACGAACGCCACGCACCGATCGATGTCGGTCGTGGCAGGATTGCGGCCCCACGCCTCGGTCAGCATGCCTGCGGCCACCTGCGCGATCGACTCTGGCGAGCCCTCGCCACGCAATCCCGCGCGCTCGCCCCAGCGCGCCGCGAGTTCATGCACCAGCGGGGCGTTCATCATCGCCAGCGCCTGCGCCGGGACGTTGCTCTCGTGGCGTCGACCGACGGTGGTCGTGGGGACCGGCAGGTCGAACGTGGCCAGGAACGAATCCGCGAAGTTGCGCCGCACTTCCAGGTACACGCTGCGTCGCCCGTGGCCATCGAGCGGGCCTGACTGGCCCGGCCGTCCGCGACCGGTCATGAACTCCGTCAGATGCGTGGGCACGCCGGGCCCGCCCATCGATCGATCGAGCCCGCCGGCCAGCGCCAGCATGGCATCGCGCACGCTCTCGGCATCGAGCCGCCGGATGAACGCGCGGTGCAGCAAGGCGTTCGTGGGATCGATGGCTTCGGCCCGTTCGCTGGAGATGCCCGACTGCGCGAAGGTGGCGCTCAGCGCGATCTGCCGAACGAGCCGCTTGATGTCCCAGTCGCGCATGAAGTCGGCGGCGAGCCAATCAAGAAGTTCCGGATGCGTGGGTGCCGCACCGAGCGCACCGAAGTCATCCGGCGTGGGTACGAGCCCGCGACCGACCACATGCTGCCAGATACGGTTGACCATCACCCGCGCAACAAGCGGGTGCGATCCGTCCACGAGCGTTCGGGCTAGTTCGAGCCGCCCAGAACCGACAGCGCCGGGCGCAGGGACGCCCTGGGCGAGCGAACCCATCGCCCCGCGCGTGACCGAATCACCGAGCCGCTTCGCGCTGCCTCGCACGTGCACGCTGTCGTTCCACGCTCCGGCTTCGGCTAGGACCAGCGCCTCGATCGACTCTGGCAACGCTTGGGCGTCGATCGCCGCCAGTTCGGAAGCCAACGCCGGATCGGCGGCTGCCGGTGCGGGCATGGGCGCGAGCTCCGGCGACTGCACGAACGCCAGCCACGCCACATCGATCACGCCGCCGCCATCATCGACGTACTCGACATGCGCGCGCCGCCCCTGGAAGCGGCGCAGGTCATGCACGACGGCCGCCCACGCGCCGCCCGTGTCGGGAGCCTGCGTCATGCCTTCGAAGAGCAGTGCGTTGTGGTCATCGAGGAAGTAGCCGTCGATCACGCACCTGATGCGCACCCCCGTACCGCGCACCGCATGCGCCAGGAACGGACCATCGATCGTGAAGGATGGACTGCGCAACCAGCCCTTCAGCGCGTGGCCACCGACGTCACTGGTGGCGATGTCGCGCTCGAGGGCGAGCACCGCCTTGCCGCGCTGACCGATCGCCGGTCGCTCGCCAGCCTCGCGCGCGAACGCTGCACCGCCTGCGGTCCAACCCTCGGGCATCGGGGCTTCGAAGGTGGCGAGCAGGCGCAGCGCGCTGGTGGGCGGTGCAGGTGCTGGAACCATTGCGGTCGACGAACCACCGTGGGAGCCGGGCACCGTGGAGCTTGAGACGCGCACCCGTGCATCGAGGTCCGATCGTGCCGCCACGCGGGCCGAGCGCGCGGATTCCATCCGGCCATCATCGAGCCAGGCCGACGTGCGGGCGCTGCTCTTCAGCGAACCACTGAGCGCGTAGTAGTCGCGCTGCGCGATCGGATCGAACTTGTGGTCGTGGCATCGCGCGCAGGCAACGGTCGCGCCCAAGAAGGTGCGCGTCATCACGTCGACTTGGTTGGCGATGCGCTCAGCCTCGTCGGTGGCGACATCGACCGGCGCGTGCGTGCCCTGCGCCAGCAGCCAGAACCCCGTGCCGATCGGGCTGACGTCGGCGTTCCATGCCGGGTCCATGCGGGGCTCATCGAGTGCGTCGCCAGCCAGGTGCTCGAGCACGAATCGGTCGTACGGCACGTTGGCGTTGAAGGCACGGATCACGTAGTCGCGATACCGCCACGCGTGAGGGATCGGATAGTCGAACTCGTGGCCGTAGGTCTCGGCATAGCGCACGAGATCAAGCCAATGCCGGCCGAAACGCTCGCCGAAATGCGGGGACGCCAGGAGCAGATCGACGGCAGCCTCGGGGGTCGTGGCCTGATCGAGCCCATCGATCGCCATCGGCGGCAAGCCCGTCAGCGCGAAGGACCATCGACGGACTAGCGTGTCGTGATCGGCCTGTGCAGCAGGTGCGAGCCCGGCCTGCTCGAGGCCGGCGAGCACGAAGCGGTCCACGTCACCGCGCGGCCACGAGCCATCGCGCACCGCCGGCACCACCGGCGGCTTCACGGGCTCCCAGGACCAGTGCGCGGCATACGGAGCACCTTGCTCGATCCACGCCTTGATCGTGTCACGCTCGGCAGCGGTGAGCGGTGTGCCCTTGGGCGGCATGCGCTCGTCAGGATCATCACTCAGCAGCCGTCGCCAGACCTCGCTTGCATCAGGATCGCCAGCCACGATCGCCGCATGGCCATCACGCGAAGCCTTTGCCTCGTGCGGATCATCCAGCCGGAGCCCAGCCTTGCGGCTCTCGGCATCGGGCCCATGGCAGTTGAAGCAACGTGCTGCCAGGATCGGCCGCACATCGCGGTTGAAGTCGATCGTGCGCTGCCCTGCTCCCCCGACGGCCGTCATGAGCAGCGTGGCGATCGCGGGCAGCATGCAGGAAGTAGAGCCCGGAGCCCGCGTTGGGGCAAGCGGCAGGTGAAACTTCTTGGGTGTGTGGCGGAAGCGAGGCCGCGGCGCGACGCATGAACTCGCGGCGAGTGCCCCAACCCAACGAGGGCAAGGAAACGGCCCGCGGCTAGCGGACGCGATGCCAGCCGTCGCGATCGATCGCGTGGATGCCATCAAGCTCGAGCCAGAGCTGCGCGATCGGGCTCGGTGCGCACCGGACCCGCAGCACTTCACGCAGGGTCCTCGACTCGAAGATCACGAGCGATCCATCGGCCGAGCCCACGACGACGCGCTCGCCATCTTCGGTGATCGCCGAGGCCGGCACGCTCTGTGTGAAGGGCTTCTCCGTGTGTTCGACCTCGCCCGTTGCCGCATCGACCAGGAGCAGGTGCCCCTCACGGCCAGTGAGGATTGCGAACGAACCATCCGAGGCAAGGGACGCCGACTCGAGCTGGCTCGTGGGCTTGACCGTCCAGAGCACCTGACCCGAGTCCAGCGCGTGGAGACTTGCGCCATGGACGCGCGAGCCAACCAGGACGCTCTCCGCCTCGGCGCAGATCGACAGCGTGCGGAAACCGTGACGCTCCTGTTCGTGGATGCCGTCACCCACGCCGTCGAGGCGCCATCGCTCACGGCCTGAGGCGGCATCGATGCAGCGCAACGATCCATCATCAAGGGCCACGACGGTCGTGCTGACCCCGTCATCGATGGCCCCGCGCAGGATCGGGATGCCGGCGGCGATCGGGATCTCGCGCGACTGCTCACCATGCACGATCCGCACGACACCGATGCCAGCGCGTTCGAGCCTGACGCCGCCAGGCCGAACATCCAAGGGCGCCGGCTCGCGCGAACCGAACCAACGCTTCACCTCGTCGGCAGCGATGGTGAACGCCCCCGACTGGCTGGAGACGCCCAGCGCGCCCTCGCGTGCATCGATGCTCCAGAGTTTCTCCGTGGCCAGCGGCAGGCGACCCAGCTCGCGGCCCGTGGCGATCGACCACAGCCCGACCGTGCCATCGCTGCCGGCACTGACCAAGCGATCCTCATCGAGTCGCACCAGCCCCCAGACGGAACCGCTGTTGCCCGCCGCCGACCACGACTGTCCACGTCCATCGATGGGAACGCGGGCGATTCCGCGACCACCGATGATCATGCCACGTCCATCCGCGGTCCATTCGATCGAGAGGGCGCGCACGCCTGGCTCACCGATCGCCGTCACGACCCCGCGGTCCACATCGACGACGGCCGCACCAGACTCACCGCCCACGGCGACCACGGACGGTGCGCTTGGATGCGGCGCCATCGACCGGACCAGGCCGACGGACAACGGAATGATGGCGATGGGTCGGCTGGGCGTTGTGCGATCCCACACACGGAGTTCGTAGCCGGCACCGACGATCTGCCCGCTGCCAAGCTCCGCCGTGATGGCCTGGTCGTACTCGTCGGTCGTGTTGCCCAAAAGCGGCGGGCCAGCGCCGGTGGCGACCTGATGCAGCGCCAGCTCACCACGCAGGTTCGCCACCGCAATCAGGGATGCATCTCTCGTCACGCACAGTGCGCCGATCTCCGTCAGCGGCTGGGGGACTCGCCACGAGATCGCTCCATGGGCGCCATGGGCAAGGGAGTCCCCCTTGATGTCCTGCATCTTGTCGCCCGTGAAGAGACCAATGCCGGCCTGCGCACCCGGGAGCAGGACCCAGTCCGTGCACGGGTATGGAAGGACGTCCGTCCATCCGACATCGAACAGGCGCCGGGTCACGTCACGTTCAAGGCTCGGTGCGCCTTCAAGGACATCGCGCGCGGCGGTCTCGATGGCCGACCGATCAGCATCAGCAATGGATCGCGACAGCAGCGCGAGACGCGCCGCACGAGTCTGGTCCCGCGCATGCATCGCCTGCACCACGGCCACCCACGCGACCGAGACGAGCGCGGCCATGATGCCCACGGTGATCGTGGCCGGCACCCGGTTGCGCCAGAGCGCGCGACGCACGCGCTCGAGTTGCCCCTGCTCGCCCACCAGGACCGGCTCGCCACGCAGGTGACGCCGCAGGTCATCGGCGAACTGCGCTGCGGTCTGGTAGCGATCCATCGGATCATGTGCGGTGGCGCG